>JAISMC010000020.1 GCA_031276965.1 Treponema sp.
CACAATCCCACCCCAAGGGACTAAACTTGACCCACAAATACAAATGAAGATAAAAAACCACAAAGGACACGAAGGAAAGAGGATAAGGCGCTATGACTCTCTCCACCCCAAGGGACCGGGGCATGGACCCCTTGTAACTAATCAAAGCCATCAAACCACAAGTTCGTGGTTTTCCCCCTCTTCTTCCCTCACGGCACGACCGCGGAAAATACCGGCCCGAAGGGCCCCGCTTCCCCCTTGCTGTTCTCGTAGCGCAGGCAGAAGTAGACCGTGTTCCCGCTCTCGCCGTCAAAGTCTGAAGACTCCGGGTCAAAGTCTGAAGATTCTGAGTCAAATTCTGAAAACTCCGGAACAACGTCTGAAGACTTCAAGTTAAAGTCTATGGATTCCAAGCCGCCGCCTGAAACGTTAGGAGGAAAAGGCGAATCCGGGAGGGGAAACGCCGGGGCCGGAAGGGGAAAACTACTTAACGCATATACGGGGGGGGGGGGGTAATTCGTTGCTATATAAGGAATTACGAGAGACTGCGCTAAAGCCTTTTTTACGCCGCCGGCATGGCCGCCGCCGCCGCTTACCGCCGTTTGAAGCATGGGAATAGTGTAGCACACAGGGGGAATTTAGCAAGAGAAAACCGCAGCAAGGCCCGGTTTCAATAAGAGAAAAGAACCACAAAGGCGCACCAAGGAAAGAGGATGAGGCGCAATACCAATCCCGCCCCAGGAACTAAACTTGGCCCATAAATACAAATGAAGAGGAGAAACCACAAAGGCGCACCAAGGAAGGAAGATGAGATGCAATACCAATCCCGCCCCAGGAACTAAACTTGGCCCTCAAATACAAATGAAGTGGAAAAACCACAAACTAGGGTTCGAGCGCATCGAACCGTAGGTTCGCAGGCGCACGAAGGAGGAAGGATGAAGAAGTTATCAACAATTCCACCCCAAAGGACCGGGGTATGGACCCCTTGCAACAAATCGAAGCTATCAAACAACAAGTTCGTGTCTGTTCGTGGTCAATCCTCTTCGTGTTTTTCGTGTCTAGCGGACCGCAGGTCCGGCGTGGTTCTTTTCTTTGTTCGTGTAGTTTGTGTGGTTCGTGGTTTCTCCTCTTCGTGTCCTTCGTGGTTATCCCTCTTCACGGTTATCCCTCTTCTTGTTTGTTCGCTTGCTTTTTTTATCGAATAACGCTATGCTATGCAGTAGAACCATTCCTGACGAGAGCGATCTTGCTGGGCGTGGACTTGGTTTACCTTGCGGGCAAAGAGCGGTTAACGGTTCTGGCCATCGAGGGCGTTACGCATAGAGCCGTATTGCCGCCCCCGGAACAGCCGGGGGCTTTTTGTTTTGGCGGCCAAAGGAGGAGGGATGGAGCGGGTAGCGGTGATAGGGGCGATTCTGGAGCAGCCCCGGTTAAGCCAGAAGTTGTTTAACGATACGGTTTCTTCTTTTAAGGGCATCGTCAAGGGGCGCATGGGGATCCCCCTGGCGGAGGAAGATATGGCGGTCATCTCCATTACCCTCCAGGGGGAACTGGACGAGATCAACGCCCTTACGGGAAAACTGGGCAGTCTGCCCCACGTAACGGTTAAGACCGCGGTATCCGGGGGCCTTAAAAAGAAGGGACCCTAGGAGCCTGTTGTACTTGTAGGTTTTTATGGCTTTTTTCGTTGAAAAAGCCATAAAAACCCACGATTATCCGGCATCCTTACGGAGTTTGCAGGGTAAAAATCGCCTGATCGGCGATTTTAGGGGTTTTACGCGCGAAGCGCAGCAAACTCCTAGGAGGCGGCCATGCCCGCCCTTCAGGGCGGGAAACGTCATTAAGGAGGACACCGTCATGTATAATCCGGCGTCGTTTTCGGCTGATGAATTCATCGACCACAAAGAGGTGCTTGACACCCTGGCCTATGCCGATAAAAACAAGAACAATGTTGAGCTCATCGACAGCCTGCTTGAAAAGGCGAAGCCCCGGAAAACAGAGCAGGGGATACGCTGCGCCGGGCTCAGCCACCGGGAGGCGTCGGCGCTGCTTGCCTGCGAACTGCCGGAAAAGGTCAAGGCCATGTATGACCTTGCGGAGGAGATAAAAAAGGCGTTCTACGGAAACCGCATCGTCATTTTCGCGCCGCTCTACCTTTCGAATTACTGCGTAAACAACTGCGTGTACTGTCCGTATCATATAAAGAACAAGACCATCCCCCGGGTCAAGCTGAGTCAGGAGGATATTCTGCGGGAGGTAAATGCCCTGCAGGATATGGGGCACAAGCGGCTTGCCCTTGAATGCGGGGAGCACCCCCAGAAGAACCCCATCGAGTATGTGCTGGATTCTATCAAGACGGTGTATTCGGTCAAAAACAAAAACGGGGCGATACGCCGGGTAAACGTCAATATCGCCGCCACCAGCGTCGAAAACTACCGCAGGCTTAGGGATGCGGGTATCGGGACCTACATCCTCTTTCAGGAAACCTACCACAAGGAAAGTTACTTTACGCTTCACCCGTCGGGGCCCAAGCACGATTACAATTACCACACCGAGGCCATGGACCGGGCGATGCAGGGCGGCATCGACGATGTGGGGCTGGGGGTTTTGTTCGGCCTTGAACGCTACCGGTACGAGTTTGCCGCCCTGTTGATGCACGCCGAACACCTGGAGGCGGCCTTCGGCGTCGGGCCCCATACGATTAGTATGCCCAGGATAAAACATGCGGACGGTATTGACGTTAACGATTTTGACAACAGCATCAGCGACGATACGTTTGCCAAACTCTGCGCCCTGGTCAGGATTGCGGTGCCCTATACGGGCATGATCATCTCCACCCGCGAAAGCCAGGCGGTGCGGGAAAAGGTTATCCGCCTGGGGGTCTCCCAGATCAGCGGCGCATCCCGGACTTCCGTGGGCGGTTACGAAGAAGCGGAACGGCCCCATGACACCGAACAGTTCGACGTGAGCGACCAGCGCACGCTGGACGAGGTTATCAAATGGCTTATGGACATGGGGTATATCCCGAGCTTCTGTACCGCCTGTTACCGGGAAGGCAGGACGGGGGACCGGTTTATGTCGCTCTGCAAATCCGGGCAGATTCAGAATTGCTGCCATCCGAATGCCCTGATGACCCTGAAGGAATACCTTATGGACTATGCGAAACCGCTTACCCGCGAGACCGGCGGGAAGCTGATTGAACGGGAAATCCCCTCTATTCCGAACGGGAAAATCAGGGAAAAGATCCGGTTCTGGCTTTCGGATATTGAAAACGGCAAGCGGGATTTCCGGGTGTAGGGGATTCTGCGTATGGCACAATTTGCGGCGCCCTTCAGTGATGATTTTCTTCTCCACTATATCACCACCGAAGATCCCGCCGAGGCGGAAAAGCTTTTTGCCGCCGCCCGGAAGATCCGGTCCCGGCACTACGGGGAGGATGTCTACTTCCGGGGGCTTATCGAATTTACCAACCACTGTAAAAACGACTGCCGGTACTGCGGTATCCGCAAAAGCAACGGGAAGGTTGAACGGTACCGGCTTAGTCCGGAGGAAATACTCCACTGCTGCCGCATAGGGGACCTTTTGGGTTACCGGACCTTTGTGCTCCAGGGCGGGGAAGACCCCTGGTTTACCGACGAGCGGATGGCCGGGATCCTGTGCGCCATCCGCCGGAACTATCCTGACCACGCCATCACCCTTTCCATTGGGGAACGGAGCCGGGAAAGTTACGAGGCCCTTTTCCGGGCCGGGGCGGACCGTTATCTTTTGCGGCACGAAACCGCCAATAACGGCCACTACCGGAAACTGCACCCCCCGGCCATGAGCCTGGCGGAACGGAAACAGTGCCTCTTTACCCTGCGGGAGATAGGCTATCAGGTGGGCGCCGGATTTATGGTGGGCGCCCCCTTTCAGACCCCCGAATGCCTGCTGGAGGATCTGCGCTTTCTGGAAGAGCTCCGGCCCCACATGGTGGGGATAGGCCCCTTTATTCCCCAGGGGGATACTCCCTTTGCCAAATATCCCGGAGGCAGCCTGCAGCTGACCCTTAGAATGGTAGCCCTGACCCGGCTCCTCCTCCCCAAGACCCTAATCCCCGCCACCACCGCCCTGGGCACCATATCGCCCGACGGCCGGGAGCGGGGGCTGATGGCGGGGGCCAATGTGGTGATGCCCAATCTTTCGCCCAGGGCGGTCCGGAAGCTCTACGCCCTCTACGACAACAAGATCTGTACCGGAGACGAAGCCGCCGAATGCCGGCTCTGCATGGAGGGGCGGATCAGGAATTCCGGCTTTGTGCCTAATATGGCCCGGGGAGATTCGGCCATGGAAGCGGGGGCCGCGCCGGCGCGGATCTAAGATTCCGGCCTCCGCCCTATATCCGTTTGTACGCCTTTATTTCCCGGCGCAGCCGGTCCGCCAGATCTTCCCGCTTTACCCGTACCTGTTCCATAGAATCCCGGAAACGCAGGGTTACCGTACCGTTCTCTTTGCTTTCGTAGTCGATGGTGATGCAGAAGGGGGTTCCCGCCTCGTCCTGACGGCGGTAACGGCGGCCTATGGCCCCGGCATGATCATAAGCGGTAGAGAAGTCTTCTTTCAGCTCGTTCCGTATATCCTGGGCCAGTTCCGCCAGGCCGTCCTTTTTCATTAAAGGAAGCGCCGCTACGGTAACCGGGGCAATGGCCGGATGGAAACGGAGCACCGTCCGCCAGTCGTCGCCGCCGCCTTTATCGGCCACCTTCTCCTCGTCGTAGGCGTCGCAGAGTATCATCAGCAGGGTCCGGGTCAATCCCGCGGAGGTTTCGATGATGAAGGGGATGTACCGTTCGTTATTATTATCCTGATCGATGTATTGCAGATCCTTGCCCGAATATTCGGCGTGCCGGGAAAGATCGTAGCCGGACCGGTTGTGAATACCCTCCAGTTCTTTCCATCCCATGGGAAAGAGGTACTCAATATCGTAGGCGTCTTTGGCGTAGTGGGCCAGCTCGCCGGGACCGTGCTGGTGCCAGCGGAGACTGTCCATCCTGACCCCAAGCTTTTCGTAATAGGCCCAGCGCCGCTTCTTCCACTCGTTAAACCACTCCACATCGGCGCCGGGTTTTACAAAGTACTGCATTTCCATCTGCTCGAATTCGCAGGTACGGAAGATAAAGTTCTTGGTAACAATTTCGTTCCGGAAGGCCTTGCCAATCTGGGCAATGCCGAAGGGAATCTTCATCCGGTTGGACTGGATGATATTTTTATAGTTCACATAGATCCCCTGGGCCGTTTCCGGCCGCAGGTAGACGGCGCTGGAATCTTCCTCCACGGCGCCGATATGGGTCTTAAACATAAGGTTGAATTTCCGGGTGTCCGTCAGTTCTCCGCCGCACTCGGGGCACTTTTTGGCGGCCAGATTCTCCTCCGGGATCTGATCCGCCCGGAACCGGGCCTTGCACTTTTTGCAGTCCACCAGGGGGTCGGTAAAATTCTCCACATGGCCGGAAGCTTCCCAGGTCCGGGGATGCATCAGAATCGCCGCATCCAGGCCCACAATATCGTCATGGAGCTGGGTCATTTCCTTCCACCAGTTCCGGGCAATACGGTTTTTCAGCTCAACGCCCAGCGGGCCGTAGTCCCAGGCGCCGTTCTGGCCCCCGTAGATCTCGGAAGATTGAAACACAAAACCGCGCCGTTTGGCCAGGGACGTGATTTTTTCCATAGTTGCCTTGCCCTGGTACTCGTTTGAAACATCAGACATGGGATACTCCTCGGTGGCTATTGGACTTTAAGCGGTTGTTGTCCGGAAACCTCAGTTTCTGAACAACGCTATTATACAGAAGAAGGGGCTGTATGACGAGGGCCGGAGAGGGGTTCAGCAGGATTCCCGGTAGAGGATCTCCGCCTTGAGCCGGAGCGATCCGGGGGCAATGTATTCCCTTCGGATCTGCTTTATCAGCAGCCGGGCGGCGGCGGCGCCCATGGATTCTGCGGGCTGGCTCACCGCGGTAATCCGGGGGCTGGTCATGGAGAGCCAGAGATCGTCGTCGAAGGTGATAAGGCCAACCTCGCGGGGAATCTTGACGCCCCGGTCCCGGAGGCAGTCAAAGACCCCGATGGCGGTAAGGCTGTTTCCGCAGAGCACCGCCTCCACGCCGGTTTCCAGCAGCTCTTCCATAATATAGTAGGATTCCACCCGGTGAAGCTCGGAAACGGCGGCGGGATCCCCCGGCGGCGTCCTGATAAGACGGGGGTCCGCTTCAAGCCCCGCCTCCTGGTAGGCTTGTTTATAACCGTTGATCCGCTCGCCGATGGTTTCGTCCACGCCGGTTTCTCCAAAATGAAACGAAATGAACGCTATTTTGGTCAGGCCCTTTCCCAGAAAGTATTGGACCGCCTCGCAGGCGGCCTCCTTGTTGTTCAAAAGCACGCAGCTTCCGGGATAATTGGCGCCCCGCCGGTCCACAAAAACCAGGGGGAAATCCGGGGGCAGCAGGTTTGTAAGGTAGCTGCAGCCGGGTTTGGTCGGGGCCAGGATGATGCCGTCGATTCCCCGCAGATAGAGGGACTCGATATTCCTCATTTCGGCCTTTTTTTGTTCCGCCGAATCAATAAGGATAAGCTGGTACCCCAGGGGATTGATAACTTTTTCTATGCCCCGGGCGATATTAACATAAAAATAGTTTTCCATATTGGAAACAACGTACCCGATCAGCAGGGATTTCCCGCTTCGAAGGTTGCGGGCTAAAGAATTGGCCTTGAATTTCAGGTCCCGGACCGCTTTTTTTACCTTGCCGGTGGCTTCGGCGGATACAAACCGGGTCCCGTTAAGGACATGAGACACGGTAGAGATAGAAACCCCCGCCGTTTCGGCCACGTCTTTCATGGTCGGTTTCCGGAAATCCATAGACCCATGCTATCATAATTATCCCGCTTGTCAAATTGCCCGCGGTCCGCCCAATGAGCGGGCCGGGACCCGGATTGGACGCCGGGCGGCTCATTTGACGGCCCTGCGCGGGAATCCGGAATTGAAGCAAGATAACCACGAACAGACACGAACTTCACGAACAAACCACGGATTGCACCTCAAAAGTGTTTTTCGTTGGTTCATAGTATGTTTCCTGCGTACCATGACTTGTCCGGGACGCCGGGCGCCCCGCGTTGTCCCCCACGCGGCCCGTGTTGTCCCCCACGCGCCTCGCGTTGTCTCCCACGCGCCCCGCGTTGTCCCCCACGCGCCCCGCGTTGTCCCCCACCCGGCCCGCGTTGTCCCCCACCCGGCCCGCGTTGTCTCCCACCCGGCCCGCGTTGTCCCCCACGCACCCCGCGTTGTCTCCCACGCGCCCCGCGTTGTCTCCCACGCGCCCCGCGTTGTCTCCCACCCGGCCCGCGTTGTCTCCCACGCGCCCCGCGTTGTCTTACCCCCGGCTTGCGTTGTCTTACTCCCGGCCTGCGTTGTCTTCAATACGCCCCGTGTTGTTTTCCCCCCGGTCCGTCCGGGGCAGAAGCCGGAGCTCCGGGGTATCCGGCGCGGTTAAACCGGGAATCCCCGGCGGGACGCAAAATTATGTTGACACCGGGGAATTCCGGTGGTAGAATAATTAACGGCGCAAACGTTTTTCCGGGGAGGTCCGGCGTTTCTTTGTGATAAATCCACGGTTTTATCGGGCAATTGAGCGTTCCTCCGCTTTTACGGCGGCGGGAAGGCAGCTATGTTTTCAATCCTGTTTAAACAGGTAAATTTATGAGGAGGACGTATGAAATTTTTTAGAACGGCATTACCGGCGCTTTTGGTACCGGCGCTCCTGCTTGGCCTGGCGGCCTGCGGGGGTAAATCTCAGGGGAGTCAGCCGGTAACGGTGAATATCGCCCTGGCGAATAATCCCATATCTCAGGCCCTGTCCCAGATTGCTCAGACCGAATACAAATCGGAGGGCATAACGGTCAATATCTCGGTGCTGCCCGAGAACGACCTTCGCCAGCGGCTTACCACGGAAGCTTCCTCCGGCGGCACTACCTATGACATTTTCTACGTCGGCCCCTACGAAGCCCAGACTTGGGCGAGGAACGGCTGGCTGGAAAACCTCGACCCCTATTTCGACGCGATGAGCGCCGAGAAGAAAGCCTGGTATGACCGGGACGATCTGATCAAGGGTATGTTCGATTCCGTTTCCCTGAACGGCGTCCCCTATGGGATTCCCTTCTACGGCGAAAGCTCCTTCACCATGTACAACAAGGAGCTTTTTGCGGCCAAGGGCCTGACCATGCCGGAAGAGCCTACCTGGCAGCAGATCTATGAATTTGCCAAGGCGATCCACGATCCCTCAAAGGACATTATCGGCATGACCATGCGGGGAGCCCCCGGCTGGGGCATGAGCGGCGCGCCCTTTGTTACGATGGTGAACGCCTTTGGCGGAAAATTCTTCGATATGGAATGGAACGCTACCGTGGACACCCCCCAGCAGCGGGCCGCCTGGGAGACGTACAAGAAGGTTCTCCGGGAAGCCGGGCAGCAGGACATACTTTCCTACACCTACAATGAATGTATAGGCCTCATGGCGTCGGGCAAGTGCGGCATCTACTATGACGCTACCTCCATCGCCCCGCCGCTGGAGGCGGACGATTCCCTGGTCAAGGGGAAACTTGGCTATGTAATGGCCCCCCACGATGTTCTACAGACCAATACCGCCTGGCTTTGGAACTGGACCATGGGCATCAACCCCAAAACCACCGAGGCGAAGAAGAAGGCGGCCTTCGATTTCATGCTCTGGGCGACATCGAAGGAATATATCGCCAAGACCCTGGAACTGGATCCCACCGGCGCCAGCACTCCCCCCGCTTCCCGGTCGTCCACCTATGAGCTCCCCGCCTACGCTTCGGTTCCCTACGGTCCCGCTACCCTCAAGACCCTGGAAGGGCTGGACTTTACCAAACCCTGTCTTGATCCGGTGCCGTATGTGGGGCTGCAGTACATCGCCATTCCCGAGTTTGCCGATGCCGGGGACATTATGACCCGGAATCTTGCCGACTATGTGGTGGATAATATCACCCTGGATGAAGCGCTTCGGAGGACCCAGCAGGTCTTTGAACAGGTTGCGAAGGACGGCAACTACAAAAAGTAACGTTTCCCGCTGTTGCCGGCCATTGGGAGGACCTTTGCCGTATCATCCGGTACGGTGAAGGTCCTCAAATTACGGCAGGCCGGGTTTTTGCGTCAGACAGCGAAAATTCGGCTGGTTTATAGTTGCCTAACAGGTTATAATTAGGGCAATTTGCAGGCGGCTCCGCAGTAATTTTTTGGGTCCGCGGGGATCTTTCTGCGTAACAAAGGGCGGTCTTATGAAAAGAAAAACCGATTACCGTTATCTTATCCCTGCGGTCGTAACCGTGGCGGTTATGACCCAGATACCGTTTTTGATGACCCTCATCTTTTCCACGGTGCGGTGGAATATGTCCCGGCCTGATATAAAACGAACCTTTAATGGGATTGAAAATTATCTTTATTTTCTTAAGATCGAACCCCAAAATCTGCCGCCCTTTTACGGCATCCTTTTGCAGACCGTACTAATCACGGGCCTGACCTTGTTTATTTGTTGTTTTTTGGGTTTTCTCCTTTCCCTGCTCCTGGATCATGAAGTGCCGGGGATCAATATCGCCCGGACCCTCATTCTGGGGCCCTTTTTTGTGATGTCTACCGCCAGCGGCGTTATCTGGAAGACTACTATCTTTAATACTACCTTTGGCTGGTATGGCGTTATCGCCAAGGCCCTGGGTTTGGCGCCGGTGGATCTGGTCAGTTACCATCCCCTGGGGGTAGTGATTGCCCTCTTTGTATGGCAGTGGCTGCCCTTCTTCGTGCTTATTATTCTGGCGGGCCTTCAGGGGCTGGACCAGGAAGTGATGGACAGTATGCGCATAGACGGGGTTAACTGGTTCCAGAGTATCTTCCACATTAAGCTGCCCCTCATTATGAACCATATGCGGGTGGCGATTATGCTGGGCCTGGTATTTGTGATAAAGGAATTCGGCCTTATCCTGACTACCACCGCCGGCGGTCCCGGAACCCGTTCTTATACCCTTCCCTACTATGTGTACATGCAGATATTCAGCGCCAACAATGTGGGCCGGGCGGGGGCTTTGTCCGCGATGACCGTTGTTCTGACCCTGGTCCTGGTCAACCTTATCTACCGTTCAATTGAACGGAGAAACGCCAAATATGCCTAAAGGGAGCCGGATTATGAATAAAATCGAAAGCGTTCAAAGAAGAATCAAAATCCGCAGCTTTGTGAAAAAGCTGTTTTTAACGCTGGTTATATACGGAATTGCCATTTTATATTTTTCCCCTATTTTGTATATGTTCCTTTCGGGATTCAAGACGGAGCAGCAGGCGGTAATGCCCAGCATCTTCTTTAAGCCGACGCTGTCAACCTACCGGAGGGTTTTGAGCGATCCCACCATGTATCAGTATCTGAGGAATTCTCTGTTTCAGGTTTTCTTCGGTACGGTCATTAGTCTCTGCCTGGGGATTCCCGCGGCCTTTGCCCTGGTTTTCGGCAGGTTGAAGAAGCGGGAATCCGCGGGGAAGTACTATTTATGGTTTATCACCACCATTCTGCTTCCCCCGGTGGCGGTGCTGATTCCCCTCTTTATCTGGTACCAGCAGTTCCGGCTGATCAATACGCCCTACGGCCTGCTTGCCGCCTATATCGGGTTTCATATTCCCATAGTGGTGTGGATGGTACATTCTTTTTTCTCGGATCTGCCCAAGGAAATTTTTGAAGCGGCGGAAATTGACGGCTGTACTAAATTTCAGCGGATGACCAGAATGGCGATTCCTTTGGCGCGGACCGGCATTATTTCCGCGGCCCTGCTGGTGGCGGTTTTTATATGGAATGAATTTTTCCTGGGTTTTAACCTGACCGGAAACCCCACCGCCACTCTGCCGGTATATATGGCCCGGTTCCGGGAACAGCAGGGCCAGTTTGTGGCCCAGCTTTCGGCGTCTTCCACTATTTCGGTGCTTCCCGCCATCATCCTTGGCTGGATGACCCAGAAGGCCCTGGTTAAAGGACTAGTCGTCGGCGCGGTAAAGGGGTAGTTGTGGCGGACTGTACCGACGGCTCGCACGGAATCCTGGTATACGATATTGGAACTACCAGCGTTAAGTCGGCTATTTTTGACAGCAGCGGTTCTCTCCGGGTGTCCGCATCGGTCCCCTACAAGACCAGTTATCCCAGACCGGGCTGGTCCGAACAGGACCCGGAACAGTTTTGGGAAGCCGCGGTTAAGGGAACCAGGGAGATCCTCTCTTCCCCCGGCGCCGTGCCCGTGGAGGTCATCGGCCTAACGGGGCATATGAACGGATGCCTGCCGGTGGACGCCAAAGGCAGGGCAGCCTATCCGGAGCTGATTCACTCCGATTCGAGAAGCGGTTCCCAGTGCGCCCGTATTCTTGACGCATTGGGGGAGGACCGGCTTTATGCGGAAACGGGAAACCGTACCGATGAGCACCTCTCTCTGCCCAAGATGCTTTGGCTTAAAGATGAACAGCGGGAAGCCTTTAACAGAACCGCCTGGTTTTTGAATTCCAAAGATTATCTCCGCTTTAAGCTGACCGGCGTTTTGGGGATAACGGATTTTTCCGACGCTTCTCTGACGGGGGCTTTTAATATAGGGAAGCGGGAATGGTCTTTGGATATTATCAATTGCCTGGGCTTGTCTCCCGCCCGTTTTCCCGAGCCGAGACGGAGCATCGAGCGGGGGGGCGCTTTATCAAAAGACGCCGCTGCCCTGCTGGGGCTTCCCGCGGGGATTCCTGTTTCCACCGGCGGCGGGGACGCCGCCTGCGCCACCAGGGGAAGCGGCCTTACCGGAGGGGGGCCTTTGGGTTCCGCGCAGGCGGCGTCCGGCGGTCAGGCCTATGTGTCGGTGGGGTCCAGCGCATGGGCCTCCATGCTTGCTCCGGCGCCGGTCTTTGATGCCGGCCGGCGCATTCAGAATTTTTTTGATCTTGACGGGGAACAGTGCAATATCTGCGGGACCGTGCAGAGCGCCGGCATAGCCCTGGACTGGGCCTTGGGCATTCTGGCGGAGGAGGCCCAGGGGCCGGAACAGTACCGGCGCATCGAGGAGGAACTGGACACGCTGGAACCCGGTTCCGAAGGGATCATGTTCCTTCCCTATCTTATGGGTGAACGGACCCCCCATTGGGACGCCGCCGCCCGGGGGGTTTTTGCGGGGCTCTCCCTGTCCAGCAAGCGCAGCCACATGCTCCGTTCCGTGTATGAAGGTATCGCCTTTGCCCTTAAAGAGATAGTGGATATCTACGGAGATCTGCACATGCCCATTGATACTTTTACCCTGTTGGGGGGCGGAATCCGCAGTCCCTTCTGGAGGAAGCTTATCTGCGACATCATCGGCATACCTATGCTGATTCACCCCTTCCCCACCCATGCTATTGCCCTGGGAGCGGCCATGGCGGCGGGGGTCTCCGTGGGAATATGGAACAATTTAAACGACGCCGTAAGGAGCGTCAATTTTAAGGCCGAAGAGATGTTTCCCGATCCGGGAAAATCCCGGAGCTACGAAAAATTTTTTATCCTTTACCGGAATATGTATAAACACCTCAAGCCTTTTTTTGATGAACTGGCGGAGGTGAGGAAAATCGTCAATGGAGGTTAAGTATGGACATGAAAGCGCTGATTATTGAAAAACCGGGGATCGCCAAGGTACAGACCGTTCCGGTCGCTCCGGTGGGACCCCGCGATGTGCGGATAAAAATAAAGGCCTCGGGAATCTGCGGGACCGATATTCATATCTTCCGGGGAGAGTATCTGGGAACCTATCCGGTAATTCCGGGGCATGAATTTTCCGGCGTGGTGGAGGAAACGGGCGGGGCCGTCACCCGCTTTAAGGCCGGGGACCATGTGGCCATAGAGCCGAATATCAGCTGCGACAACTGTCATGCCTGCCTTAATAACCGCCAGAACTTCTGCGAAAACTGGAACGGCGTGGGGGTTACCCTGCCTGGGGGCTTTGCGGAATATGCGGTGGTTCCGGAGAAGGCGGTTTTTAATACCGGGAAACTTCCTTTCCTCTCCGGCGCCTTTGTGGAGCCCCTCTCCTGCGTACTGCACGGGGTTGAGCGGGCGCGGATTAAGCTGGCGGACCGGGTGCTTATCCTGGGGGCGGGGCCCATCGGCATCCTCCTTTCAAAGGCGGTTCAACTTCAAGGGGCCAGTGAGATTATTCAGGTGGATAAAAACAAGGCCCGGCTGGAACTGGCAAAGAGGAGCGGCGCCGCCCAGACCTTTGATTCCCCGGATGCCTTGGAAAAAGACGGCTACGATGTGGTGATAGACGCTTCGGGTTCCAAGTTTCTTATGGAGCAGACCATCCCCTATGTTCGGAAGGGCGGAACGGTGCTTCTCTTTGGCGTGCCCCAGCGGGATGCAAAGCTCGAACTTCCCGCTTTCACCATTTTTGAAAAAGGGCTCTTCCTGCTTTCGTCCTACACTTCGGTGCGGAATTCGATTCAGGCTGTACGGCTGCTTGAATCGGGAAAAATTGACGTTTCTTCCTTGGTTTCCCACCAGCTGCCTATGGGGGAATTTACCCGGGGTATTGAGCTTCTTGAAAAGGGACTTGAAGGCGTCTTGAAGGTGGTTATCCTTCCGGAGAAAAACTAGCGGGACCGCAGCATGTTCCGCTTCTCCCGAAGACCGCTGTCTTCCGGCGGAAATGCGGAACCCTCTCTAAAGGCGGACAAAATCCCGCCGCAGGAAAACGATTGCGGCAGGTCAAAAATCTATAGCAAGGAGTTTATATGGCGCAGAATATTCTGGATCGTTTTAAGTTAGACGGGAAGACCGCATTGGTAACCGGCGGCGCCCAGGGAATAGGGCAGGCTTATGCCACAGCCCTGGGAGAAGCAGGGGCGAAGGTCGCCATAGTGGATATTAATCTGGCCCTGGCGGAGGAGACCGCCAATGATCTGGTAAAGCGGGGCATTGAGGCTATCGCCGTTAAGACCGATGTGACCAGTCCGGAGGACGTAACCAAGATGGTAAAGACCGTGGTTGACAAATGGGGTTTTTTGACTATCGGGGTGAACAATGCGGGCATGGGAACCTGGCGGGATTCTATCAGCCAGGAGTTCAGCGAATGGAGAAAAATCCTTTCTCTGAATCTGGATGCGGTGTTCCTCTGCGCCCAGGCGGAGGCCCGGGAAATGGTTAAACGGGGATACGGTAAGATTATCAATACCGCCTCCATGTCCGCCCATATTTCAAACACCCCCCAGAATCAGGCCGCCTACAATACCTCCAAGGCGGGGGTGCTGCACCTGACCCGCAGCCTGGCCGCGGAATGGGCTCCCCAGAACATCAGGGTAAACAGCATCAGCCCCGGCTATACCAAGACCGCCCTGGTGGACAAGCTGCTGGAAACCCCGGAGGGAAAAACCATACTGCCCAAGTGGCTTGAAAAGATCCCCGCCGCCAGGATGGCTGCCACCGGGGATCTTCAGGGCGCGGTGGTGTACCTTGCCTCTCCCGCGTCGGATTATATGACTGGTTCGGATATGATTATCGACGGCGGTTACTGCTGCTGGTAACTGCAGATTTGTTCCGCCATGTCCTGTTGGGCATGGCGGAACGGCCGTTTCCGCCTAATCCCGGGGAGAAATTTCCAGAATCAGTTCTACCTCGCCCTTGCCAAGTTTGGTAACCCGGGCTATTTCATCTACGGTCCAGCCCTGACGGCGCAGCTTTACCACATTTTCCCTGGTCCCAAGGGGGGGCGCCCCCCGGCCGCTCCGTGAAGGGCCCTCTTCTTTAAGGAGGGAGCCCATCAGCTTAACCTGTTCCCGGGACTGTTTATAAATTTCACTGAGCCGGGTTTCAATGTTGGCAAGCCATTCCCGGGCAACCTGCATATTGTCGATCCTCTTTTCAATGGCCGCCAGGTCCGTATCCAGGGTGGAAAGTTTTTCCGAGGTTTCCCGGGCTAATTCATTTTTCGCCGCCAGATCTTTGAGGGAATCCTCGATGGTCCGCTGTTCCAGAGAAAGCCGGAGCAGTTCATCGTTAAACTTTCTGACCTCTTCCTCCGCTTCCTGGAGGGATTTGAAATTCCGGTCTATGCCGTTGTTGATTTCCTCAAGGATTTGATTTTTCTTTTCTATGCGCTGATACTTTTCCTCCGTGTCCGCCAGGGCGTCGTTAAGCCGGCGGATCTGAACCTGCATGGCCTGAAGGGTATCGTCGGAAGAGGAAACTTGAACCAGCCTTTCCTCCACAGATTGGGAAGTTGCGATAAGCCGGTTAACGTCCGCCTCCATAAGTTCAATGCGGCGCTTGTCCGAAAGGAAACGGGTCATCTTGGCGTTGATATCATCCTCAAGGCGTTTGATCTTGATGAATTGAGTTTCCAGTTCCGCCGCTTCGGCCCGGCGCTGATCAAGGCCGTTCAGATCACTGCGGAGATCCTCGATGCGGCGTTCCAAGTGAAGCTTTAGATCTTCGGCCTGATCGAAAAGTTTGGTCTGGGCGATAAATTCCTTAATGTGCCGGTCCGCTTCTTTGATCGCCGAATCCAGGGATTTGTACTGTTCGTCGGTCCGGGTGAAAATTTCATTCCGGTGATTGATCGACTCCTCCCGCACTTCCTCAATGGCGGCCCGTACCGCCGAAAGCCGTTCATCGCTTTCCGCAGCCAGTTCCCTGATTCTGCGGCGGCCCTCCTCCACATCATTTTCCGCTTCCCTAAGCTGGACATTAAACCGGGCCTGCCATTCATCCAGTCCCCGCCGGGAACTGTCCATGATACCGGCCATTTCCCCCAGCCGCCCTTCAACCTGGAGGGCCATATCCTTAAGGGTGGTTTCAAGCTCCCGCTGATGCTGCTTGAGGGTTTCCGTCGTGGAAAGGGCGTAACGGCCTATTTCCGCCCTGGCGGAAAGTTCCGCTGCGTTGCGGGCCTCTTCCAGATCCCGGTCCAGTTGTTCCTTAAAGGCCTGGAGGGACTGATCCGCCTGGGCCATTTGACCTCTGATGCCTTCCTCGAAAGCGCCGGTTTCCGCCTTGAGGTGTTCCAGCTCCGAAACATACTGATTGTCCAGAACGAAGAGGCGATCCCTCATGGCAGCGTTAAAAGTAGTCTCAAGATTCCGGCGCTCCGCCGCGGCTTCTTCCCCAAGACCGGCAAGGCGGCCCTCCAGGGAATTCCGCCATTCCTCGAAACGGCTGTCAATTGCTGCGCCCCGCCGGGTAAGATCCGCCGCAAAATCATCCTCGAAGAGTTTGAGTTTTTCCGATACGTTCTCATAGGCCCGTTCTTTAAGGGCCGCCAATTCCTGTTCCACCCCGTTTATGTCCGTTTTAATGGCTTCCACCGCAGCGGCAAATTCCGCAGCGGAACGTTCCCGGCCGGCGGCGGAATCCTGCTCGAAGAGGGCAAAATCCCGGCGTACCCGGTTTTCGGTTTCCTGCATATAGATACGGAGTTCCCCGTCCAGCTTCTTGATATCGCCGGCCAGGGCGTCCAACTGCTTGTACTGGACATTCTGAAGGTCTTGGTACTCCACCAGCCTTTTATCCGCAGCTTCCAGGGCCCGGCGCTCCGCTTCCCGGATCTGAAGTTCCGCCGCCGCCGCCGTCTGCTTCCACTCATCCTGCTGGGAACGGGCCAGGACATTCAGTTTCTGGATATCCTGTTTCCATTGATCCTGCTGGGAGCGGGCAAGAATGTTCAATTCCTGAATATCCTGTTTCCACTCATCCCGGTAGAGCTTCTGTTTGGCCTCTATCCCGGCATGTTCGCCGCGCCATTCTTCTTTATAGTTTTTAACCAGCCCCTGAACCTCGGCAACTCTGGTCCGGGCGCTTTCCTGGTACTGTTTAAGCCTGTCCTCCACCGCCTCCTGAAAACGGCGTATCCGTTCCATAGCCTGATCCCGCAGTTTCTGCACCGCCGCATCTTCAATTTTATCCGCCCGGGAAGCGGCCCGTTCCACCGCCGCCTGGAGGGTTTTTTGGATCATCTCCGTATCCCTGATAATGCCCGCCGCCCTGTCCTTTTCAGCCTTATCAATCGCCTCCCGGTGATCCTCCACCTGCCGCTCTACGGTTTCCGCCGCCGCCTGGAGATCCGACACGGTGGAACGGACTGCGGCAATTACCGCTTCGGCGGTTTTTTCCAGAGATTCGGCGTTTTCCCGCTCAAACCGGAATTCAAGATCCGCCAGGTTCCGTTCCATGGATTCAAGCTTCGTTTTTGCCTCCGAAACCCGCCTGCCCGCGGCCTCCACAAAGGCGGACTCGTCCCGGATACGGTTCAGGTTTTCCTGGACCCGGGCAGTCATCCGCACCAGCTCTTCCAGGGAGGCGTCGTAGGCGTTGATCCGTTCATCTATTTTGGCTACCGCTTCGGCCTTATCCGCCAGGCCTTCATCAGCGGCGGAGAGGCGTTTCATCAGTTCCTTGGCGGATTTGATCAGCACATCCAGTTCCACCCCGTAATCCCTGACAGCGGCTTCCTTTTCGGCTACAAAGACGGCAAGATCCTCCTTGAGCCGGTCGCCGTACTTCCGCGCCTTGTCAACGGAGCGGTTATTCCGGTCCAGCTGGCGGTAGAGGATCAACAGGAGAATCACAATGCCCAGCGTCAACAGGTTTCCAAAGGTAAAAAAACTCATTCATTCCCTCGGGGCGGTTTTGAGTTGGAACGGATCTAGGTTAACACAAAATCCCGTAATTGGCGATAGTCGGAGAATACAAAATCGGCCTTTCCTTTGAGGCTTCTTTTTTTTGAAGCCGGGGCGAAGAGGGCGGTCTTCATTCCCGTTTTGGCGGCGCCTATAATATCGTAGGGAAGGCTGTTCCCCACATAAAGGATTCGTTCCGGGGGAAGCTCCATACGCCGGATAAGTTCCAAAAAGGGCGCCGGGGATGGTTTTAGGCGGCCCGTTGATTCAGAACAGATCGCTATGTCCCAAAGGCCGCCCAGTCCCATGTTTATCACCTTGGTCTCCGGGGGAAAGTCCGAGAGGAGCCCCAGTCTAAGCCCCCCCGCCTTGAGGGCTTCCAAGGTTTCCCGCACATAGGCGCAGGGCCGTATTTTTTTGAAGAGGGGCTCCCAGCCCCGGTAAATGAGACGCTCGGTTTTCTCCTGGATACTCCCGCTTTCGGCCTTTAGGCTTTCCGCCATAATCCGGGCCTGGGCTGCGTAGAAGTCATAGCCGGCGCCGGTTTTTCCCAAGGAACCCGCGGCCTCCTCCCCGGCGGCCTCTGTCCTGAGCGCGGTCCGGGCTTTTCCCATGGCTGCGAGGAGGGGCAGTTTTGAAACAAGAAAGGGAAGCAGCCGCACATAGAGCCGGTAATTGGGATAGAGGGTCCCGTCCAAATCAAAGGCGACCCCATCCAGATTTTTTCTCATATTTTTTTATACTATGAGAAACCGGACCTGTCCATTGGCCGGGATTAGGGATCGAAGGAGCCCTCCGCAAAGATACGCACCAGATTGATATAATGGCCGGGGTACCGGTTTTTGAAGGCGGTGAACGAAGTTTCCGCGGCGCTTTCAAATACCGCCACCTGGAAATTGCCGTACTCGTTGAAATAGGGGACCAGCGCCGCCACATGGAAGTGCTGGCGCATCCGGGGACGGCCCATTTCGTTGCTTATTGAAGCGAGGTAGATGTGGCCCGGCTCGTCTATGGCCAGGGTATAGAGGAGAGGATGTATCCCCTCAGCGCCGAACCCCGCGTTGGGCAGAAAACCCGGATAGGGCCGGATCGAGGAACCCTGGCGGGTCCGCATAATAACCGAGGCGAAGGGATTCTTCTGTACCTCAATTTCTTCCAAGGTTCCAAAGGAAGGAGACCGTACCGCTATTCCCGCCGCCGCCAGATTGCGGGTCCAGTCGAGGCCAAAAAAGGGGTCCCGCTGGGCTTCAAGGGCTTCAGAATAGGAGGAAGTCCGGCTGCCAAAAGGTTCTTTGAGGGGGGACACCGCCAGTCTGTCTCCCGTAAAGGGCCGGCGGATACCGTCGGTTATCCACTTGGCAAAGCCGGAACAGTTAAGCCCCGGCTGACCATTTTGGACCTCCAGGGTATTAATGAACACATAGCGCCCCCTGTCGTCAATGGCGCCGTCATCCCGAAAGGACAGCTCCGGCAGCCGTTCCCGTACCTTGGCGATAAAGCTCCGCAGATCCCGGTAGCGTTCCGGCATGGGGTCGTAATAGCGGCGGGGAAATTTGGATCCCGCCAGGTCCAGAACAGCCTCCACGGGAAGCTCCATAATCCGGTCCAGGGAAACCGGCAGGGGCAGGGACCGGATTACATAGCCGTCGTAAACTACCGCGTCCATCTGGATCCGCTCTTCGTTTAGGGGCCTGAACTGAATATAGGTATAAGGATCACTCCTTAAAAAGATCCGAATCCGGGACACCTCCCCGGTATCCATCCGCCGGGTAAGTATCCAGGAACCCTGGGCCCAGCCGGGAAAGGTATTGTTCCGCTCCCGGGCAAGGATCACCATAAATTCGCCGCCCGCCGTTTCTGTCCGTACTTCAATGCGGCCGCCTCCGGGCATGGTGTGGATAAAAGGCTTATTGGCCAGTATCCTGCCGGGGGACTCGGTGAACCAGGCGTTCTTTAGGGAGAGGCGAAGGTAGCTGTCATCCTCTATTTCCCGGGTAGGTACATCCGCCGCCGGAAGGGCAGGGGGGAAGGCCAGAGAACAGATCAATGCTATTAAAGAAAGAATAGCCCCTGATAACGGAGGACAGAACCGGTCCTTTCCGGCAAAAGGTACACCCATTGGTTTATTATCGGCGGATTGAGTTCGCGGGGTAAGGCCACCCGGCGCGGCTCTGAGCTGTCCGCGGTTTTCCGGCTACTGACGCAGCACCTCTTCCCGGTCCGCCAGGACAATTTCCGTCTTGACGGTTCTTCCCCCGCGGTTCACCTCGATGGCAACCCGTTCACCGGGCTTATTGTCCTCCAGGGCCGAGTAAAGGTCCGCCAGGCTCTCCACCGCCAGGCCGTCTACGGAGGTGATAATATCGCCCCCCAGATAGATCACGCTGGAACCGTACTGTACCGGCTCGCTTCCCTGGCGTATCCCCGCCTGTTCGGCAAAACCGTTCCGCTTGGTCCGGGATACCAGAAGCCCCGAACTGAGAGGCAGTTTGGCATAACGCACAAGGGCGGGGAAAAGCTGAACCATCGAAGCGTCGATCCAGCCCCGGCGGACTTTGCCGTTCTGGATCAGTTCCGCCACTACCCGTTTAGCCGTATTGATGGGGACGGCAAAACCTATGCCCACGGAACCTCCCGAAGGGGAGTAGATCATGGTGTTGATGCCGATCATCCGGCCCTGGGCATCCAGAAGGGGGCCGCCGGAATTACCGGGATTGATGGAAGCGTCGGTTTGGATCATATTCCGGACTATGTTTTGCCGGGAGATCTGGATGGGCCGTCCCAGGCCGGAAACAATTCCCACCGTAAGGGTCCGTTCCAGGGCAAAGGGATTACCGATGGCCAGCACCTTCTGGCCCACCTTGAGGCTGTCCGAATCTCCGAACGGAATGGTGTGGAGATCCAATCCCTTAGGAGGATCAAACTTGACTACCGCCAGATCGTTTTCCGGGTCGGTACCCACCACGGTTCCTTCGATCTGATCGCCGTTGGCCAGATTGATAAAAACCTTGTACGCATTGGCGATGACATGGTTGTTGGTGAGCACGTAACCTCCGGTATCGATGATGGAACCGGAACCGGAACCGCCTTCCTGGGGAACTGGTTCCAGAAACCAGTTGATGGTTACCGTTTCGGTGGTGATGTTGACCACCGCTTCGTTCAGCCGTTCGTAGATGGCGATATTTTCCCGCTCACCTTCGGAATAGGGAAGCAGATCCGCCGTATTAAGCCTGAGGGGAACCATATTCTCCGCTGATTGGCGGAGCTGAAAGTTTTCCGTATCTGAAGCCGCCGTTTTTTCCGAAGCAGCAGCTTCCGTTCCCTTCTTGCCGGGAAAACGTAGAATGCCCACGCCCAGGGCAAATAAAACCACGATAAGACCGCTTAGGACAGAAAAGAAGATCACCTGTCCCCGGCTGTATAGTTTCATCGGATTATTCCTCCGGCATTCAGAAGTTCCGCAAAACGCCCGCGTTTTGCCAAGGCTCAAGCATGTGTTTTAATACCGCCGTATTAAAAGCGCATACTCCCGCTTAAAGATACTAATAAATCATCCCTATGCCAACGCCGCCGAAACCTCCCCGGCGGGAACCTTCAAACCAGACGCCGCCCTGGAGGGTGATAACAAAAATTGAAGGCGGGGGAAAAAGCTTAAATTCCGCCCCCAGCATGACCGGGCCCGCTCCTCTGGCTTCGCCGGCAAAGGCAAAATCAGAACGGGCCGAGAGCCCGGCGGTAATAAAGCCATGCTGAAAGAGCAGGCCCCCGGAAATGATGACCCTGGGGGCGGTCTCATTGGGATAACCCTTTTCCCCGGTCCAGATAATGCCGGGGCTGAAGGAAAGGGAGAGACTGCCGTGAGGCCGCCAGCTCAGGGGCAGAAACAGCTCCGCCCCAGTTCCCATGCCGAAGGGGGTAACGCTTCCCTCTCCGGCCCAGGCATAGGCAAGTCCCGCAGCGGCTTCCAGGGGCAGGGATTCTCCTTTCCAGTAGAGCCACTTTACCGAGCCTCCGGCGGCGGCGGTCATGTCCGCATTAAATTCGGGGATTACATTCAGCGCCGCCGCAGCTTCAAACCGGTCCATGGGGGAGAAACGAAGGGCTGCGGAGAAGGGCAGGGTTCCCCAGGTTTTTTCTATTACCGGGGCCCTGCCGAAAAGCAGGGACCCCTCCACCTGAAAGGAATACCGGGGCAGGGTCTCCGGCAGAGCGGCAAAGAGGAGCCCCGCTTTTCCCGGAGACAGGGTCAGGGGACGGATATGCAGGGAAGAGTCGAGTTCCACCGGGAGCCGGGTACCGGCCCGGACCGGGGGCGAACCGTCCCAGGATATGGATTCAGCCTCAATCAGCACCGTATAGATCCCGTCCTTGAGGGCTGTTCCGCCGGATTTGCCATCCCAGCGCAGGGACTGGGACCAGCTGGTAAAGGGCCCTGTTTCTGCGGTGAATACCCTTTCCCCCTGGGGATCGGTTATGCTGATCTTCCCCCTGCCGGGGCCGGAAACGGTAAAGACAATTTCGGCGCTTCCCAGGGAACCCGAATTGGCGGGATTAAACCGTTCCCGCCTTACCCCGGCGGCGCTCATCACAAAAGGCGCCGGCCTCAACTCAAATTCCACCAGTTGGTTTTTATCTTCCTCCACATAGATCGTTTTGGAAGCCTCTTCCCAGCCGAAGGCCCGGACCTTGATAGTCCGGTAACCTGCGGGAATATTGAGGACCGGAACGTCCACGGTTTTACCATCTACGGTGATCTTCGGTTCCAGGGCCAGCGCCGCTTCGCCGGGGCTGCCGGGACTCCGCTTTATTGAAAGGGCAATCCGGCCTTTAGCCTCTTCCAGATCCACCGAAACCACCAGCCGGCTGGTAGAGTGGAGAGTAACTTTGAAACGGCGGTCCACATAACGGACCCCCAGGAGGTCATCCTTATGGACCCGTATATAGTACTCTCCTCCGGGCAGATTCCCCAAGGTCAGGGGAGTAAAGCCGCGCTCTATACCGTCCACATAAACCCTGGCTCCTGAAGGATCGCTTCGTATCACCAGCCCCGTACCTTCAATTTCCTCTATTGAATCTCTGGCTTCCAGAAACTCAAGACACAAGAAGCCCAGAAGAAGTACGATTATGTACAGGGGTATACGGCGCATAATTCAACTATAGGCTTTTTGCGGATTTTTTACATCCTTCCGTTCCATTTTTTAATTGAAGGCGGGGATCTAGCTGCGGTTCTTTACGCCGTTCCGGCGCAAAGCCATTGCGGTTTTCCCCGGTTTCAAAAAGATGTATAGTATGGCTATGCGTTGTTACCGCCCGGACAACTTGAATTTCCGGTTATTAAACCAAGCCCCGGAAACGGTTCAATGTGGTGGTAAAAGAGCTGGAACCCGCCTAAAACACCGCATAAACCGTTTTAAGGCGGCGGTGATTTTGATACTGCCGGCGCTGTTCTCCTGTACCGGTCCGGGCGGCGGAACGGCAAACGAAATGCTGTTAAAAGCCGCCGGGCAGGAGAATGCGGCAAAGCCCTTGGTTATCATCAAGCCCGGAACGAGCCCTCTCTGGTTTGAGCTTGGTCCTCAGGGCCCCCTGCAGATCGGCTCCCCCGAAGAGGCATCTTTGAGTCCCTTTGAGCCCTGGCCCTTTTCCCGGCTGATAACGGGACTGCTGTCGGGGGAGGACAGGCTTATCCTGGTGGTGAACCGGGAGGGCTTTCTCAGCGTTCTGCCCTGGACGGGGGAAGAAGGAAGTATCGCCCTTTACCGTACAAACGGCGCTTCCTGGAAGAATTATACTGCGGGGTCTCCCTTTATTTGGAAGCATACGCCGGGGACGCTGCTCTACAGAGATAATTTTTTTCTCGATCCCGCCGCGGAAGCGCCGGCCTTCCGGGCTTGGGGACTTTCGGAGGATTTCCAAATCCTGGATTTGGAAATCCCCGCTTTTACCGGTCTGCCGGATGACTGGGATGCGGAGGCCCTCCGGCGGGGACAGGACGGATTCTGGCATTATCACCTGGTCCGTAAAAGGGGGGGCCGTCCTGAGCATCGTTATTACCGCAGCGCAGATTTAGAAACGCCCGGAGAGGAAAGCTCTGCCGGGGTCTTTCGGGACGCCTTTCGCCCCTGCCGGTCCGTGTCGGCCCCCGGCCTTTTAAGTCCCCTGCTGGAACGAACCTTTTCCTTATACGGCAGGGAACATGTGGCGGAGATAAGTTCTTCCCTTTTTGAGGGAAGCCGCCAATTTGCGGCGGATCCCGGCGGCGAGGGGGATCTGCTTCCCGGATGCTATGCCGGTCCCGGCAATGGCGGCGGCGCAGGCAGCCTTTCTCCCGGGGGGGCTGTGGAGTACGCCCTGGTCATCAATCCGGCCGGAGCCGGGATTTATGCAGCGCGGCGGGATGGACAGATTTGGGAGGAAAGCTTCTCCCTGCCGGTTCTTCCCGAAGGTTTTGTATATACTAAAATAGGCCTGTCGGGCCCCGCCCTTATTGCGGCTTGGGAAGAACAGCAGGATTTAAGCGTGGGCGCCGCGGGTTTTTTGGTAATTACTCCGCCCTAGTGTTCCGTCCGTTTTTTCCGATAATGTTTATGAGGAACCTGAAAACTCCGGTATATCCTTAGGGATTTTCCTGAAAAAGCCGCATTAATGGAGTATAGTAACTATATGAAAAGCATTTTCCGGCCTTCCGGCCTGATTCTGGCGGTACTTCTGTTCATCCTGGCCGTATTTCCCGTCGGCGCCGAGAGTGTATTTTCCGCCATTTCCTGGTCTTTCCGGGGGTCCATGCTTTTTTTCACCGAAGATAACGATCTTCAATCTGATCCTATGCCGATACTGCCCTCCTTTGGAGCGGCTGCGGCCTATCCTATTTTCGGCCCCTTGTGGGCGGAACTGTCCCTGGATTTTTATGGCACCCATTACGGTTATAACTATGAAATAGGCCGGGCGGTTCCCTATGCGGAGGAAAACCGCTCTACCCTGGTTATAGGAAACGTACTGGGGATTCAGGCCATGGCCAAGTTTCAATTAGGTAAGAATTTCGACATCAGGGTATACGGAGGCCCTGCGGCGGATCTGCGGATCTGCCTGATCGCCGAAGATTTAAAAAACGAGGATAAAAAAGACGCTTCTAAACAAACAAAGGATGTTTCAAAGTATTTCTGGGGTATGGGACGCTGGTTCTACCCGGTTCTGGGATTTGGGATGGATTTTGGCATTACCCCTAAGACCATGCTTGGCTTCGACGCCCGGGTATGGTTCCCCCTTTATAAAACCTGGACCGGGGAAGATCTTCCCTTTGCCGAAGGCTGGCGTATCGGCGCAGGCATTGTGTTAACTATCCGGTAGCGAAACCGCCCGGCCCTAATCGCCCTGTTCCAGTTTAACCTGTTCAATACGACAACCCCGGTTTTTTAGCTGAACCAAAAGGCCGTCGGGACCGTAGAAATGCCCCAGCCCGGCGATGATGAATTCAATCTCCGGCGTGTTCAGGTAAGCTTCGATTACCGGTATCCAATTGTTGTTCCGGTCAAGAAACATGGACTTATAAACATGGGGATAGGTCTCCTTCATGTTCTTCAATTCCAATGTCAGCTTCTTTCCCGATCCTTTCTTCCACTCCGTCACAAAGTCATTTAAGACAGATTCCGCTTTATCCCAGTCGTTAAGATTGCAGAGCACATACTCGTCGGCAAATCCGTTTCCTGCATTGGTGAGCAGTTCAATCTGAGTTTCCAGGGGTTCAAGAAAGCCTATACCCTTGGATGTTTCCTTTGCCCTGGAGGCATAGACAAGATCCGCCCCCGGCATGTTGAACCCGAACTCTTTGGCCTGCAGGGTTCCCAGCAAGTGCACCACCATAGAAGGGGTGTACCTCATAAAGGTCTCGATGGAAACGCCGGATTCTACGCACCGGTCTGCCAGTTTCTTGAATGTTTCCTTGTTAAGCACCGTTGCCAGCGTTTTGTTATCCGGAAGGAACATCCTGGTTACCAATTGCAGCGTTACGCCGGAATCGGCCAGTTGGTCTATATCCGTTTCCAGAATCAGCATGGCTGACCGTTCAAAGGCAATGTCGAATTCTTCGGGTATGGGGTAATCCTCCATCCGCAGGGCATGAA
Organism: Treponema sp.; assembly: GCA_031276965.1. Taxonomy (GTDB): domain Bacteria; phylum Spirochaetota; class Spirochaetia; order Treponematales; family Breznakiellaceae; genus JAISMC01. The sequence continues at coordinate 25,786 of JAISMC010000020.1, forward strand.
CGCTTCCGCCCAGGTAAAGGCTGCCGCCGTCTTTGGTAAGTTTCCAAACCGAAGATTCTGCGGCGGCTGTACCGGCCGACAGGAGAATGCCTAAAAACAGAACGGTTAGTCTTTTCACCGGATGTTCCTTCTCACCTCCGGGGGTTAGATCTTCAAGTTGTCGATAAAGCGCTGGAGACAATACTTGATGAAGTGATGAATGATCAGTTTGTTTCCATTGGACAAGCCGGGCTCAAAGAGGAGGATCCGTATGCTCTCATCTCCCTGGCGGCTTCCTATCAGAATGGCGTTAACCATGACCAGGGAACCCCGAAGTTTAAGCTGAATATTTCTAAGTTTTGAATTGACCGGATACCCGAGCTTTTCTATTTTTGCGGCCATCCCTGCGGAGCTGATGTCCAGGATTTTGCCGTAATATATCCCCTCTTCGTCTTTGTAGTTCAAGGTGGCGCCGGCGTCATCAGCGCAGTCGGCCCGGATAAATTTCCGGCGGCCCCTGGCTTCGTTTGCCTGAAGGGCGTCAAGCATGATCTTGGTACTTGCCGGCACTCCCAGCTTCAATTGGATATATCCGCAGGGCACCGCCAGCTTCATAAGGTACTTTTCCATGAGCTGACGGTCGTTATTGTAGGAGAGGATGCCTAAACGGGCTGTTTTGGTTTTTTCGTTCTCCTGGACTCCTTTAATGTAGGCTTCCCATTCTTTTTCTTTGAGGCCCTCATCAATGTTGATAAACATGATGGAATCGGGGAAATGTTCCAAAAGGCGGAGCGCTCTTTTGTGATCGTGCAGGACATAGGATTCATAGCCGTTCATGATAAGAACATCGAGCATCTCGTCCCGAATAACACTATGGGGATAGAGGATAAATATTTTCTTTCCCGCTGCATCCATGATCTTCATTATGGCATAATGAGGGGAAAATGGAAAGCCCCGGTTTTTAAGGCGCCGGCGGTATTGATCCTTCCGCACTCAGCGCCGCCAGGGCCTCTACGGATTCGCCTCCTATACCTCTGGCGAGGAGCCTCTCAAGAACGGCCCTTGACCGGGGGAGATCGTGTTCCAGATAGAAGACGATGCTTTGCAGATAAAGCAGATCCGGCCGGGAAGGTTCCAGTTTGAGGGCCCGTTCCAGCAGAGCCTCCGCTCCGGCATAGTCCTGCCGGTCCAGGGCATTCTCCGCAAGCCGGGCAAGCTGGGACGCGTTAATCATCTTAATGTAGAGTATATCCATTGGGTCATGGGCAAGGGACTGTTCTATGGGTTCATAGCCCTCCTTGAATACTCCGGCCCTGTGATTTCCGGACCTTTTCAGCTCAAGGACAAACCGGCCCTGGATATCCGATTCGCTTATTTTTTTTCCATTGATAAGAATTTCCGCCCCGTTTACCGGACTGCCTTCGTGATCGTAGACCATACCGTAGCTCAGGGTTTCTCCGGCAAAGGCCCGCTTCGGCGCAGCGCTTTTGCAGGAACCCGCCGTTAAAGCAGAGAGCAGAACCAGAAAACAGAACCGGAGACTCAGCCGGTGGAAACTCCGAAGCGGAGATTGGCCGCGGAGTTCCTTTGGCCCGGCGGAACCTGTTCGTCCGCGTATGTTTTCCGCCCGGATAAATTCTGCGTTCATTATCGCCTCCTATTTGCTTTTTCAGGCATTGCGGCAAAGCCTAGGTCCGTTCTCCGGCCTTTGCGGCGGGAAGCTTCATCTCGTAAAGCTTTCCGTTTATCTGAGCCGCAATGGTTCCTGTTCTGACAGTCCGGTAGGTTCCTTCGCTTATGTCTTCGGCATACGCCGGTTTTAGGGTGAGGATCGCGCCGGTTCCGGTATTTTTTATATAGAGGAGTTGTCCCCGGCTGCCGCTGACCATCCCCAGGTATTCAAAACAGCGGGCTTGCTCCGTTTCCGGCGGCGGTTCAGCCAAAGCCGGAACGGGCTCCGGTTTTGGCTGAACCGGCTGTTTCCGGAACGGCGCGTAATTCCGGCTGATCCTGAGTACAGAAAGCGGCGCATCGCCCTGTTCCGTGCTGATGTCCGGTGCGGGCGCCGGATTTTCCGCCCCATCATCCCCGGACCGGGGGGCGGGACATCTAACCCGGAAGACCGCCTCTATCGCATTTTCCGGCTGGAGGTTGCGGATCTGTACCAGCGTAAAAATGACGCCGTCTGCAGGACCGGAACCTGCGGGACCGTCTTTTGGAGAAACACCGGCGGAGGTTTCCCGCAGGAAATTAAAAAAGCCGCCGCTCTCTCCCCGGATGGTAAATTCCATTTCGTCTTCACCGCTTTTCTTGAGATACTGGTAATGTATCACCGGACAGCGCCATTTTTGTAACAGCCGGCGGATCAATCTTCCGAAAGATGCAGGACTAAACCCCGCCGCCGAAGGCCGTTCCAATTCTCCTATAAGCCGTTCCAGCATTTTCCGCTGTGCTCCGGCGGACAGTTCCGGGCCGGGTTCCTCCCGGCGGAACAGAATGCCGCCGCTTATGGTAAAGCGTTCAAGGCCGTCCTGGGGATGTATTTGTCCCAGTATGGGAGAACTTATCCGGGGGCAGTTTTCAAAGGAAGCCAGGGTCCCCAGGGCGTCCGGTGAGACCGCCTCAAATTGAAAAAACCCCTCTTTGAGTACGGCGGAGAGGATCAGTGTTTTTTCGTCAAAGCATTGAGCGGTAAGTTCCAGTCCCTCGTAGACGGAGGGTTTTTTATTTTCCACAAGGGAAGCGTAGTTTCTCCTCAGTTCCTCGAGCTGTTGTTCCTCAAGGTGTTTTCGTTCCAGAATCCGGTTCCGCTCTTCCTCTTCCCGGAGCAGTCTCGCCGTCTTCTGTCCGGCCCTTTCGCTGTACCAGGAGAAGGTATAAAAAACTGCGGCTCCGAGGCAGAGGCCCAGCAGCAGGATCAGGAATTTCCGCCGTTTAAGACCGGAGCTTGCGTGGGGGTACAGGGAGAAACGATATTCGGGGCAGGAAATTTTTTCCAGCGGATGAAAGATCCATGCCCCGTCCTCCGTCCCCAAAAGAGCCCTGTCCGCTCCGGTACAGAATAGATCGATCCGCTGCGGGTTTTCTCCGCAGACGCCGAAAGCCGCTGTCAGACTGTTCAGGAAAAACGCCCTGTTTAGGCTGGGGCAGCTTTTTACTGCCGATTTCGTCAGCATTCCTTTTTCAAGGCGGATATATTCAATCCAACCGCCGCCGATAAAAACCGCCTGAGCGTCCCTTCCCCTCAGGCGGCGCTGGACCAGAAGCGTAGAGACCGGCATGGGGCCGGTCCTTTTCTCCCTGGGAACGAAGATTAGACAGGATCCCCGCCTGGTTCCGTTTTTGCGAATCACCGGAGTTCCGGTGGAGCCGTCTATAGCGCCGGGGTAGGCTCCCGCCAGATAATCTCTCAGGGCTTCCCGCAGGGGCCTTCCCCTGAGGCCGGGAAAACCGGCGATGAACAGGGAATAGGCAGTTCTGGGAATGACGGCGGGACCCTTACCTGCGTTACGGTTCACGGCCCATGCTCCGTTCAATGAGACGGTATTCTCTGATGGTTTCGCTTTCCGCTGACTCGGGGATGGCCGCCAGAATCGCTTTGGCATAGAAACCCGGAAGGGTTGTAAAACGGATTTCCCAGAAGGCGGTTTTGACCCCCAGGCAGGAAAAAATTTTGCTGTCTCCGGGCAGTTCTAGCAGGGCCGAAAGATCCCCCCTGGAAACAGGCCCCCGGCGCAGAACTTCTCTGAGGGTTTCCATTTTTTCGGCGGGATTTTTTACGCCGAAGCCGGGGGTCATGATCAGAGGTTCCGCCGCCTCCGCTTTTATCATGTTAATGTTCATCATGGGAAGGCGGTTGACCAGGGGGAAAAGTTCATCCTCCCCCATGTTACGCTTGACGTAACGGAGGGCGAAAGAATTTCCCCGGGAAAGGTTAAGCCAGCCGTAGGAGACGCAAGCATCCCAGGCGCTGTCTTTTACGAAGGATCGCCAGGTTTCCCTGTCCGGGGAAAGGCCCCGGTTTTCCCGCAGGCCGGTAAAGGAGGCGGCATCGGTGAAGAGATAATTCCTCAAGAGAGGATTTTCCAGCTCTTCATCGGAGAGAAAATCAAGACGGTAACCGCTGGAAACATCCCGGATGTCCAGGTTTAAGGAGGCGTAACGCAGGACCAGTTCCGAGAGCAGGGGATTGTTCCGGTAATCACAGGGGTGATCCTTCAAGGGCTGGAGGGCTTCCGTTATTTCGCCAATCAGTCCGGTGGTTCGGACAAGTTCCGCCTCCTCGTTAACGCTGCGCCGGAAATAGGCCGCCGCCGCAGAGAAGAACAAAAGAGAGGAGGCTGTAACCGACGAGAGGAAAAAGAGGATTATTACCGTACCGAATTCCGCGGACCCTGTTTCCCTGTTCACCGGGGTTCTTCCATTATGGGAATTGAAGCAAAGGCGGTTTCGGTGAAAAAGGACCGGTCCGCTATTTTAAAATGAACCTTTACCCCCCGGATTCTGCCGGAACTGTCCCGAAGGTTTTCGATTTCTCCCATATATGCGCCATGAGCGGAACGGCGGAGTTCGTCCTTAAAGCCTGCCGCCGCCCTTTCCGCGGATTCCCAGTAGGGGATGCGGAACGTGTCCGCCCGCCGCCGGATGAACCTGTCGGTCTCGACGGCTGCCGCCGCGGTCTTTGCGGCTTGGGCCGTCTGCCGCAGGGCTCTCAGGGCGGCGGAAAAGCCTGTAATCACCGGGCCGCTGATAATGAGGATCACCGCCATGGACACCAGGTTTTCCATCAGCGTAAAGCCCGCCTGGTTCAACGGCGTTTTATGGCTGCGGTACAACGGTTCCGGCCCGGAGGAATAAGCTGCCGCAGGTTTGCCGCCGCTTCCTGCCGGAAAAATTCTCTTGAAGCCGGAACTTTTTCTGTTTTTCACCGTATCCATTCCTCTACTGCGGCGTTCCGTCTCCGCAGTTCCGCTGCGGTCCGTTCCAGCAGGGACAAGTTTTCCCGGAACAGGGAGCTTACCGCCGTCAGGACCGCGGCAAAACAGAGGAGCGCCGCAAAAAGAGCCGTCAGGGTCCTAAGCAGGACATAGCCTTCAGTTTTCCCAGGAAGCAATGTCCGCATCGTGCTTTTCTCCTCCTTCTCTGCCGTCCGCTCCCAGAGACCGGATACCAAAAGGAAGGCCGTCTTCTCCGGGGACCCGGTACTCATAGGGGTTTCCCCAAGGGTCCAGGGGTATGTTCTTGTAGAGGTAGGGCCCGGACCAGTTGTCTGCGCCGTCAAGTTCTGGTTTCCGCCAAAGCGCTCCCAGCCCCTGCTCCGTGGTGGGATAGCGTCCGCAGTCTATGTAATAGGATTCCAGGGCCACCGCGAAGGAATCGATCTGGCTGCGGGCCGCGGCGGTTCTTGCCCGGTCAAGGTACTGGGCCGTCATAAATCCCACCGATGAGGTGAGGATCAACACAATGGCAATGACGATGAGGGTTTCCATAAAAGTCCAGCCCCCATCGGACCTTCCGGGACTTAACGCTTTCATATCCATCCTTAAAGCGCCCTGCCGTAGAGGGAGAACAGGGGCAGTACAAATTGGACGATCAGGAATAATACGATAAGTCCTGCCGCCAGGGTTAGTACGGGCTCTATCAGGGCGGCAAGTCTTTCGGAACCATGGTCCACCCTTTGTTGAAAATATTCCCGAATCTGGGTAAACACCGGTTCTACTGAGCCCGTCCTTTCGCCTACCCCGATCCAGGTTCCGATATATTTGGGAAAGATTGGATTCGCGCTGAAGGCCCGGGAAAGCTTTCCGCCCCGGAGCAGCTCCTCGTGTACTTCGAGGATCGCCGCCCTAAAGGCAAGATTTCCCGCGGTGGAGGCGGATTCCTTTAGGGCGCTGCCCAGGGTGATCCCTGCGCTGGTAAGCATCTCAACGGCAAAGGAGAGATGAAGGGTCTGTATTGATCCCGCCAGAGAACCGATGAGGGGAAGCCTCAGCGCCGCACGGTCCGCCGCCAGGGCAAAGGTTCTGTTTTTCCGCCGCAGCAGCATGAATCCGGGGACGGCGGCGGCGGCGGTTAAGAGGAGGCTCAGGCTTATCTTGATCGATGTATATATGCCACCGATTTCCACAGGCATACCGCCGCCGGGATTAAAGGCGGAGAACAGTTCCGTCATTCTGGGCATCACATAAAACAGAATCCCCAAACAGCCCGCCAAAGCCGAAACCAGAATAAAGAGGGGATACCAAAGGGCGTTCATCAATTTACCCCGTATCTTTTTTTCGGCCCGAAGGTAACGGCCCATCCGGAAAAGAGCCGCCGCCGCGGAACCGGTTCTTTCCCCAAGCCTTACCAGGGACTGGTAAAGGGGTGGAAAGGAAGGATACTGTTTCAGCGCCTCGTGAAAGGGAACGCCCCGGAGCAGTTCCCGGCGGAGACCCCTGCTCAAGTCCGCGGTCCTGGAGGAAACGGAACCACAGAGTTCCAGGGCGTCCTGCAAGGTAAGTCCCGCCTTGAGCAGGGCGCAGAGGATCTCCGTAAATTCAAGCAGGGTATCCCTATTAAAGGAAGGAAGTTTTCCCCCGGCCGGATAATGCAGATTCAAAGTAAAACCTCCCGTTCAATTTCTTCTATACTGGTAAGCCCCTGCGCCGCCTTCCGCAGGGCATCCCTGGACATGCCTTCCATACCCCGCCTCCCTGCACAGCGTCCTATTTCCACAGCGCTTTTCCCTCCGGCAATCATCTCCTCAATAACCGGATCAACCGTCAGGACTTCTCCCACAATGGTACGGCCCCGGTAGCCCGTATATCCGCAGTCCCCGCATCCTGCGGGCTCAAAGAAGGAAGCATCCCCTATGTGGTACTTCTTTAGAAGGGTCCTGATCCGGGGTTTTGCTTTAACCGCTTTCCTGCAAAGGGGACACAATTTCCGTACCAGCCGCTGGGCTACGGAACAGCGGAGTACCGCCGCCACCAGATAAGGTTCAATGCCCATATTACAGAGCCTGGGGATAACGGAAACGCTGTCGTTGGTATGCAGGGTCGAGAGGATAAGATGTCCTGTCAGAGCGGAACGCAGGGCAAGTTCCGCAGTGGCCCTGTCCCGGATTTCACCGACCATGATCACGTTGGGGTCCTGCCGGAGTACCCGCCGGAGCATGCTGTCAAAGCTCAGATTGATGGCATCGTTGATCTGTACCTGGTTGATTCCGGGGATGATCTGCTCCACCGGATCTTCCAGGGCGATGATGTTCATTTCCTCCACCGGCAGGGTACCCAGGAGGGCGTGGAGGGTGGTGGTCTTGCCGCTTCCCGTGGGTCCGGTCAGGAGCAGCAATCCCCAGGGGCTGCGCAGGCCCGCCTTTATCCGCTCAAGATCGGGGGGATAAAAACCAAGCTGATCCGGCCGAAGGAGCTTTGCCGTTTTGTTGAAGATGCGCAGTACAATGGATTCACCCCCGGTTGTGGGAATGACCGAAACCCGGAGGTCCACATTGTGGTCTCCCGCCGAAACGGTCATCCTGCCATCCTGGGGCAGCCGCCGTTCCAGGGTGTTCATGTCCGCCATAATTTTGATCCGGTTGGAAATTGCGGGAAAGAAAGATTTGTCCAGCCGCTTAATAACCTTTAACATTCCGTCTATACGGCAGCGGACCTGTACTGCGCCGGCCTGGGCTTCAATATGAATATCCGACGCTTCAAACCCGATCGCCTCGATACAGATGGCGTTGATGATGCTGATCACCGGAGCGTCGCCGGTAACCGCCTCAAGGGTAAAGGTGCCCTCCCCGGCGCTTTTAGCCGGGTCTGCGGTTCCGTCTGCCCCGGCGTTCTCAAGACCGGCCGGGTGCGGCGCCTTTATCCCGCCGCCGGGGGCGGGAAGGCCCGCCAGTTCTCCTATATATGCGGCGAATTCAACCTTGCTTACCGGAGAGAAGATGGTCCGTTTGGGAAGATGATAGCCCTCCAGGTATTCAAGCAGATCCGCTCCGGCGCCCTCCACTACAGCGATCCGTACCTCGGCATCGTCTTCGCTCAGCTTTACCACTCCATTGCGGCCGATGAATTCCCGGGGATACTGTCCGCCGCAGCCGGAGGAAAAGGCAAACTGTTTCAGGCTTATCTTTTCCATCATTCTTCCGCCGGAATTCCTTCGGCCTGCGGCGGCGGGAATTCCCCGCCGGCATGGATAAACCGGTTGTAGTATTCATTAATTTTATTCCCGTATTCCGCCGTCCTTTCTCCGTTATGCACATAGGGGATAATGTAGATCACCAGTTCGGTGGTACTCTCCGATTCGTCTATATCCTGAAAGAACCTGCCGATTAGGGGAATGTTTCCCAGCAGGGGAAGTTTTTTTACCGATTCGTTCTTTTCAGACTGGAGCAGGCCGCCTATTACGATGGGGGTCCCCGATCTGGTTCTAACCTGGGTATTTACCGCCCGTTCTGATGTGGGGGGCGGATTGGTGGCGGCGCTGGTATTGGCGCCGCTTTCGTCCTGTTTAGAGACCGCCGCATTCACCTTCATGGTGATCATCCCGTCCCCGGAGACCCAGCCGTTTATGTTCAGCACAAGGCCGGAGGTAATTTCCCTGGTGGTTCCGGTGTAAAAGGGTTTCCCTGTTTCGGGATCGATGGTGATGTCCCGGTATCTGAAGGTGTTGGTGTTTTCAAATTTTATCTCCTGCCCGGATATGCCGTTCAGGGTAGTGTCCGCCAATACCCTGGCCTTGTCCTCCCCCAACTGCAGGTTGAGCTGCATCGCCAGATGGTAACCGAAACCTGAGATAATATCGAAGTTGATATTGAGCAGATTGGAGAAGGTACCTGATATAAGCCTGGAGGCGGGTTCCCCGGAAAGAGAATTGAAGGAAAGGGATTTATTCCAGGCAAGATTTTCACTCCGCTGATACTGGATAACCAGAAGCTGATACCGTATCTGGGGCTTGGGCCGGTCGATCAATTTTAGCTGATCCAGAAACTGCCGCCGCTGTTCTCCGGTTCCCCGGTAAAAGATCAGCGACGGGTCCGGGGAGGAGGCAAGATCCTCCCTGGCCGCCGAAGGGGGCAGGTACTGGAAGAGTTCGTCGTTCCTTATGTATTTCAGGTATACCGGAACGGCGCCGCCGGTATCGAGGAGGGTTATGTAGCTTTCAAACTCCCGGTAAATTTCATCGCTCGAACGAAGTACAAAGGCATTGGAACCGGGGATGATCAGGGGGCCCGCCGCGGCAAGTTCTTCCGGCAAAAGGCTGATAAAGTCCGCCGCCTTAAGGTTGTGCAGCTCAAAACGCCGGGGGGGACGGCTGCCGGCGGGAATGTCCAGAAGGGCGAGAAACCGGAGTATGGGCTCAATCTCCCCGGCGCTGCCGGTAAGGTAGAGGGAGTTGGCATTTTTGCTGGCTTTGATAAAGGAACCGCCGAAATCGGCGGGCAGCAGGGCCAGAGCTTCTTCCGCCGGGATATGCTGAAGCTGCAGTACGGTGGTTTCTTTAAGTCCCTTGAGGATATCCTTCCGCTGAACCTCGAAGATGTAATATACCCCGCCGCTGATTGTATAGCCGCAGTTTCCCTGTTCCAGTACAAGCCGGAGCAGTTCTTCAAAATCCTTGTCCTCAAAGTAGAGATGTTCCAGGACGGCGTCTATTTTCTGAAGCATGGAATATTCCCTTTCCGCCGTCTTGAACAACAGATCGATAATCGAAGAAAGGGAACCCCGTTGAAGGGTTATAGAAAAACGGCCGCCCTCCCGCCTGACTGCGGATGAACTTATGCGGCCGCCGGCGGGGGTGTTCTCCGTCGCCTTTTTGATGTAGAAGGCGCTGTTCTCTTCCACCAGGGAATAAGCGGGATATTTTTTTATGATAATTTCCAGAATGTCCTTAAGGCTGCTTCGGGTATGAATGGTGATCGATGTTCCGGGCAGGGTATCGTAGAGTATGGTCCGGCCCAGATTCCGGGAGAGATTCTTTATCAGCGTTTCCAAATCCGTATCTTCCGCATCGAGGCCGATCAGCTCCTCCCCCGCTGTACCGGCGGCATCCGTGCCAATGGCTTCCCCGTTAAAGGCGCCGGTCCGTATCCGCATCCTGGAAACATAGTAGGCGCCGTTTCTCTTTTCGCAGAAAAGATTGCAGGCTTCGGTAAACCTGAAGAGGGCATCCTCGAAACTGCAGTCGCTGAAAAAGAAGGTCGCCGTTCCGGTAACGCTTTCATCGATAATGACCGATTCCTGTCCCAGATCCGCTAGAACCATCAGTATGTCCGTAATGGCCTGGTTCCTGAAATCCATCTTTTTAATTTCCTGTCCCTGCGCTGCGCCCAAAAAAACAAGGCCCATGATCAGCAGTCCCGCCATACGGGCAAGAAACGCCCCGTGTTTTTTCATGGTCCCGGTATTCCCAAAGCGGCGGCGGCCAGGGCGCCGAAACTGAGGAAGGGCGCAAAGGGCAGTTTTGTCTCCCGGTCCCAGTTCAGGAAGAAAGTCCCCGTGATGTAGATCAAAAGGCCGCTCAGAGCGGCGGCGGCGAGAAAGACGCAATACCGCTCCGGGCCCAGGGCGTAGCCCAGAAGGGCGGCGTATTTTACGTCGCCAAAACCGAGGCCCCCGCAAAAACGGCAGGGCAGGTAGAGGACGGTAAAGCAGATCAGCGCCGGCGGCAGCCGGGCCGGTAAAAGTCTATCCCAAAGGGCGGCGGGGGTTTCCCCTATTCCGGCGGCGGTCAAGGCGCAGAAGAAGACGGCGAGCAGTCCGTCGGGGATACGGCAGGTCCTGGCGTCTACTATGCTGATAACGATGCAGCCCAGAACCAGAATACAGAAGCTTACCATTTCCGGGCGGCCTCCCGCTTTATAAGAAGCCATTCAATTCCCAGCCGGGGACTACAGGTGATCATCGGGGTCTTGTAAAAACGCGCTTCAATTTGGTTATCAAAGAAGAATGAAAACCCGTCATCCGCCTTGAAGGCATAACCCAGGGAAAATACCAGTCCCAGGGTATTGTAGATTTTTGTTTCCCGGTTTTTATAGGGTTCCTTTACCGTCATAAAGTCCAGGGAATAGAGAAGTCCCATTCCGGCAAAAAGCTGCTGTTCCCGGTCCAACTGCAGGTGGAGCCGGACCGGTCCTCCGGCGCTGAGGCTGTGATCCCAGGCCCCGTAGACGCCGCCCATACCAAGACGGTAACCCAGCTCCGCCGCCGCGGAAATGTAGAAGGCTTTGCCGAAACCGGTAAAGAGTTTATCCCTGGGTACAAAACGGGCCCCTCCGGTGATAAGGCCCGTACCTATCAGCAGATCGGTCCAGGTCTTGTCCAGCGGCGTCCAGTAACCGGCGCCCGCCAGAGCCCAAAGTTCCCAATAGTCCGGTCCGGGATCGCCTATGTTGAGGCGAAAAGTTTCGTCAATATAGGCGGCGATCTTCTCCGCCAAATTTGACAGGAGCCGCTCCCGGTTGTCGTGATCGTCGGCGGCGTAGAAGATCCGCAGTATGGCCCGTTTCTCGTAGTCAAAAAGCTTGATCTCCCCGTAGAGGGTATAGTCCTTCTTTGCAATGTAACCGTAGAGGAGGTAAGCGGCCCGGTCATCCCGGCAGAGGCTTACCGCATCCAGCAGGGATTGGGGCGGCTGCACCCGGTCGTTTCCCAGGAGGGAAAAGTTCAGGGCCCTTCCGGTTTCAATTGCCCTGAGCCTGCGGAGCAGGTCCCAGTGGATACGGCTCTGATCGTAAACGGCGTCCCTGGTTTCGTCTATGTAGAAGAGCGGGGCCAGTTGCACGTTCAGGGCCGGAATTTTCATTACGGAGAGAAGCAGTAAAAAACCTGTCATATAGCTGCGCATATTGTCCTCGCTGTTTGTTTTTCCGGTTCATTCCGGAGAGGCCGTTTCTTCTGCGGCGATATAGGAAAGAACCTCGCTGATTTCGTCTCTCATATAACCTGACCGTTCCAGCTGCATAAGCCCCTCCCGGATAAGCCGGTACTGGTTCCGGTCGTTTTTGTTCAATAAAAACAAAGCATAGTAACGGTAAAAGCGGGCCTCCGGGTTTTCGGGCTGGGCTTCGCTTATGGCCGCATACAGTTCCTGGGCCTGCTTGTATTTTCCCGTTCTAAAAAATTCTCCGGCCCGCCGGTTACGTTCCAGCAGTTCCTCTTCGCCGTACAGCGCATCCAGGGTCTTCTTCTTCTGTTCCTCCAGGAGATCCGCGTATACCCGCTCGGTCCTGATAATCCGGGAAAGGGTCTGCCCCGTTCCGGCGCTGACGGTCCTTTCAATCCGGCCGCCCAGTTCCTTTAGGGCGGCGGCTTCTTCGCTTAGACGCCTGTCTTGTTCCGCAAAGGCCAGGCGGAGCCCTTCCTCCAATTGATCAAGGTGATTTTCCAACCGGTCGAAACGATCCTGAAGCTGATCGAAGCGGCGCTCCGTCAGGTTCCGCATAAGGAAAAACGCCGCCGGCGTCCATGCCGCCAGTCCCAGGATCAGCAGAAAGCCCGCCATTGGCATCCATGCCATCGGCGTCCATGCCGGGTTTGTCTTTTGCCGCAGGGTTTCCTTTAATGTTTTTTCCATTGCCGCCGCTCCCGGTACGAGATACTGCCTATAGGGTTCCGGCTGCGGCTTTCGCTTCAACGGCGAGGAATTTTTGTCCGCCGGGAAAGCCTTTTACGGCGTTTTAGCGGCAAACTTGACAGCCGCCGTATTCCCGTTTACAATAAAACTGTTCGGGAACTTCGGTTTCCGTCGAACCGAAGGTTCGCTAACGGCCATTTAAAAACAGCAGGGAAACGTGGACTTTGTCAAAAATCAGCGTTTTCCCGGGAGACTTGCGCTTGACTAAAGTCCGGGATAAGCAGCCGGGCGGTCGAACAAGTCCGGTGATTTTACCGGTGGAGGAGCGTTCCTTGAATTTATGTGATTCCCTGTATAGTAATGCATTGCCTCTCTCCCCTATGTGGATCGCCGGCCCGGAACGTCCGGGAGGGCGTCTTTTTTAATGCGCAGATACATCCCGCCGGTCCGCTCTCCGGGGGCGGTTTTTGCCCTCCTTCTCCTTTTGACGATCCTGCCGGGCTGCGACAGCTATAACCTCTCCTTTAAGGATTTTTACGAAGAAGGCGATACACCCCTTTTTGACAACATTGTGGATTTGGCCGCCTATCTCGCCGCTTCGTCAAAGGGCGGCAGCCCCGCCAAGCCCGCCGCCGTCCGGCTGAATTTCAGCCTTGCGGGTACCGGCTGGACGGATCTGCTCAACACGATAAGCGGCGCGGGTAAATATGTCTCCCTGGACCTTTCCGACTGTGACATGGCCGGGATGACTGGCGTTCCGGGGCAATTTAACCCCAATGCTACGGTTCCTATCGGAAATCCTGCCGGAAAAGACAAGATCGTCTCCCTCGTTCTCCCCAACGCTGCGCTAAGTATAACAGGAGGTTCTTTTGTAGTTTTCGCCAACTTTGACCGCCTTAAAAAGATTGAAGGCGCTAATGTGCAATTTATTGGCCAAACCGCCTTTTCCGGCCGTACCGACTTGGCCTCAGCAAGCTTCCCGTCGGCGGTAACCATCGAACAGGACGCGTTCTACGGCTGTACTGCCCTGACTTCGGTGAATTTCCCGGCGGCGACAAATATCGGTCCTTCCGTTTTTTCCGGTTGTATCCGCTTGATCTCGGCAAGCATTCCGGCAGTGGGACACATCAACGTAAATACCTTCTCCGGCTGCATCGCCCTGACCCACTTGACCCTGGATGACAGCCCGCCCGGATTGAGTCTAAGTCCATTTGGTGTATTTAGCGATACCGGTCCCGCGGGGACGCTGTACATTCATGTACCGTCCGGTACGGTGTCCGCTTATATGTCATCTTGGGGCGTTGTCTCGAATCCCACCCCTGCCGGGAGTAGCGTATACGGCAATAATCATAAGACGATAATCATTACGGCCATGTAAAGGCGAAACGGGGCTGTATCAGCTCAGTTCCTGACCCGCAAAATGATTCCGAACCCGCGGTTTACAAGGGAAAAAGATCACGGCGAGTCTCCGCTTCGTCCGGCGTTTTGCGGAACCCTCCGGTCTCCGGAACGGTCCGGCCCGGAGGCAGCAAAGATGCTGCCGGTTCCCCTGTACCGCTTGGCGTACCGCACGGGCCGTGCGGCGTACCGGACAAGCCGTTTCGTATACAAAACAAACCAGGGCTTTCCCCAAAACCCGCCTGGTTTCGGGAAAGCCTCGGCATTGTAACAAATTCCCTATTCCACAATTCCCGATTGTATGGTATCATTATGTGGCAAGGAGGGCGTTTTGCCGGCAGTAATCAGGGTCCGCCGGCCCATAGGGGCCAAACTGGTGGGCATTATCTCCGTACTGCTCCTTCTCTCCCTGGGGGCCATTACCCTTCTTGTATCGGTGATGGTTTCCGCCGATGTGCGGATTACTGCGGAAGACAATAACTTTAACGTAAACCTCCGCTCCTCGGTGGAGGCGGAACGGATCCTGGAGGCGATTCGTTCCGAAACCCTGCTGCTTCTGGATACCCTGGATGTTCTGGAGCCCTACCCGGATCTTGCCCGGACCGCCGCGGCCCTCTTTTTCAAGCGGAACCCGGATCTGGCGGCCGTAGTTCCCGCGGACGGGGACGGGGCGTCTCATATCAACGAAGCCTTTTTCGCCGCCAACGGCCTGGACAGTGAAGGACTGGGCAGCCTTATCCAGGCCGGAGACGGCTCCGGGGAACTTCTCCTGCGGAACGCCGCTCCGGTTTTCGGCCTGCCCCTGCTGACCCTGTTCCTCCCCCGGCAGGACGGGACCCGGCTGGTACTTTTCTCCCCGGAATCCCTGGCCGGGACTTTCGGCTCGGGGACCAGTCTTTCCTTTTTGGTAAATGACCGGGGGGACCTGCTGATTCACCCCGACGACAGTCTGGTTATGGCGGGAACGAATATGGCTTCCTCTCCTTTTATCAAGCTCATGCGGGAAAGCGGAGAGGGAAGTCTCCAGACCCTCTATACCGGCGAGGACGGGAAAGAATACCTGGGGGCCTTCCGCAAATTATCCCTGGCTAACGCGGCGGTGATTACCAGCGCGGAATACGGGGTGATTTTTGAAGGAGTAAGCGCCACCACCCGGCGGAACCTCTACCTTAGCGGGGCCGTGCTTTGTATTGCCGTTTTGTTTATCTGGTTTTTTTCCAAGACCATCAGCGCCCCCCTAAAGAGCCTGGCCGCCGCGGCGGAACGGATCAAGGGCGGCGAATTTGAGCAAAAACTTGAGGCGAAAGGAAAGGACGAAATCAGCCTTTTGACCGAGCGTTTTGTGGAGATGGGCCACGGCCTGGCGGAACGGGAACGGCTGCGGGACAGTTTTGGCCGTTTTACCAACAAAACCATCGCCGAGCAGGCCATGAGGGGAGAGCTTACCCTGGGGGGTGAAACCAAGCAGGTAACGATCTTTTTTTCGGATATCCGTTCCTTTACCGCGATTTCGGAAAAACTCGAACCCGCCGAGGTGGTGGAATTCCTCAACGATTACATGACCCGCATGGTAGACTGTGTGGATAAAACCAGCGGGGTGGTGGACAAATTCATCGGCGATGCGGTGATGGCGGTCTGGGGCGCGCCCCTTTCCGCCGGGTCTTCCGCCCAGGATGCCTTCAACTGCGTCAAGGCGGCCCTGTTGATGCGTGCGGCCCTGCATCAGTTTAACCAGGGACGCGGCGGGGACAAAAAGCCCCGGATCAGGATAGGCTGCGGGATCAACACCGGGGACGTGGTGGCCGGGCAGATAGGATCGAGCCAGCGCATGGAATATACCGTTATCGGGGACGCGGTTAACCTGGCAAGCCGGACCGAGGCCCTGAACAAGCCCCTGGGAACGGATATTCTGATCACCGAAAATACCTACGCCCTTATCGGCAATCAGCTTATTACCGAGGAAATGCCCCCTATCACGGTAAAAGGAAAAGAAAAACCGGTACGGATGTTCGCGGTGGTAAACCTCCGTCCGGCCCAGGGAGCCGTCCCGAAACCCGCGACGCTGGCGGAACTGCGGCAGATTTTGGGTATTCCCGCCCCGGATTTGGGCAAGGTAAACGTTAATGCGGAAGAACAGAAATACAAAATCCAGGGCGATTAGGTTCTCTGATGCGGTGGTGATCTGCGCCTGCCTGCTGGGAACGGCGGCTTTTCTGGTTTTGTTCCAGAAAGATTTGAACCGTTCCCTCCGCCGGCTTGATGAGGAGCCGGTGGGTTTTGTCGCCTCCAGGTCTCGGGCGGCCCTGCGCCGTTTCCAGGACCGCAGCATCTGGGACCGGCTGCAAAAGGAATCGCCGGTGTACAACGGCGATTTTATCCGCACTGCGGAACGCTCGGAGGCCGCCATCGGCTTCCCCGGCGGAGCCCTTGTCAGCGTTTCGGAGAACAGCCTCATTCGTGTTTTTTTGGAAGCAGGGGTTCCCCGGATTGATTTTGCCGGAGGGAATATCAGCGTCTATGCCGGCGAATCGGGGGGCATCAATCTTTCCTTCGGCGGGAGACAGATAAGGGCCGCCGCCGGGTCCACGGTAACCCTCGACGCCGGGACCGGGGGAACATTCAATTTCCAGGTGATTGGGGGGAACGTCTCCTTTACCGGTTCCGGCGGAGAGCAGGAAGCGGCGGAGGGAACGGCCCTTGTCTTTGGCGGGGCAGAAGCCGGGGAGGGCGGTTTTAGGGAAACGGCCCGGATATCGGTGTTTGAGCCCCCTCCGGCGGCCCGTTTTCTTACCCCCGTGGACGCCCCTGTTCCGGTGCAGTTTATCTGGAACAGTCCCGCCGCTTCCGGAGAAGGACGGGCCCGGATCGAGATAGCCCGGAACAGGGACTTTAGCCCTTCCCTGGCGGTGTGGGAGGGCGATCCCGCCGGAACCGCGGCCGGTTCGGGAATTACCGCGGCCATTCTGCCGGGGACCTGGTGGTGGCGGATTTCCCCGGAAAACGCCGGGGGAATGCCGGAAGCCCGGGGGCAGCTTACCGTTGTCCGCATCCCGCCGCCGGAGCCGGTCTCCCCGGTCCCGGAGGCGGTCTACTATTACCGGACAGAGCCCCCGGAACTGCGGTTCCAGTGGGAAACGGCGGAGGAGGTTCTGTATTACATTCTTGAAGCGGCGGATAATCCCGGCATGACCAATTCCGCCTTGCGGACCGAAGTCCGGTATAACTCTCTGGTCTGTTCCAGCCTTGCCGAAGGGCGGTGGTACTGGCGGGTTGCTCCGGTCTTCTCCGCCCTGTACCGGGGAACGGTGCCCGCCTCTCCGGTCATCCCGTTTACTATTATCCGGGGCGATCCGCCGGTCCAAGGCGCTGAAACCACCGTTCCGCCCGAAACCGTGCAGCCTGCTCCGCCGCCGGAAAATGCCGTAAGCCGCCTGCTCCCCGCCGCATCGGGACGGAAGCCGGAAACCGGTTATGTAATCGACCCCGGAGCCCTGCAGGAATCCCGGACCATCGTCTTTAGCTGGAACCCGGTGGCGGGGGCGGACGCCTATGTTTTCACCCTCTTCCAGGAGACCGGTTCCGGCGGGCGGCGATCTGTCGTCAGCTCCGAGGGCCCGGAAACCTCCTATACCCTTGAGGATCTCAGCCTTTTGGATCTGGGCCGTTTTGTCTGGCAGGTAGAAGCGGTGAACCGGGGAACGGATGGAACCCCCGGAAGGAGGGGAACCCCCGGAGAGAATCTGTTCCTTGTGGATATTCCCCAGCCGGATACTCCCCAGGGACGGGAGCCGGGGGTTCTATATGGCAGATAGGCGGTTTTTCCTCCTGCCGTTGTTTTTTCTTTTACCGGCCTTCCTTCCGGGGCAGGAGCTTCCCCCGCCGGAAGCGGGGGGATCTTTTTATATTGAGCGGACCGGGGAGGAGGAGCGGTTTATTCAGCGCCTTGTCTGGGAAAAGGCGGATTACGCCTACCGGTACGAGATCACCATAGAGGAACAGAGCAGTTCCGGAGAATACGCCGAAATTCGCCGGGAATCCCGGACGGAAAATTTTATCGAACTTTCTCTGGCGCCCGGTTTATACCGGTACCAGATAGAGGTCTACAATCTTTTGAACCGTCCGGCGGGAATTTCCGGCTGGATCCCCTTTAGGGTGTTTCCGGCCCTGCAGCCGGAGCTGTATTCGTTTAGGCAGGAATTGACGCCCTCCGGGGAAGGCGATCCGCAGGGCGGTATGGAGATCATCCTCCAGGGCATGAACCTTACGGAAGGGGCGGAGGTCCGGCTCCAGCCAGCGGATGGCGGCGGGGACATTACGCCGTTGGCCTATCTTCCCTTGGGGGAAAGCGCCCGGCTGGTTTTTAACCGGGAGACTCTTGCGCCGGGCCGCTACAGGGTATATGTCAGGAATCCCGGAGGTTTAGAGGGCTCCCTGGAAATAACTGTAAGCCCGCCGCTTGCCGCCGCTGATTCCCCCGCCGTACCGCCTGTCCCCGGTACAGCCGTACCGTCCGCCGTCCCCGAAGCCGGGGATGCCGTCGATGTTCTTAGTCCCCTTGGCGTTTATATTTCGGCGGAGTACGCCCCCCTCATTCCTTTCTACGGATACCTGTTTACCCCCTTTGATCATTTTTTCTATCCCTGGGGAGCTTCCCTTCGGGTAGGCTTTACGCCCGTCAAGCAATCCTGGGGAGACCTGGGACTGGAGCTGGCCCCCTCCTGGAATATGCTGAATTCCGGCGCCGTGAAACTCCATGCGGGTTCCTTTTATCTGAACGGGCTCTATCAATGGCGGTTCTTTAAGCGGACCATGGCTCTCGTTTTCCGGTTAGGGGCCGGAATAAGTTTTGTATACGGAACGGGCGGCGATCAAGATTCCGGCTCAATCTTTACCTGGATGATTTCCGCGGGCGGCGGGATCTTCCTCCGCTGGTTTATGCCGGTCTTCTACAATTTCCGGCGAATCACACACAGTACCTTTTATCTTGAAACCGGAGCGGAGTATAATCATCTTTTTACAAAGGATGTTCCTGCGGGTTATGTAAAACCGGTTTTGGGGATCGGCTGGAACTTTTAAGCGCCGGCGCTGGCCGGAGGCGGATAGTCCGCCGCAGGTCCGGCATGGTATACTGGCGGCATGAAAGGCTACCTTGCTATCGTGGAAAAAGTACTGCAGGAGGGGGTTCTTAAAAAGAACCGCACGGGAATTGACGCCCTTACCATACCGGGGACCATGTTTGAACACGATATGGAGGCGGGCTTTCCGCTGCTCACCACCAAGAGGATCGCCTTCCGCCTGGTAGCGTCGGAGCTGGAATTTTTTATCCGGGGGATCACCGATAAGGAATGGCTCAAGAGTAATAACAATCATATATGGGATGAATGGTGCAGTCCCGAACTGGTTCCCTATGGCAGCGGCGAGGCGGTCAGGGAAAAGATGAAGGCCGAGCGGGACCTGGGGCCGGTCTACGGCTGGCAGTGGCGGCACTTTGGGGCGGTTTACCGGGGTTGCGATAAAAGCCCCGAAGGGACGGGGGTTGATCAGCTCCGGATACTGGTAGACGCCTTAAAACAGAACAGCCAGGACCGGCGTATGCTGGTCAGCGCCTGGAATCCTCTGGATCTCCACAAGATGGCCCTTCCCCCCTGCCACTATCTCTTTCAGGTAACGGTGATTAACGAAAGGCTTAACCTTATCTGGAATCAGCGTTCCGTTGACGTTGCCCTGGGCCTCCCCTTTAACATCGCCAGTTACGGCCTTCTCCTCCACCTGCTGGCCCGGGATGCAAAACTTAAAGAGGGAAAACTCATTGGCTTTCTGGGGGATACCCATATCTACATCAACCATGTTGAAGGGATGAAGCTGCAGCTCTCCAGAAAACCGAACGGGCTGCCCAGGATAATCACTGAAGGATCCGGTTCGATATTTCAGTGGAAGTATACTGATTCAAGCATTGAAGCCTACGAGCCTCATCCGGCGATCAAATTTGATATTGCGGTTTAATTATGAGACATGGGGGACAGATAATCATCATCGCCGCGGCGGCGGAAAATGGAGTTATAGGCCGGAACAATGCCCTGCCCTGGTCCATTAAGGAAGATTTGATCCATTTCAAAAAACTGACCCTGGGCTTCCCCTGTATCATGGGAAGAAAAACCTGGGAATCCCTGCCCCATAAACCCCTGCCGGGACGGCTCAACATCATTCTCTCCGCAAGCATGGCCGCCGGTCCGGTTTCCATTGCCGGCATGGGCGCCGGTGGTACGGATGCCGCCAGAACAAGGATCTGCGCCGGCCTTGAGGAGGCCCTTGGCGTCTGCGGGGGCTGGGAAAAGATCTTTATCTGCGGGGGCGCATCGGTTTACCGGGAAGCCCTGCCCCGCGCCGGCATTATCGAGCTAACCAGAATACACGGGGAGTATGAGGGAGACGCCTATTTCCCTGTAATTGATCCCGGCGAATGGGAGGAAAGCGCCGCCGAAGATTACGGAATGTTTTCCTTTATTACCTTAATAAGGAAAAAAGCGGGAAGCAGTCCAAAGCATACCATGCCCCAAACGAAACCATAGCTGCCGTAACAAAGAGCTCCATCAAACGCTTCCGTGCGGCCCCCGCGGTTACATTCGCAGGCGCCGGACGGCCTTTTTTCTTTTAAAAAAATTTTCCGCGATTAAAGCAATACGTCTTGTCCGGGCCTTCCTTTAGGTCATCCGTGCAGGAGGCGCAGGTGCCTCCGTGCGGAACTTGAAGGGAGGCAAAAATGCGTCTGCGGTTTTTTCTGCTCTCTGCTCTGGGTATTCTGCCGGAACTGTTTCTGGTTTCCTGCAGCCAGGGAATGTTTGAACTTTTAGACCGGACCCCTGCAGATCCCTTTACCGAAAGGCCTGCTGCGGAATCTTTTAAGGAGTCAAATACAGTTCTGCTTTCCTGGTCCCCCGACGAGGGAGCGGATGAGTTTATCCTTGAACGGGCGGAGGATGCCGAAAGGCCGGTTTACCGGGAGATCTACCGGGGCAGCGCAACCAGCTGCCGGGATGCGGGTCTCCCCGATCAAGGACTCTATCTTTACAGGCTTTTAAAACGGCGGGGGCTGCGGATCTTTCCGCCGTCGGAACCGGTTCTTGGGGTAAGTTCCCTGGTTACCAGGGATCTTCAAGAACTGAACAACGGCGAAGATTCGGCTACCTTTCTCGGCGACACCACCATTATCGCCAACATGTACTTTTATCAATCCTACCAGGGGCTGAAGGTATGGGACGAAGACTGGTACTGCATGGACATTCCTCCGGGCTGGCGGGCTTCGGTGGTGGTGAATGATTCAAAGGCGCCCTCGGGATTGGAGTCTCATTTCAAGATCTATGTCAAGGACCGGGAGACCAACAAGATAATCCACGACGATCCTATCCCGGTACCAAATTATGGAACCGAAGGGCTCCGCTGTTTTTTTAAGATTTTCCCCGATGAACAAATCTACGTCAACAAGGAGATGCCCTCCACCGGAACCGGCGGCGGGATTATTCAATACACTATCAAAATTACCAGTAAAACGGTTATGTGAGGTCCTATGAAACTGTGTCAAATTCCGGCGGTCCTTTTGGCCGCGTTGATACTGTCCGGCTGTTCAGACTCCTACGAAGCGGCTGAACCGGGTCCCGTAGAAGACGGCGGCATGGAGGAAGCTGCGGTTTTGTTTGAGGAGACAGACTTCTCCGGCGGAAAAACCGTTACCAGGTTTCAAACATCGGACAGCCGCTACTGGTCAGGGAACGGCTATACCCTGTGGACCGTTTGGGGGGATGAACTTCCCTTTACGGACAGAACGGTAAAACTGAACAAACCCAAAGGTTATGAAGGCGCCGGTTATGGTCTGGTGATATGCCAGGGCGCCCGTTTTTTTGAAGGCCGGGAAGAGAAAACCATGCTCACGGTGATGATTAACAACAACGGCCAGTATGCCCTGGGGAAGGTTATCGGCAGCCGCTATGAAAGTATGCAGGGATGGACCAATTCATCGTTTATCCGGGAGGGACCCGGAGCGCCCAATACCATTACGGTACGATCTAATGGAGATGGATTTGTCTTGCTCATAAACGATCATGCGATCCGGACATTCAGCGATGGGGCTGAACCGCGTCATTCCGGCGGCAGGAACGGCTACATCGTGGTGATAGCGCCGTCAGATAACAATACCCAGGGGGGAGTGGATGTGTACTTTACCGAAACAAAATAAGGGTCTCCTCCGGTGGTACGCTGCGGAAGGCCGCCCGGTTAGCGTAAAGACCAGATGGACATATATGTCCCGGATAAGCGCCGGTCTCCTGCTCTTAATCCAGTTGGTGATAATGCATCCCTATGCGGCTTACGGAGAACCGCCCCGGCCCACAGCGCCGGGAATGTTTTTGCCGCCGGGGAAAAACATTTTCAAAACGGTTTCCCCGTTTCCCTCTGCGGGTACGCCGTATATATTACGGCCGGCCATGCTGCCCGGCGAAACGGCGCAGGCCGCCGGAACAGAAACGGATGCGGTACAGATGGTATCCGAAACGGCGGAAAATCCCGGCGCGGCCCGCCGGATGGATCCTGCAGAAATCAGGCGTTTCATTTCCGCAGAGATCGGCGGCCTCCTTGTTCTAGGGGACACGGAAATCGAGATCCCGCCGGGAGCCTTGGCTGCGGATACGGAGATAGGGATCAGCCGTTTGCTTCTGCCGGCGGATACCGGCGAGGGACTGGTTAATGTAACTGCCGGCGGCGGGGCTTACCGTTTTGAACCTGCGGGACTGGTCTTTAACAAGGCGGTTACCATCAGGATGGGCTATGATTCCCGGCTTGAGGAAAACGAACCGGCCCTGGAACATAGTTACACCTATTTCTACGATACGGAAGAACGGCGATGGGAAAAGCTTGAACGGCTTAACCTGGACAGAGACCGGCGCCGGATAATCAGCCTCACCACCCATTTTACGGATATGATCAACGGGACCCTCACCCTGCCGGAAAGTCCCAAGCCCCTGCAGTTTGACATCAACTCGATTAAGGGCCTGGAAGCGGCGGACCCTGATACGGGGGTACTCGGACTGGAAAGGCTTGAGGCGGACAATAGCGGAGCCGCATCCTTTCAGTTTGAGCTGAACCTGCCTTCCGGCCGGAACGGCATGGCGCCCAGGGTGGCAGTGGCCTATTCCAGTGACGGCGGAAACGGCGTCATGGGCAGGGGCTTTGATCTGCGCTACGGCAGCCGTATCGCCATCGACACCCGTTGGGGGCTGCCGCAGTACGACGGGCGGGACGCCTATATGCTGGACGGGGTGAAACTGCGGGAAACCGGGAGGACCGAATCAGTTATACAGTACCAGCCGGAACGGGAAACAAGGTATGAATTGATAGAACACTATTACCGGGGTCCCCATGACTACTGGATGATAACAAGTAAAACTGGCGCAAGGCGGATCTACGGAAAACGAAACGAACCGGGCAGAGAAAGCTGGACCGGAGATGATGCGGCAAGGAAGTACAGCTGGGAACTGGAGGAAGAGCGGGATCTTTACGGAAATACTATCCGGTACAATTATGAGCAGGATCAGCATTATCCCTATATCAAAAAGATACGGTATACCAATTACCAGGATGCCGCTGGCATGGACGATGAAAACGGTTCTTACACGGTGGAATTCGATTACCGTACCAGCCGCCAGGATATACAGGTTGACGGGCGCGGAAAATTTTTAAGCGAGCGGAAGTGGCTGCTGGAGCGGATAACGGCAAAGTACAACGGCGATCCTATCAGGACATATC
Organism: Treponema sp.; assembly: GCA_031276965.1. Taxonomy (GTDB): domain Bacteria; phylum Spirochaetota; class Spirochaetia; order Treponematales; family Breznakiellaceae; genus JAISMC01. The sequence continues at coordinate 49,525 of JAISMC010000020.1, forward strand.
TATTTACCTATAAGGAAAACTACTACGGTATTCCCCAGCTTGAGTATTTTGGGGAGGAGGACCCGGCAGAACCCGGGGAATACTGGTGGCGTTACGGTTTTACCTACGAGGAGCCTAAGAAAGACAGCAGTGGTCAGTACAGCATATTTGGCCCCCAGGAAACCTGGGATCTTGACAACGGCCTCCATGTCCAGCAGGGAGTAAGCGGAGGCGCCAGCGGAACCGCTGCGATGGGGATAGGCGTCGCCCATGGATATCCCTTCATCGACAGGCGGATAACCGGCGGCGGCCACGGCGGCGTGAGCGCCGGTATGAATCAATCAAGGCAAACCATGGTTGATATCAACGGAGACGGCCGCCCTGACAATGTCCGGCGGGTACTACAGGGCCTTATGGTTTCGTTAAATCTGGGGGATAGATTCGGCAGGGAACATTTATACGAAATTGATATGCCCGGCCTGGATGAATCCGATAATCTGCTGGCAAGCTATGGGTGGAATGCCTTCGCCGGCTGGGGCTTTCCGGCGTTTTTGGGAAGCCTGGGTTACAGTTATGCGGAGACCAAACAGAACGGCTGGACCGACACCAATACTGATTTTACCGATATTGACGGCGATGGAGTTGCCGACATAGCGGTTCAGGGAAACCATTCCTATTACCGGAACACCAGTCACGAGACTGGCAGAATCAGCTTTGAAAAAATGCCCCTGGTTAAGATAACCGGGGAAAGGATAGAAGATATCCTGGAACCTTTGAGCGATGCAGCAAAGGCGGGTTATAACAGGACCTATTTTAGGCAGCTTCCCTTCCGGGCCTGGAGGCCGCCCTATACAGGACGGATTTCCGTAGCTCAGAACATAAGCGCCGCAGACGCGCCGGGCGGTGACGGCATCGCCGCTAAAACTTATGCGGGCAATGACGATGAGGCCGATGCGGAATTTCTGATTACCGGAAGCCGGCCTGCCTGGACGGCGGAGGAAACCCGGCGATCATACCGGATGGACGCTGGAGAGCCGCTCTACTTTATCGGCGATCCCCTCTGGGATACCCGGGGGGATGACCTTGTCTGGAATATCACGGTTAACTACGAAATTATCCGTTACTTTGAAGACATGGACAAGCAGATCCGGTATCTGCCGGAGGAGAGCTTTTCCCGTCTTCCCGCCGAAAGGCTTGAAGGTCCTCTGCGGGCTATCTATACCGAAACTCCCAATAAGGTTATCACTCAATACGGACAGGAGACAGTTTCGTATACCTATACCATTAAAGCACACTGGGAGACCGCCTCCTCGCCGCCGGATGATTTGGATGAGGCCCGCCGGATTCTTATCCGGCGGAAACGTTTTGTTCCCGGCCTGGTACTGGCGGAAGATTTTGATCTGCTGCTGGCCGCCGCTTCCGGCATGGATGAAGAGGCCGGGGCCGGAACAAACTATTACGAAGCCCTGTGTACCTATTATATGTATGATGCCGGGAACAGGCGGTACTATGTGAATCAGGGGAACCGGTCCTTCGCGGATAAAACGGCCTGGGAAAACCTGGAGGAAACCCTGCGGACTCTGGTCGAAAATTGTGATGACGACGGAATCAGCGCCTTGGCTGGTTACCGCTGGAATAAGGCCGCCCCCGTCCTGACCCATTATGATCCGGTACGGCGCCGGGTTTACCATCAAGAATCGGATGAGGCGTTTTATGAGCGGGTCATCGATGTTCCCGGTTATCAAAACGGAGCGGGACGCTACCTGTACCTCGATGAGATCGAAGGATCGGTTCTTAAACTGGACCTGGATGCCGGTATGATACGGCAGAATGTCCTGTCTTTGGAAACCGCCGTTCTTACGCCGGGGACCGGCGGGGATTTAACGGTGGAACTGCCCGGCGAAGCCTATACTTTAATTTATCGTTTCGGCGGTTTCGAAGCTGCAGCAAAGATACTCTACCAGGAGGAATTGGATTGGATCCGTGAGGCTGCGGAAGAAGCGGGGGAAAGCTGGGAAACGATAACGGCTCAGTTGGCCCTTTACTATGAACCGGCGCCGGATGGAACATATCTCCTGCGGGAAGGACAGGAAAACATATCCTGGGTTGTGTCCTTCAGTACGGCGTACAAGCTTGGAAGCTGGCGTTCGGTGGAACGGATCATACGGTACTATGCCGACGGGGAGTATCCGGTACAGCATAAGCGGCTGCAGCGTTTGACTTTAGACAATACCGGATACCGCTATGAAACCGTTGATCTTGAAGATGAGGGACTTGCCTGGAACAGCGGCGAAGATTATTCGCCGGAAAACCTGGTCCTTAGTCCCCTTCAGTATTATATCAGCGCCGAATCCTCCGAAACCGGCGGGACGGAACCGGTGGACAGGGAAATGGCGGTGGCCGAATGCCTCTACGGAGGGGTACGGCAGTGGTACTATGGTATCTGGACCGGAGATCAGCCGGGGAAGATCTTCAGCGGGGCGGCGATTGAAGAACAGCGGAACAGTACGGCGGACTCTTCAAACATAACTGAAATGGAGAGTACCCTTGAGAGGGATATCGGGAAAATTGAAGACACTTTGGGTAAAACGGATCAGCCCCTGGAAGAAGGGATGATCGAAACCCAGGATCAGGGGCCGGTCTACCTGCAGATACATGAAAACCGCAGCGATGGCGGTGTCCGGGAACTGGTTCGGGACAGCGGGACCGGCCGGACCGTTGCGGTGGAAGCGCTTATAGGCAATGTTTCTACCAGAGTACAAAACAGGCTTGACCCATACGGGGAAGTGGACCAAATTATAGAAACCTATGCTCCCTATATTGAAGGGGATCGTGTCCATCCGGAACGCCTGGGGGGAAATGTCTTTTACGAGATACCCGGTATAGTGGAAGAAACCGGACCGGCCGGGGACGGTCCGGGCCCCATGAGAATGGTAACTATCCGCAAGAGCGTTAACGAGGGAACGGATATTGTATCGGGATTAAATTTATCCCGGTTGAACGAGGTGTTAAGTTTACAGGAAGCCCTTGCAAATATTACCGCTACGGCGTCGGGGGTTTCCAATGATAAAAAGGACTACATTCAAAAAATCTTTGCCTTGGCCACTTTTTCCAGAAACACTAATATCAATAATTCATACATGACCCAGGACGTTCAGGACATTAACGGCGACGGTATTGCGGACATTGTACAGAGTCGGGGAAGTTCTATTCTGGTTACGCCCGGAAGCAGGGAAGGATTTAGAGCGCCCTATTCTATCAGCGGTTCCGGCAGCAGACTGAGTGTCTACCGGAGCGAGAGCCGGGGAAGCGGCGGCGTCCCGGGATCCTTGGGTTCGCAGATAAAGAAAATATCTTCCTCCGGGGCGCTCAGGAGCGAATCCGTCAACGGGATGGGCGGGAAGGACAACCTTCCCTTCAGTGGAGGCATCACCTATGCTGACGGAACAAGCGTACAGCGGGCGGGATTGACGGACATAAACGGCGACGGACTCCTCGACTATATCGGCGGTGATCATGCCGGCAGCGTAAGTACCGGTGAAAACTTTAAGCCCTATGAAAGCTTTACTCCCGGTCCGGTAAGCAAATCGGAGATGACCACCATAGGCGGCTCTTTTGCTATATCCGACGGTTTAGGCAATACATCGATAGAATCCACCGGCAGCGGTTATGTGGTAAACGGCGGAGTAAGCTATTCCGTATCGGTCAATCAGACTACGGAGATCCTGCTGGACATAAACGGCGACGGCCTGCCCGACAAAATCAAAAAACCCTATGGGAGCGGCGATTTTACGATCTACCTTAATCAAGGAAACTGTTTTATGTCCGAACCGGTATCGGCAAAAGCAGCGTCCTGGGATCTGCGGGCCCAGGATCATGTGATGTTCCAGGGCGTAACAGATGGAAATATTCTAACAGGAGCGATCATTGCCGCGCCCGGGGTCAGTGAAGGAATTAACGGCATTCTGGATATCCCTGTTATTGGAAATGCGTTAAAGCAGTTAGAGACGGATGATCTTCTGAACAGCGCTGATGACAAGGGAATTGCCGTCAATCCCTTCGGCTATTTTATTAACAATTATATTAATTCCCTGAATCTGGATACCACCATAAGCCTTGCGGTCAATACCAATGCCCAGATTATTTATATGGGGAGTTTTTGGCTTTTCCCCTCTTTTTTTACCTTTCTTAATATCAGCGCCGGCGCAGGCGGCGGGACTAATTTGGGAGCGGATCTCAGCGGCGTCTCGGTACGGATGATGGACATAAACGGCGATGGCTTTGTTGACCGGGTGCTCCGCATTCCCGGCAGCGATCATATCTATGTCCGCCTGAATCTTCTCGGCGAGGTTGGTTTATTGAAACGCATCGATCTTCCTCAAGGCGGCGCTTATGATCTGCAATATGCCTGGATGCCCGGAACCTCCGATATGCCCCAGGGCCGGTATGTACTTGCAGAACTTACCGCCAATGACGGAAACGAAAAGCCGGGATACAAGAACCTGCCCTACGGCGAACATACCTATACCATCAGTTATACCTATGGGACCGGCCGCTATGACCGGAAGGTGAAGGAATTCTACGGTTTTGATCAAGTTACGGCGGCGTATGCCGGCGGCAGCAAAAAAATAATGTCCTACTATAACGGAGACTACTATAGCAAGGGCATGATAAAGTCCGAAACCATACAAGACTCAACGGGTACCGTTCTTCGTTTTGTCAGAAATGAAATAGACGGGGCTCCCTATGCGCGTTTTGTGTCACAGAACCGCCTGATTTATGAAGCGGGAAGTTCCGATCCGGTAGAGGCCGGTTCCGTATATCAGTATGACCGCTACGGAAACATACGCCTCCTGGAAGAATATGCCGATGGAACCGAGAAAATCCGGGCGGAAATACGCTATCAGGAAGGGGACAACCCCAACTATCTCCATGCTCATCCTCTGGAAATTACTGTATACGGTTCCGGTTCCGGGCTTCTCCGCAGAAGGAGCGGAAGCTATAATTGGGATACGGGATCCCTTGTTTCTCTTACGGTGTACACGGACCAGAATACCTCCAGTATCAGTGAATTTACCTGGGATCAATATGGAAATCTTGAACGGATAAAGGACAGCCGGGGCGCCTGGACAGCCTGTACCTACGACGGGGAACTGCATCAGTATGTAGAGCAGATCCGCCGGGGCGGTTCCGGCGCCGGGCCCTATGTTTCGTATATGCAATGGAATAAAAAATACGGCATACGCAGTGCCGAAACCGACGAGAACGGCAATGTCATCACTTATATTCCCGATATATATGGAAGAACAAGTGAAATATGGAGCCCCTATGACCATTACAATACCGGCGGGCGCATTCCATCGGTACGGTACGGTTATTTTACCGGTGAAGGGACCAACTGGTATTCGGTAACGGAAAACAAGATCGGCTTTGATTATCTGGATGAAAAAAAGATGACCACGGTGATGATGCTGGACGGTCTGGGCCGGAATCTCTATACTGCGAAACAGGGGGAACAGCGTGATGACAGCGGGGATTCTGTTGAAGGATGGAATATCTCAGGAGCGGCCGCCTATGACCGGAAAGGACGGCTGACGGAGGAGGGACAGAATCAGTTTGTAAAGGGAGATCTGGTTTCCCTCATGGCATGGACCGGCGGTTCCCTGAAACATCCGGTTATAAGCGCCTACGACAGCCTGGACCGGCCGGTAGAAAAGCTCCTCCCCGATGGAAGCCTTTGGTCCTATAATTATGGCATCGCCGGCGGGCGAAGTTATACCCGAATTCAAGACCCTTTGGGAAACCGGAACATTCAGGAAAAGGACGGCCGGGACAATATCGTCCGGGTCAGCCGCTATGATAATATGGAAACGGAGCCTTTAACCAGCGCCTCCTACCGGTATAATGGAATAGGGGAGCTCCTGGAGGCTCTGGATCATGCGGATAATCCTCTGCGGGTGGAATACGATCTGGCAGGACGGAGGATCGCCATTGAAAGCCGGGATTTGGGGCGGAAGGAGTACCGCTACGATGAAGCGGGGAATCTGGCGGCGGAACGGGACAGCGTACTGCAGCGGCAGGGTAAATGGATAACCTACGCCTATGACGGACTGAACCGGCTTACCGCAATCCGTTATCCTAAAAGAGACGATACCGAAGGGGAAACAGAAACGGTTTATACCTATGGCCTTCCCGGAGCAGCCCATAACAGCGCAGGCAGGATCACCGGAATCAGGGATGAATCCGGCGATACCTCATACCGTTACGGCCTTTTGGGAGAAATGGTTTGGGAAGGAAGACGCATCAATACCATGGACGTAAGCCGGAATGAAGGCGCCAAATTCAAAGCCATGAGTTATACCGGCAATTATCTTGGGCAGACGGAACAAATAATCTATCCCGACGGTGAAAAGGTACAATATGAGTACGATCACGGCGGACAGATACGCCGGGTTACGGGACTGCGGGAAAATGCCCGGTTTGT
>JAISMC010000030.1 GCA_031276965.1 Treponema sp.
TAACACCATTGTTTTTATAGGCAAAATGTAACCATAAAAACCCGGTAAATCCCACAAAAACCCGGTAAAAATTGTCAGATTTTAATATAATTTCTAATCATTTTTTGTTGATATTGACAGCCCTTCGGGCCGGTATTTTCCGCTGCCGTGCCGTGAGGGAAGAAGATGGTTAACCACGAAAAACACGAACTTGTTGTTTGATAGTTTCGATTTGTTCGCGGGTAATCATCTTTCTTTCCTTTGTGTGCCTTTGTGGTTTTTTATCTTCATTTGTATTTGTGGGTCAAGTTTAGTCCCTTGGGGTGGGGGTGGGATTGTGGATTGTGAGGTTCCTGTGGACGGAAGAAGAGGGGGAAAACCACGAAGGACACGAACTTGTTGTTTGATGGCTTTGATTTGTTACAAGGGGTTCGTGAGGTTTGTGTGGTTCGTGGTTATATTTCTTCGTCTGTGTGGACGGAAGAAGAGGAGAAACCACGTCGGACCTACGGTCCGCTGGACACGAAGGAAGGAGGAATAGTTAAAGCATAGGCGCAATTTAACATATTTTTGGCGAGTCTTTCTTGTTCGCGGGTAATCATCTTCCTTCCTTCGTGCGCCTTTGTGGTTATTTTCTTTGTTCGTGGTTAATTTCTTCGTTTGCGAGGATTCGGGCTAAAGCCCGGTGTGGGACCAGGACTGATTTTCTGGTTCCAGTTCCGAAAAGGATTGACTACTTTACGGGTTTTGCGCCTGCTTTGCGGACTTTACGGAAAATTCCAGCAGCAGCGCTCCGCTTTTTGGATCCCGCTTTTCCCCAGCGGGAAGGGGCAGCTCCAACAGGGTTCCCGAATCAAGCGCCTCTATCCCTCCGCCCCCCGCCGGCGGTACGGAATCCGCCGCCAGAACAAGTCCCTGGGCGGAACAGCCGTACCGGCCCCGTTTTTGTCCCGGCAGGGGAAAGGGATCCGAGATGATCCGCACCGTTAACGTTCTCCGGCGGGCCGCAGGAGGCGATGCTCCGGCGGCCTCCTTGAAACAGGGGCCCGCCAGTAAAAAACTAAGCGTGGCCCGCTCCTTGGGGATTCCCGCGGCGGCGGAAAGGCGGAGGAGATTTTTCGGCGCGCCGGCGGTTTCAAAGGCAAAATGGCACCACTTTGCCCTGCCGCGGCCCGCGCCGGAATTCCCCGGCAGGGGGCAGTTTCCGCCGTGGGGACAAGGAGCAAGGGGCGGCCTCCCCCGGTCAAGCAGCGCGGACCGGAGGGCGGCGGTGAACGCCCCGGACCGGGGCAGGCCCGGCTCTACGACCAGAATGGATCCCTCCTTCCCGCAGAGGGCTGCGAGCCGGGCGGCGGTCCTTTCCGCCCCTTCTCCGGGAACGGCGCCGGTATAGACCTCGTTAAAGAGATTAACCGCCGTAACCAGCTTTGCCCTGCCGCCGTACAGGGGGGCATCCCATGCGCTCCGTATGGTTTTAACCGTCCACCGCCCCGCCCCGCTATGGACAGCGCCGCCGTCGTTTAAAGAATCCGCTCCCGCGGGGACGCCCCTTTCCCCGGGAAACCCGCCGGATACAAGGGCCTCGAAGATCTTTTTCCCCGCCTCAAGAACAGCGCCGGTCCGGTCAATGCAGCGGAATTCAAGCCTGAGCTTCCGCAGTTCGGGCCGGGCTATCCAAAGGGCAATGGGCAGGGTCAGGGGACCGGAACCAAGATCGATAACCAGATCCCCCTCCACCAGAGACGGTTTCCAGCCGGGCGGGGAAAAAAGGCGGCAGAGACGGTAGACATTCCAGGGAAGAAAATAGTGCAGGTAGGCGGAAAGCAGGCCGGGTCTGCTCAGGTAACCCCCATCCCGCTCACCCCGGCCGCTGGTCAGGAGCCGGGAAAGCTCCGCCACATCCGCCTGAAGCCGGAGACGGAAACGCCGGGGCACACGGAAGATTCCATCCACCAGAGGGATTAGATTTTCCATCATTCTGCGGGCCTCCGCCCCCAGGGGCGGAAAGAGGGGCGTACCGGCCGGAGGACGGGGCTTAGGCAAGAAACCGCCCTATGCGGACCCGCCGGCAAAGGGATCGGTAAAAGTCCTGGCCGCCAATTCCGAATCAAGGTGGAAGAGCAATGCCGGACTATTCCCCATCAGGTTTATCTTGGAAATAATCTCCCCGGCATTTTTTTCTTCCTCCACCTGTTCATTCACATACCACAGGATAAAGTTATAGGTGGCGTGATCCTTTTCTTCCGCAGCCATGGAGGCGATTTTATTGATCCGCGCCGTTACTCCCCGTTCATGGGCCAGCACTTTTTCAAACACATCCTTTATTCCGGCAAAGGACGCGGGCGGCGCCTGAATATCTGTAAAAACAGGAGAGGCCCCGCGCTCGAGAATGTGCTGATACAGGTGGACGGCATGGGCCCTTTCCTCTTGGGCCTGAATAAAGAACCAGTTGGCAATACCCTTGTAGCCCTCCCTGTCCGCATAGGCGGACATTCCCAGGTAGAGATACGCCGAATAATACTCCGCATTTACCTGCTCGCTTAAAGCCTTCGTCAAAGCTTCACTTAACATCCTTCACTCCTTAAAAATGAGAATACTGAGGTTTTCCCAAAACTAACCGGATTTTGGGAAAAGCTCTACTGATACGGATCAAGGAATACGAATCGTTGAAGAACTGCCGTTTCAGCGCCGGGAGCGCTTACGGACATTTTAGGCATCCCGTACAGCCGCATCCGGTTTTTTTCTTTCGAAGACGGTTAACCATACGGTACACCGTAAAAACTAAGGCGGCTAAAACAAGAAACCCAACTATGATGCTGCCGGCATTCGTCCGAATAAATTCCATAACCACCTGGAATTTAACGCTAAAAACCTTAAAAGTAAATAGCGTTGTTTAGAAACTTCAGTTTCTGAACAAGTCCAATAGAGAAAAGGCTGAATCCGGGGGCTTTAGAAGTTTCCTGTCCGCGGGACCGGGCGGATTATTCCCGGGCGGTCTCCAGGGCATTTTCCACCGCCTCAATAAACTGATTGTAGGCGATGGTCGCCCCGCTGACCGTATCTATGTCTTTTAACCGCTGTTTTTCCGTTAAATCCCCGGCATACTGGTCCATAGCCCGGACCGCAAGCTGGGCTTTGTTGTAATAGTCCTGATTGGAAATTTCCCCGTTTACCTTGCCGTAATTTTCATCCTTGACGGTTCCGTCCTTCTGCCGGGTGATAAATTGACAGCCGGTAATCCGCGCCCCCGCAATGGTTATCGTTACCTCCCCCCAGGCTCCGGTATCGTCCGCGCTGCTCTTGCCGGAATAGACGCCGTCCCTGTAACTCCGCTCCCCGCAGCCCGCAAGCAGCGCCATTGACACAACACCGCAGAGCAAAAAACCAAAACATCTCCTGTTCATGTACCTTTTCTCCTTCTTTTCGCGCTCCGCTTCCCGATCTACCCGGTAATCTTCGCTATTCTGCCGTGTTCCAATACCACCGTCCGTTCCGCATCCTCCGCCACTTCCGGGTCGTGGGTTACTACGATAATGGTGCTGCCCCCGGCGTGGAGCTTTTTAAAGATATCAATGACGATCTGTTCATTGGCCTCGTCCAGATTTCCCGTAGGTTCGTCCGCCAGAATAAGCATGGGGTAGTTAATAAGGGCCCGGGCTATGCAGACCCGCTGCTGTTCCCCCCCGGAAAGCTGGCTGGGAAGATGCCGGGACCGGGAAGCCAGCCCCACCCGCTCCAGGGCCTCCATAGCTTCCTTTTCGTCGGGCATGCTGTGGTAATACTGGGCCACCATGACGTTTTCCAGGGCGGTAAGATAATTCACCAGGTGAAACTGCTGGAAGATAAGGCCGATTTTGTCCCGCCTGATGGTGGTAAGATTCCGCCCGCTCTCCCGGGAAATATTCGCGCCGTCCAGAATCACCTCCCCCGTGGAGGGCTTATCCATACAGCCGATAATGTTCATCATGGTGGTTTTTCCTGAACCGGAGGGCCCCATAATGGCAAGCCATTCCCCCTGCTTCACCGTTAAGTTAATATCCCGCAAAGCCTTGAGGCTTCCGTACACCTTGGAAATATCCTTCAATTCTAATAAATCCACGCTCCACTCCTCGCTCTTTCTTTTTACTCCCCCCGCAGCACAATGGCCGGGTCCACATCGGTAGCGTTCCGTACCGGAATGATGCAGGCGATGCCGGTGATAACAACCGACGCCAACAGGGTAACCGGCAGAAGCAGGGGCAAAAAGGTGACGGACCGGTTAAACACGCTGAGGGCTACCCCCTGGGCAAAGACAAAACCAAAGACCGCTCCCAAAAGACCCCCGAAACCGCCGAGGAAAATCCCCTCTCCCAGAAACTCTATCACGAGGCTGCTGTTGGCCGCCCCCAGGGCCTTCCGCAGCCCTATCTCCCGCCGCCGTTCCGCTACCACCGCCATCATCGTAGTGGCCACGCAGATCATGATGAGGAGGAGGACGATCACCGTTACCAGGTATACCAGAGCCTGGAGTTTGGTAAGCACCGCCCCCTCCGATTCGGTAACCCGCTTTACCAGCCGGGGACTTACCCCCGGAACCTCCTCGGCGATTTTTGCGGCCAGGTTTTCCAAAACATCTGCCGAAGCGGAGACGCTGCACTCCACCACGTCAACCTTTCCGGTGTCTCCGATCATGGCTTCAAAATCCTCCAGGGACATGAAGACGAAGGCCTCTTCGGTACCTCCGGACTGCATAATCCCCGATACGGTAAAGTCCCGGCTGAAGGCTTCCCCGGAAGCGCCGGTTCCCGTCAAGGTAAAAGAACTCCCCGGAAGAAGCCGTATCGTATCCGCTGCCGCCTGGCCGACAAGGGTTTCCCCGGCGGCCTCGGGCCAGCGGCCTGAAACAAACCAGTAGGGGCTTGTTTTCCGGGTTTCGGCCAAGTCGGTCCCCGCGGCCATAAAGGGCTGTTCGTTGATCTTTGCCATCTGGTAGCGGTAGGGCGCCGCTCCGATAAGGTCCGCCGGGGGCAGGTAACTCAGGGCGGCCTGCACCGTACCGCTTTCCATCACCGTTCCGCTCCCTCCGGGGATCAGCACAAAGTTCGTTCCGTAGGAACGGAACTCCTGGCCCATCTGCCGGGGTATGTCGTAGTAGATAGTAATAAGCCCCGAGAGGATGGTGGCGCCGATGGCTACCGCCAGCAGGGCCACGATCATCCGGGAACGGCGGCGAAGCAGCGAACTCACCACCATCTTCACATAAAAACGCTGTTTGTTCATACCTTGTCCCTTTCCGGCGAAAATTGCAGGCGTCCTTCTCCGGAAACACACGGCGCAGCCATGTACTCATCTGCCATGGAGTACCTCCGCAGGACGAAGGGAGAGGAGAAGCCGGATTGAGGGGATGCTTCCCGCCATGGTTACCAGGAACACCAGCACCGCCACCAAAGGGATCACCATGGGTTTAATGTCGATGGCGGAACCAAAAACCGACTGGCCGATTATCTGGGCAAACCCCAGTCCTGCAAAGTAACCCCCGGTGCCGCCTATGATGCCGGTGATGATGATCTCCGCCAGCACCAGCGCCGATACCGGAGCGTCGTAGGCCCCCACTGCTTTGAGAAGTCCTATCTCCGAGGCCCGTTCCATTACGCTGGCGGTAACCAGATTGGAGATTCCCAGGGCGGAACCGGCCAAGCTTAAAATCGTAATGAGGAGCATGAGAAGCTGGGTCTTTTCCAGGATGGCCCCCTCGGATTCCGCCACCTGCCGTATGGGCTTTGAAACCGCATCCGTTATCACCTCGTCAATCTGATAACAGATGGCGCTTACGTAGGCGGTACAGTACCAGGTTTCCCATTCTTTGATGGAAAGGCCCCTGGGATCCTGGGCCGCCCGGCGGGAAAGCTCGTTGTCCGGGGTGGTAAGGGCGCTTACCTCTACCCGGTTTACCAG
>JAISMC010000076.1 GCA_031276965.1 Treponema sp.
ATGATATCGAAGAGCCTGTTTGTTTCTTCCAGGCTGAGCCTGGCGGTGGGTTCATCCAGGACCAGAATTTTTGTTTCGTTGACAATAGCCCGGGCAAGGATAATAAACTGCTGTTCCGAAACCGAAAGCCGCCCGGCGTTTGCCTTTAAGTCCAGGGGAAACCCGATAAGCCCCAGGGTTTCTTCCGCCTTCTTTATGCCGGATTTCCAATTAAGGAAACCGGTTTTTACCGGCGGCATGGCAAGGAGTATGTTTTCAAAAACACTCAGGCTGGGGACTATATTCAAGACCTGGTGGACAACCTGGATCCCCTTTCGCTGGGTCTCCAGGGGGGAAAGCCCGGTAATATCTTCATTCTTAAAAACAATGGTCCCCTCATCGGGTTTATACAGTCCCGCCAGCATCTTCATAAGGGTGGATTTGCCGGCGCCGTTAGACCCGACTATGGCATGAATCTCATTGGCATAAATATCCAAATTGACTCCCCCAAGCGCCTGGGTGGCGCCGAAGGATTTCTTTATGCCGCTCATTCGTAATATAACAGTGTTTTTATCCATACCGGTCTCAAAGAAAACAGCCAACCGTACCATAGCTGAATCACATTCATGGTATAGTACGGCCGGTGATATAAACAATTCCAGGAAGCCTTTCCCAAAACTTGAGGTTTTGGGAAAGCATCATCATCATTAATCCATATAATCAGACAGAGAGCCCAGAACCGGCTCAAGCACTTCTTTCCAGTGATCCTCGGGGGTTTGAATCTTTACCGTCTTCAGATCGCCCTTGATGTAATCGTCATTGGTAACAAAATAGGTGGTCCCGATCTGGGCAAAGGGAACAACCCCGCCGGAGGCATGGGTAAGAACCGATTCCGCCGCCAGGGTGCCCAACTCGTAGGAATTTTGTCCCATGAAGCCCCAGTCGCCGGCCTCCGGTTCAAGCATGGCGCTGATCACATCGTCGCCGGTATCGGCGCTGATAATGGTAACCTGATCTATCTTGTTCAGTTCCCGCAGCGCGTTATACACGCCGATGGCGGGCATATTCCAGGTAATCAGTACGGCGTTGATATCCGGATCCGCCTGCAAAGCGGCCTTGGTAATCTCGTATCCCTCGGTTACCGGATCGACGGCAGGTACTTCCCGGGTCGCTCCGATTTTTTTGATTGCACTGAAGGAATTCAACACCGATTCGGCGCCCCTGCCGCGCCAGAGCAGGGTGGCCCAGCCCGAAGTGTCCAGCAGGATGTATTTCCCCTGACCCTTCATTTTATTGATCGCATAGATCCCCATCTGTACCCCGCCGCTCCAGTTATCGCACATGATGCCCGTGATGCCGCCGTCCAGGAACATATCCACGCCAATTACCGGGATGCCGGCGTTCTTCGCCTGGACGGAAACGCTGTTAAAAGCGCCGCCTTCCCCGCCGGACACGATAATGTAATCCACCTTCTGGGTAATAAAGGTTTCTACCGCCGCCACCTGGGTCGAGGTGCTGCCGCCGCCGTCCTGATGGTTCACCGTAAACCCATAGGGTTCAAGGATATCCTTAATTGCCTGGACGGAATTCTTGTTCCATGCGTTACCCATGTGCTGGCTTGCCACGCCGACGACTTTGCCGCTGCCATTGACATTAAACGACTTTTGTGCGGCCGTGGACTGAACCGGCTCGACCGCAGCGGCAGCCGAATCCGCCTTTTCTGCGTCGGAGCAGGCAGTCATAAACGCAAACAAAGAAATAATGAACAACAATACCGCAAACCGGAAAATTTTTTTCATCTCATTCCTCCTATAAAAGTATTTATTTTGAAAGTCAGCGTTTTTACCGTATTATCCGCATCCTTTCTTAAACGCCTTGTAAAGCCAATCAAAAAGCGCTTCTTAATCCCGGCTGCACTTTGCCCGGTTTTTAATTCAAGAGCTTAGTTTATCTCTTCAAATGCCGCCCCGTCCCGTTTGAAGGCTTCTTGTAATATGGCCAGCGCCGAGCGCAGGCTAATGCCAAATCTCCGGCACCCGGCCGCATACATCTCTTCAAGAACCGCAAGAGACCGCACCCCCCCTGCGGCCTTGATCAAGGTTTTGTCCTTGACGGCATTTTTCATTAGTTTGATGGTTTCAACCGTGGTTGGTTTGGCGGCCCAGCCGGTTCCCGATTTTACAAAGGCTACTCCGGCTTCAACGGCTGCTTTGCAGGCCCGGACAATCTCTTCATCCGAGAGATAGGCGCATTCCAGAATGGATTTAACCGGTATGGGATATACCGTATCTACAACTTTTTTTATTTCGTTCCGGACATAATCATCATCCCCGGACCGGAGAGCTCCCACATTGATTACCATATCGATTTCTTTACATCCGGCAGATTTCATATATCTGGCACAATCAACTTTTTGAGCGACCGTATCCGCGCCCGAAGGAAAACCGGCAACCCCTCCCAGCATAACCGGAGAACCCTTCAGCAATTCTCCCAGTTTTTCGGTATAACAGGGCATCGCAAAGGCCGCAATAAAGTTATATTTTATTGCGGCAGCGGCAACTTGGCCCAGTTCCTGGTACGTAACATCAGTCCGGACACAACTTACATCGATCAGTTTAACAATTTCAGAGTGCGACAAAGGCATATATCCACCATAAACTTACAAAATACCAAAAGATAATTACCTTTTGATTTTAAAATGATAACATAATGATCTATTGCTGTCAACGTTTTTTTTTGAATAATGAACATTTCCCAAAACCCGGTTAGTTTTGGGAAATGCTCTTGAAAAAGTAGCCTAAAGTCCGCTTTTCCCCATAAATTTAAGGCTGTTTTCCCAAAAACGAAGTTTTGGGAAAGCCTCTAATTTAAAAAATTTGAAATTTTCCGGTCAAATGTGAGTAATTGAAACAAAAATGGAATTGCTTTATATTTTTTGAAAGATAATGATGTTTTTCCAATGAATCTCCCCGTTCCGGGAGGCGGGGTATCAGACCCCCCGCTGCGAATGAACACCGCTAATGGCGAAAGGAAAAGCTGTGAAAAATCCGATATATCAGGATGTATATTTCAAAATGCGAAAGCTTATTACCACTGGCGAGTATATTGCCGGTGATTTTTTGCCCACCGAAGACCGGCTTGAGGATATTTACGGGGTCTCACGGACAACCATACGCAAAGCCGTGGAAATGCTCGCCGCCGACGGGTATATCGAAGTAAAACAGGGCCGGGGTACCAAGGTGCTGGATTACCAGTACACCCAGGATCTGAACCGGGTAACCTCAGTATCCGATACCCTGCGGCAAAAGGGTTATGAGGTAACCATCAAGGATATTTACATAGACCGGATAGACGCCTCTATACATATAGCCGAAAAACTTGAGGTAGCCGAAAATGCCGGCCTCTACCGGATTCAGCGGGTACTTTCGGCGGACGCCGTTCCCACGGCGATACTAATTAACTACATCAGCGTGGGTTTGGCGCCGGGGCTAGATGAAAAATCCGGGAAAATTTCCCGGTTATATAAATTCCTGGAATCCGAATTCGGCATTTTTATAGATTCCTGCGTTGATACTATTTTTGCCAAGAATGCGGATTTTGTTGAATCCCAAATGCTCAATATCAAGCCCGGATCGGCCCTTTTGGAAATACACCGGGTTACCTGTCAAGCCGGAAGACCCATAACCTACGATATAAGTACAATGCGGGCGGACCGGTACCAGTTTGAGGTTAAAACTTCCGGAAGGTAAATTGTCTGAATTTTAGCAGGTTTTGTTTTTAGCTTCGACTTGTTCGAGCGAAATATTGTTTCGTTAAGAAGTTTATATACCCTCCGCTTTAATGCCGGCTGTCCTTTGAACCGGGGCAGAACTGCGGGGAATGAACGTACCGGCGTTTAACTTTAGCCGCAGGCTGGAACGCTAGGCGCTGGCGATTTCGGCTTTCTCCAGAGTAAAGGACATAATCTTTACCTGGTCCGCCTCGTCGTGAGACAAAATGCCCCGTATCTCTCCGTGGTGCATGACCATGATGCGGTCACAGAGAGAAAGTACCTCCGGCAGTTCTGAGGAGAGCAGGATAACCGAAACCCCCGATTTGGAAAGCTCGTCGATGATCCGGTAGATTTCCGCCTTGGCTCCAATGTCAATGCCGTGGGTGGGTTCGTCCATAAGCAAAATTTTAGGATCGTTCATAAGCCACCGGGCCACGATAGTTTTTTGCTGATTTCCCCCGGAAAGATTGTTAACAATCTGGTGAACCGAAGGAGTTTTGATTGCCAGCTTATCTACATATTCAACAACCAGATCCCGGGTCTTGCCCTTTTTGATGAGGCCCAATTTATTGCAGAGACGCCTTAGATACACCATGATCATATTGTCTTCCACTGGCATCTTGAGGAAGAGCCCCTGGAGTTTTCGTCCCTCCGGAATAAGTCCCATGCCCAAATCAATAGCGTCCCTGGGATGTTTGATAACGACCCTTTTCCCGTTCATCAGTATGGTTCCGGACTTTATTCTTTGAGCGCCGAAAACGGACTGGAGCAGTTCGGTCCTGCCTGCCCCGACCAGGCCGGTCAGTCCCAGCACTTCTCCGGGGTATAGGTTGAAAGAAACATTCCGCACCCTGCCGTTCATATCTGAAAGATTTTGCACCTCCAGGAGGGGGGTTCTTTTCTCGTAACCGGTCATGTAGTCCCGGTGCACCATCTTATTAAAGTCCCGGCCCACCATCAGGTTTATCATGGTTTTTTCATCCATCTCGGCCTTGGCTTTGGTGGCGATATGTTGTCCATCCCGAAGCACCGTGATGGTATCGGCGATATACATAACCTCTTCCAGTTTATGGGAGATGTACAGCGTAGCGACCCCTTCGTTGCGAAGTTTGCCCACAATTTCAAGGAGGAAGTCTATCTCCCCTGCGGTGAGGGAAGAAGTCGGTTCATCCATGATAAGCATCCGGGCTTCAAGGGACAGGGCCTTTACAATTTCCAAAAGCTGCATTTCGGATACGCTTAAATTTTTAACCAGAGTTTTAGGATTGATATGGGTAACGCCAAGACGGGAAAGCAGGTTTTCGCAGTCCCGGTACATTTTTTTCCGGTTAATAAATCCCAGCTTGTTCTTAGGCATACGGCCTTCAAAAATATTTTCCGCCGCCGACATGTGCTGGGCCAGGGAAAGCTCCTGGTGAATCATGGCTATTCCCGCAAGATTAGCCGCCCGGGGCTGGTCGAAGGATACGGGGACCCCCTCAAATTCCACAGTCCCCTCATCGGCATGGTATACGCCGGAGAGGATGTTCATCAGCGTTGATTTTCCCGCTCCGTTTTCACCGACCACCGCATGGACCCTGCCCCGTTCAATTTCGATGGTGATATTTTTCAATGCTGTTACGCCGGGAAAAGTCTTTGTAATATTGCTGATTCTGCAAATTACATTTTGGGTCATGGAAAACCGCCTGATAATGTTCGTCCGGTACAATGGACTTGTTCAACAATCCGGTTGGTTGTTCCGGACTCTAGCCGGCACAAGTCCCCCGGGAAAACACGGATTTTTGACAAAATCCGCGTTTTCCTGTTGTTTTTAAATGGTTATTGTCCGGAAAATTGACGTTTCCGGACAATTCCAATAGTTCACCGCGGAAGACAGCCTCCCGCGGTGAACGCCAGTTTACGGAACTTTCCCGCAAATCTGCGGGAAAGCCGTTACATTTAGAAAAGTTCCGGGAAAAGCTGCTTCACGGTCTGGGGAGTAGCCATAACGCCTTTATAATAAGTTTCGGCGGGAGGCTTTTTCCCGGTCATCAGCTGGTTGAAAGCGTCGACCACGCACTGATACCCCTGATTAAACGGATCCTGGTCCAGACAGGCGCTGATCGTGCCGCTGCCAACATAGGGAGCCGATTCGGCGAGTACATCATGACACACTACGAAGATCTTGCCCTTCATTCCGGCGTCTTCCACTGCCTTGGCCGCTCCGGAGGGACCACCGGCGGTTACATAGATGCCCTTCAGATCCGGATTAGCGGTAATAAAGTTAGCCGCATGGTTATAGGCTTCTTCGGCCTTGTCATTGTTCATCACTTCGCCCACAAGCTTTATACCGGGAATCTTATCTAAAACTTCCCGGGCGCCGGTCCGGCGCTGTTCATGGCCGATGGCGGCAAAATCGCCGGTGATAATGGCGTACTTGCCGGAATTGTTCATAAGTTTCGCCAGTGCTTCACCGCACTGCCTGCCGCCGTCCACGCCGCCCTGTCCGTAAAAGGCAACATGATTGCGGGGTTCGCTGAGCTGACTGTTAAAAAGGTATACCAGGATACCCGCATCGGCGGCCCTTTTGATAACCGGCTGCAGGGCATCGGAGACCCCGAAGGCGCAGATGGCGTTGTAGCCCGATGCAATACAGTTGTCAATAACACTGGTCCATTTCTGGGCGTCGAAGTCGGGAACGGAAAGAGGATCTACGATACAATTCCGGTCCGCAAGGATCTGCTTTGCAAAATTCTGGCCCTGCAATACCGCTACGCCGAAGGGATTGTTCTGTACCATGATGGCGGCAATCCGCAGGGTCTTGGGCGATACCTGATCTACCGGCAGAGACAACAGGGTCTTTCCCGAAGGGGCTTGTATCTGAGCCGCCGGGGTCATGGGCCCCTTCGGACCTCCCTGCTGGCCGGTGGCAAATACGGTACCGGCAAGGAAGGAAAGACTTAACAGAACTGCAAAAACAATGACCATCGTTTTCTTAAACATATTCTCCTCCACACAATAAAAAATATTCTTCCGGAAATTCCGGTAAAGACCAATATGGATATTTTTCCAGATCAACGGGCCGCCCGTTTTTTGCGGATACAATCGATAGCTACCGCTCCCACAATCACCAGTCCCAAGACTATGGTCTGCCAGTAACCTGATACTGCAAGCTGAATAAAGAGATTCTTCAATACGCCCATAAGAAGGGCTCCCAAAAGAACCCCCAGTATATTGCCCTCGCCGCCGGTCATGCTGATCCCGCCGATTACCGCCGCCGCAATGACATCCAATTCATATCCCTTGCCGAAGGAAGGGTCCCCGCTGTCCATCTGGCCCACCAGGATCAGCCCGCAGAGACCGGCCAGGAATCCGGTAATAGCATAAACAGTTATGATAACCCGGTCCACGAAAATACCCGACAGTTTCGCCGCCTGCTGGCTGTTTCCCACTGCATAGATGTTTCTGCCCATCTGGGTATAGTTGGCAAAGACATGGCCCAAAATAAGCACAACCACCATGACCAGTACAGTTACCGGCATAAGCCCTATGTAGCCGCCGCCGAATACCGAAACCCAGCTTGCCTGATACTTGATGGGATTTCCGTTGGATATTACCAGGGCGGCGCCGTTGCCGACGCTCAACATACCCAGGGTTACTATGAAAGGGGGAATTCCCAGTTTGGATACGAGGACGCCGTTTATAATTCCCATGAAAAGCCCGCCCCCCAGGGCAAGGAGAAGAACCACTATGGGGGGTACGGCAAAGGCCCGGTAAAAGGCCATGCTCATACAGGCGGTAAAGGCGATTACCGAGCCCACCGAAAGGTCGATGCCCCCGGTGATTATTACCATCCCCATGCCTACCGCCAGGATAGCCACCAGGGACGACTGCCTTAAAACATTAAAGATATTCCTTGGCGTAGGGAAAGATAACGGCCGCAGGAAGATCAACAGCAGGCAGAGCAGGATCAAAACAAGCGCAACCATGGCTTCCGGTTTTGCTATAATATCAGCTATGTGAAGAGCGTTCTTGTTTTTACCCATTTTTGCTGTTTCCATACCATTCCCTATGATTGTAAGGTTACTTGACAATATGTCATAACATAATGACTATAACACAACATAACTTCTGTGTCAACTCATTTTTTCTTTTCCCGGATTGAGTATTTTTGTTGACAGCAGGGGGGGATCATGGTATTGTAGGCGGATACAAGGGAGACCAAATGGAAAAGCGCATCCTCACCCTGGCTGAAGTAGCCTTTACTCTGGATCATTCTCTTCTGCGCCCGGAACTAACAATTAAAGAAGTAAGAGAAGGCTGTGATATTGCCAAAAAATATGATTGTGTTTCGGTCTGCGTTAGGCCGTCGGATCTGCCCATCGTTATAGAAAGTTTAAAAGGAAGCAGAGTGCTGCCCACCACCGTTATTGCTTTTCCCCATGGAACCGCCGCCACCGGGTCCAAGCTTTTTGAAATTAAGGACGCCCTGGACAAGGGGGCCGTGGAAGTCGATATGGTAATGAACTATGCCAGGTTTCTCTCCGGTGAAGCCGGGTATGTGGAAGACGAGATCGCCGCGGCGGCGGAATGTGCCCATCGGGGCGGCGCCCTGCTGAAAGTTATTTTTGAAAACTATTACCTTTCTACTGAACATATTATTCAATGCTGTAAAATGTGCAAACGGGCGGGGGCCGATTTTGTCAAGACCTCCACCGGTTATGCTCCCGGGGGAGCTGCTATTCCCGATTTGATCACCATGGTCAAACATGCGGACGGCATGCGGGTAAAGGCTGCCGGCGGCGTCAGGACCCTTGATGACGCCCTGGCGGTTATCGCCACAGGAACCGCCAGAATTGGAACCCGATCTTCGCAGGCTATTCTGGAAGAGGCAAAGCAAAGGGAAGCAAGGGGAGAACTGTTTTTAGGAGGAACCACGGATGGGTAAAAAGATCATCGCCTGGGATTTGGGTACCAGCGGGAACAAGGCTTCCCTTTACGACACCGACGGGACCTGTATTGCGGATACCTTTATTGCCTACAACACCGCGTATCCTGCCCACGGGTGGCACGAACAGCGCCCCGGCGACTGGTGGGACGCCGTTGTCAAAAGCACCAGGCTGCTCATCGAAAAGTCCGGGGCGGCAAAAGAAGATGTCTCCTGCTGTGGCATTTCCGGGCATAGCCTGGTGCCGGTGCTTATTGGCAAAGAGGGCGAACTGCTCAAGGAGAGTGTCCCTATTTGGTCGGATGGCCGGGCCTTTAAGCAGGCCGAGGCGGTATTTTCCAAATTCGACGAAGAGTACTGGTATATGAAGACCGGGAACGGTTTTACGCCCGCCTTTTATACGGCCTTCAAACTGCTCTGGTATAAAGATAATGAACCCCGGATATTCAACCAAATAGGGAAATTTACCGGTTCCAAGGACTATATCAATTACAAACTGACCGGCCGGATCTGTTCCGAACCTTCCTATTCCTCCGGCTGCGGCATGTGGGATCTGTTAAAGTGGGACTATTCCCAGGAATTAATCGACGCCATGGGGCTTAACCGGTCTATTTTCCCCGAAATTGTTGCCTCCACCGAGGTAATTGGTTCCATCCTGCCGGAGGCGGCGGAAATTTTGGGGCTCCATAAAAACGTGCAGGTAGTGGCAGGAGGGGTGGACAATGCCTGTATGGCCCTGGGCGCCAAAGCTTTTAAGGAAGGGCGGGTGTACAACAATCTTGGTTCTTCCGCCTGGATTGCCGTTTCCTCTCAAAAACCTCTTCTTGATAAAAGGTCCCGGCCCTATGTTTTTACCCATGTGGTACCAGGTTACTATGCGTCCGCCTTATGCGTAACCACCGGAGGAACGGCGTTCCGCTGGATGCGGGATACCCTGTGCAGGGATCTGAAAGAAGAGGCGAAAAAAACCGGCGAAGATGAATATGAACTTATGACCCGGGAGGCATTAAAATCCCCCATTGGGGCCAACCGGCTGCTCTTTAATCCCAGCCTTGGCGGCGGCATGCCGATGGATAAAAGTTACAATCTGCGGGGTTCCTTTATCGGTCTCGATTTGGTTCATACCCGCGCCGACATGCTGCGGGCCTCCATGGAAGGTATTTCCATGAGCCTCAGGGTTTGTCTGGATAAAATGCGGGAGCTGACGGATATTAGTGATGAGATGCTCCTGGTGGGGGGCGGAAGCAAGAGCCCCGCATGGAGGCAGATTTACGCGGATATTTATAAAACTACGGTCCTAAAATCCAATGTTGATCAGCAGGCCTCCGCCCTGGGAGCCGCGGCCTGTGCGGCGGTGGGAACCGGTTTGTGGAGTAGTTTCGACCGTATTGATTCTCTGCATACCATTGAGGAACGGGTTTCTCCCATTCCGGCAAACACGGCTTTTTACGATAAGCTGATGGCCATATATAATCAGGCGTCGGGATACCTTTCGGATCTGGGGGATGCTTTGATAGTAATGCCGCCCCCTGGATGAACCGGATGTAAACCGGCTTTCATTTACAGTAGAGCTGTTCAATAACTGAAGTTATTGAACAGCTTCCGCTTAAAAACGGCAGAATTTCACAAAATGCGAAGTATTTTGTGAAATTCTGCGAGACTTGTGAAGAAACCAACCGGGTTTCTGAACAAGTCCAGTGGAGTCTGATGCCCAAGAACCCGCCTTTCGGCGGGGGAGCTTCAGGGCGAAGAGCTTCATTCGGGGAACAGGGTGCGGTAGCGCTGATATTCCTCCTCCCAGCGGGAAGTCTCCTGGGGTTCGTACCGGACCGGCGGGAAAGATGCGGCAATTATGTCCCGGCCATCCTCCACCGAAGCGATTTTCCCCGCCGCAATAAGCTGGACCAGCATGTTGCCCAGGGCCGTTGCCTCCTGAGGTCCGGCTATTACCGGCCGGCCGCAGGCATTGGCGGTACATCTACAGAGGAAGCTGTCCCGGGAACCGCCGCCGGCTATGTTGATAGTTTTGAAGGTTTTACCGGTTACCCTTTCAAGGATGTCCAGATTACGGCGGTACTTCATAGCAAGGCTTTCGTAAACACAGCGCGTCAGGGCGCCTGTGTCCCCGGGACTTTTCCCCCGCTTGCCGCAGTCTTTTCTGATTTTTTCCGGTATGCCGCCGGGAGAAAAGAAAAGATCTTCATCCACATCAATAAAATGGGCAAAGGGCTCCGCTTTTTCGGCGGCCCTTTCCAGATCTGCAAAACTGTACTCCGTACCTTTGGCCCGGTAACCGGCCCGGATCTCCTGGATAATCCAGGAGCCCATGACGTTCCGCAAAAAACGGTGATGTCCCGGACAGCCGCCCTCGTTGGCAATGTTGTAGCGGAAACCCTCTTCGCTGATAAGGGGGGCTTGCAATTCACAACCCATAAGGGACCAGGTACCGCTGCTGATGATAAGAGTGTTTCCGCTGTTCAGGGGCGAAGCAAGATAGGCCGAAGCCGTATCATGTTCACAGACCGAAACTACCCGGCAGGGCGGAAGCCCCTGATCCCGGACTGAAGCGCCGCATATCGTTCCTGCAGGAGAACCCGGCATGGACACCGGACCGAAAAGATCCCGGCGCAGATCAAAAACGGCCAATAGTTCCCGGCAGAAATCATTGGAGGCAAAACTGAAAAGCTGGCTTACCGAGGCGACGGTATATTCCGCCAGGGCTTCGCCGGTAAGAAAGTAGATCAGCAGATCCGGCATGAAGAGAAAACGCCGGGCATGTTCCAAGAGCCAGCCCTGACCGGCGGCCTGCATGGCCCCCAACTGCATCAGAGTATTGAACCGGGCGCTCTGATTTCCCGTCAGTTCATAGAGCTTCCGCTTTGAAACCCGGCTGTAAACATAGTCCGCATGGCGCACGGTTCTATCGTCCCGGTAACAGCGTACCGGCGTAAGCAGATCTCCGTTTTTATCCACCAGTCCGAAATCGTTGGAAAAGGAATCTATTCCCAGGGAATAAACAGGACCCGCCGCGGCAGCTTTCCGCAGGCCCTGAAGAAGAAAACGGTAAATGCCTTCGATATCCCAATAGAGGCCCCCGTTGATGGGTACCGGCCCATTATCAAATTTGATCAGTTCCGAAAGACTGATCCGGCTGCCGTCAAAACGGCCTTCCATAAGTTTTCCGCCGCTGCCTCCCAAATCAAAGGCCAGTAGATTCAATGTTTGATCTGCCGTTGTCATGCAGGTCCGGCCTATTGTATGTGCGGTATTTGGTTCTGTACCGTGGCGCAGTAAGCATCGCACTCGATCCGTTCCAGCATGCTGTAGGCTTTATAAATATCCGCCCCGGAGACCACTACCCCGTGAAGAGGCATAATGACGCCGATGGGCTTTCTCCCGGCCAGTTCCCTGCGTTCTTCAAAATAGTTGTAAATGTTTTTTGAGAGTTCCTCCGTATAGGCCTTGGTATAGGGGATACACCCCACATGGCCCCGGCCCATGGTTGCCTCGGACAGATTTGGTATGGGCTTTGCCTGTACCACAAAAGGCATGCAATAGAAGGGATGCGCGTGAATGGTACAGCCTATCCGGGCAAAGTTTTTAAGGATCAAAACATGCATCAGGCTTTCTCTGGAAAGCTTCCCCGTTCCTTCGAGCAGGTTCTGTTCATAGTCGATAAGCAGAAAATCCTCCGGCTCCAGTTTACAATGCTTTTCTTCGCTCATCATGGAAGGAGAAATTAAAATGCGGTTTTCCGCTACCCGTACCGCAAAATTACCGCCCGCCGCATTGGTAAGCCGCCGTTCCCAGATCAGCCGGGCGGTGGTAACCATCTCTTTGCGCATATCCATATAGGAAAAACTCATGGCAGCCTCCCTGAAAAATATTGGCTCTGTCCGGAGTCCCGGCCGGGTCCCGAACAAGCGCGCCGCCGTGCGGCCCATTTACGAAAGTCTCTGTATCTCCGTCCGTTCCGAAAGCTCCCGTACCCGGCCCGGATCAAAACCAACCGAAAGGGCGGATTCCGCCTTGGCCGAGGAAGCCCCGGTGGCTGTCCGCAGCACCTCTTCGTGGGGCATCTTCTTTGAATAGCCGTACAAAAGTCCCGCTAAAAAACAATCCCCGCAGCCCGTGGTGTTTATAACCGCTACTTTGGGGGGAACCGCCCTCCACACGCCCTGGGGAGTATAAAGAACGGAACCGGCGCTTCCCAGAGAAACGGCGATGATGCCGATCCCGTAATGGCTCAGGCTGCCAACCGCTTCGAGTACATCTCCGGTATCTTCCGATACGGCGCGGCCGCAGAGAAAGGAAAGTTCATCCAGATTTGGTTTGATAAGACAGGGCTTGAGGGCAATACATTCGGCCAGGGCCCTGCCGCTGGTATCCAGAAAAACGTTGATCTTTTTGCTTTCCAGGGCCCTGATGATACGGCCGTATATAGACGGATCGCAGTTTGAAGCATCCCCGGAAAAGACCAAATAATCCCCGGTTCCCATTTCCCTGACTATGGTATCCGTCAGTTCCCGAAGATCCGCTTCTTCCAGCATCATGCCCCGCTCCGCAATGAGGGTACTGTCCCCGGAGTCTTCCACCAGTACATAGTTGGTACGGCTGCTGCCGTAATCCCGGTGGATAAAATGCACGTCCAGTTCTTCCGCTTTCAACCGCTCAATGATACGCCTTCCCGTTTCTCCATGACACACCCCGAAGACCCGGCTTCCTATTCCCAGCAGTTTTAGATTGATGGAGACATGGGTTCCCTTGCCCCCCAGGGTCTCCCTGGTTTCCCGTATCCGGTTGGTGATATTTTTTTTGAACTCATGCAAGAAGAAAACCTGGTCGATGGCCGGGTTCAGCGTTACAGTGTTGATCATGACTTATATGTGTACCACGGCTCCGTAATTTCTGCAATAATGATCCCGGCCTATTGTCCTGCCGCTTATTTCCGCCTGGCGGCGCTCTTCTTAAAAGACAGGGCCTCTCCGCCCCGGCCTTCGCTGTTCCTGTCTGCGGTAACCGCATCTCCTTCTTTGATCTTGCCGGCGATGATAGCCTTGGCCAGGGGGTTCTCCAGATCCGACTGAATGGTCCGCTTAAGGGGACGGGCGCCAAAGAGAGGATCGTATCCCCGTTCCGCCAGCAGTTCCCTGGCATCCCCGGTCAGTTTAAGTTCGATCTTCCGTTCCGCCAGCCGTTCCGCCAGCCGGGTCAGCTGAATGTCTACAATTTTGCCTATCTCTTCCCTGCCCAGACGGTTAAAGATCACCGTCTCGTCGATGCGGTTAAGAAATTCCGGCCTAAAGCTCTGCTTAAGCAGTTCCATCAGGGCGTCCCTTATGGCTTCCGGTTTCTTCGCTTCCAGGATCAGATCCGAGCCGAGGTTGCTGGTCATAATGATGATCACGTTCTTAAAGTCCACCACCCGGCCCTGTCCGTCGGTCAGGCGGCCGTCGTCCAGGATCTGGAGGAATACGTTGAACACCTCGGGATGGGCCTTTTCAATCTCGTCAAAGAGGATCACGCTGTAGGGCCGCCTCCGTACCGCCTCCGTAAGCTGGCCTCCCTGTTCGTAGCCCACGTAACCGGGGGGCGCCCCGATGAGGCGGCTCACCGAGTGTTTCTCGCCGTATTCGCTCATATCGATCCGGGTCAGGGCCTTTTCGTCGTTAAAGAGAAAGTCCGCCAGGGTCTTGGCCAGTTCGGTCTTTCCCACCCCGGTGGGGCCCAGGAAGAGGAAGGACCCCAGGGGCCGGGCCGCGTCGGAAAGGCCCGCCTTGTTCCGGCGTATGGCGTCCGCCACGGCCTCTACCGCCGCCTCCTGGCCCACCACCCGCTGTTCCAGCACCTTCTCCAGATCCAGGTACTTTTGCAGTTCCCCGGAAAGCATTTTGGACACCGGAATCCCCGTCCAGACGGATACCACCTGGGCAATATCCTCCTCGCTTACCTCCTCCCGGAGCAGCGCGGCATCGCCCCGCCTGCCTTCCATTTGGTCGGTCAGGGCTTTAAGTTTCTTCTGAGCCTCCGGGATAAGGCCGTGCTTAACCTCCGCCGCCTTGGTCAGATTCCCCTCCCGCTCCCAGCGGGTTTCTTCGATTTTGAGCTCCTCTATCTGCTGCTTCAACTCCCGGATCTTCTGGATGTCCTTCTTCTCCCGTTCCCAGCGGGCCTTCATGGCGTCCCGTTCCGAGCTTAGACCGGCAATTTCCTTTTCCAGTTTGACCAGCCGGTCCATAGAGGCATTGTCCTCCTCCCGGGAAAGGGCCTGCTTCTCAATGGAAAGCTGAAGCAGCCTCCGCTCCAGCTTGTCCAGTTCCGTGGGCCGGGAGTCGAGCTCCATCTTAAGCCGGCTGGCCGCTTCGTCCACCAGGTCTATGGCCTTGTCCGGGAGAAAGCGGCTGGTGATGTACCGGTCCGAAAGGGCCGCCGCCGCCACCAGCGCCTCATCCTTGATCCGCACCCCGTGGTGTACCTCGTAGCGTTCCTTGAGCCCCCGGAGGATGGCCACCGTATCTTCCGCCGAAGGTTCCGCGGTATAGATCTGCTGGAAGCGCCGCTCCAGGGCGGCGTCCTTCTCGATGTGCTTACGGTATTCGTCCAGGGTAGTGGCGCCGATGCAGCGCAGTTCCCCCCGGGCCAGGGCGGGCTTTAGAAGATTGGAAGCGTCGGTGGCCCCCTCGGCGGCGCCCGCCCCCACCAGGGTGTGGAGCTCGTCGATAAAAAGGATGATCTTTCCCTCCGCGGCCTGGACCTCGTGGATTACCGCCTTGAGCCGTTCCTCAAACTCTCCCCGGAATTTAGCCCCCGCCACCAGGGCCCCCAGATCCAGGGCCAGAAGCTTTTTCCCCTTGAGGCCCTCGGGCACGTCCCCCGCGACAATACGCCGGGCCAGCCCCTCCACAATGGCGGTTTTGCCCACCCCCGGTTCCCCAATCAGGACCGGGTTATTCTTGGTCCGCCGGGAGAGGACCTGCATGCAGCGGCGTATCTCCTCGTCCCGGCCAATAACCGGATCAAGCTTCTCCTGCCGGGCCAGGGCGGTTAAATCCCGGCAGTACTTGTCCAGGACCTGGTATTTTTCCTCGGGGTTCTGGTCCATCACCCTGGCGCTGCCCCGGACCTGCTTCAATGCGCCGAGGACGGCGTTTTTTGTTATCCCCGCCTTTTTAAGCAGTTCCGAAGCCCTGCCGTCGCCCAGGGTAATGGCGATAAGGATGTGCTCGGTGGAGACAAATTCATCCTTTAGCGATGCCGCTTCGGCTTCTGCCTTGGCCAGAACCTTCCCCGCGGCGGAGGAAAAGTAAAGCTGCGCCGCCTCCCCGTAGATTTTAGGATTGGCCCTGGTCAGCGCCTCCACCGCGGCGGTTAAGCCGCCGGTATCCCCCCCGATCCGCTCGATAATGGGGGGAACAATGCCTTCCTCCTGCCGTAGCAGCGCCAGCAGAATATGTTCGGTCTCCACCTGGGCGTGATCTTCCCGCTGGGCGATAACCGTGGCTTCGTTTAGAGCTTCCTGGGCTTTTATCGTAAACTTTTCGTAATCCATGTTCCCCCCCATTGTATGTTGGAATCTACGCCGCAGACGCCGCCGCCGGGCGGAACCATCCGGCCGCTTTTGAAAAGGCCCCTATACCATAAGATAAAAAAAGCCCGCCCGGAGGGCAATACGGCCATACCCGCCGCCGGGCAGACAAAAAAGCCCGGCCAGGCCGCCGGGCCTTTTGCGGCACAGCTATCCCTTATTTCGAGGGGATTCCCCTTCGTATCAAAACCGGTAACAACCTATTTGTCAGAAAATCCCGCCGGCGGGGCGCCGCACATTTTGGCTTTGACCGCAGGGACAATGCCTTCCCCGCCGGTTTCACGCCGGAACGCCGCCCTGTTAAACCCAGGAGCGGTTTCCATAGTGCTATTCCAGCATAACAACACAGAGGCGCCATGCGCCCTTTTCTGAACCCGGATTCTTTAGACACTGACCCGGAGTCTTCAGACTTTGACCCAAAAACAGCGCACAGCGGCGCCGTTTGAAACCAAAAGGAGGAGAAAAACCACGAAGGACACGAAAAATACGAAGAGGATTAACCACGTCGGACCTACGGTCCGCCCACACGAACAGACACGAACTTGTGGTTTGATAACTTTGATTTACTGCCAAGGGTCCATGCCCCGGTTCCTTGGGCTAAACGTAACCCTCCAATCAAGTCCTGCTTACAATAATTAAGAATTAGGAACCACGAAGGGCACAAAGGAAAGAAAGGATGATTATCCGCGAACAAGAAAGACTCGCCAAAAATGTGTTAAATTCGCCTATGCTCTAACCATTCCTCCTTCCTTCATGTGCCTTTGTGGTTTTTTTTCTTTGTTCGTGAGGGCGGAAGAAGAAGAGAAAAACCACGAAGGACACGAAAAACACGAAGAAGGATTAACCACGAACAGACACGAACTTGTTGTTTGATAACTTTGATTTACTGCAAGGGGTTCATGCCCCGGTTCCTTGGGCTAAACGTAACCCTCCAATCAAGTCCTGCTTACAATAATTAAGAATTAGGAACCACGAAGGGGCACAAAGGAAAGAAAGGATGATTACCCGCGAACAAGAAAGACGCGCCAAAAATGTGTTAAATTCGCCTATGCTCTAACCGCTCCTCCTTCCTTCGTGTGCCTTGGTGGTTTTTTTTCTTTGTTCGTGAGGGCGGAAGAAGAAGAGAAACCACAAACCACACGAACAGACACGAACTTGTTGTTTGATAGCTTTGATGCTGCAAGGGGTTCATGCCCCGGTTCCTTGGGGTGAGACCTTATCCTCCTTCCTTCGTGTCCTTTGTGGTTTCTCCTCTTCATTTGTATTTATGGGTCAAGTTTAGTCCCTTGGGGCGGGATTGTGGATTGTACCTCTTCCTCCTTCCTTCGTGTGCCTTTGTGGTTCTTTTTCTTTTTGTTGAAACCGGGCCTTGCTGCGTTTTCCCCTTGATAAATTCCCTTTATGTGTTACACTATTCCCATGCTTCAAACGGCGGTAAGCGGCGGCGGCAGTTATGCCGGCGGTGTAAAAAAGGCTTTAGCGCAGCGTCTCGTAATTCCTTATATAGTAAAGAATTACCCCCCCCCCCCCCCCCACGCGGGGCGCGTAGCCGGCGTTTCTTTCCTGTAAGCGTTCCGTATATAACGTACATCTCAACGGCGGACTCTGGCGTTATAACGCCAGACCTTGGCGTTA
>JAISMC010000119.1 GCA_031276965.1 Treponema sp.
GTGAAAAATTTGTAAAATCACCGGCTGCAAATCCGGTATGGGGGCCTGTGGTCCGCAGATCGCAGGCCCGGTGAAACCGGCTTACATGAATTAGCCTGCTATGGTCGTCAATTGCACCGTTAACTCATCGTCTCCCTTGTCCCATTCCAATACCACCATATAAGTACCGTGCATGATCACATCCGAACGGTGATCCGCGGCATTTTCCGACAGATAAGGCACGGCGGTAGTTCCCCATCTAAGTTCAAGCTGGCCAAGCAGATCATCATAGATACTATCATCTATATTCTTCAGGGCGATAAAAATTCCGGAAACTCCGACTAACCCGGATAAGATAGTTGAAGATGAAACCGTTGTACCCCCCGGCTGTTGCAAACCGCTTAACCCGTACCCTGCCCAAACGGTATCCGAAGGCCATTCAATGCTGCTGCCACTGCCGCTGCCGTCTTCCACCCTCAGGGTTATTTCTCTGGAAATGGCCGTCCACGTTATCGTCAGGGCAAAATCGGAATAGTTGAATTCCCCTATAGCATACCCGAGGAGGTTGGTACGGGTTCCTGTCTGCCCGGTCTTTTGCTGAATTTGGGTATAGAGGTTTTCATAGGCCGGCTGGTCCGCGTTTTTCAATTGAATCATCAAATTACCATCCGCAACGCCTGAAATCTTAACGCCTGTGCCGGAGGGCTGCTGCAATCCCGGCAGGCCGTAGGACGCCCAGGTGGTATCCGGTGGCCAACTGCCGGCGGGCTCTTCATTCGGTTCCTCATTGGGTTCTTCATTCGGTTCTTCGTTGGGCTCTTCATTCGGTTCTTCGTTGGGTTCCTCATTGGGCTCTTCATTCGGTTCTTCGTTTGGCTCTTCGTTGGGTTCCTCGTTCGGTTCTTCATTAGGCTCCGGGGTTTTGTAGTGGATGCTTACCTGATTCGCAGGCGTCGATACGTAGTATCCCGGTTTGGTTACCGCGACGGAAATTGTCTCCTGCCGGGTAACGCTTACGGCAAGGGTATACTGTCCGGTGGTGTTCGGGACCTTGGTCAGTGCGCCCTTTGTTACACCCCCGCCGGTAATGGCAATATCCGCAGCGTCTAAGCCGGCGATATCTTTGTTGAAGTACAGGGTAAGCTGAGTGGTGCTTGCCGCACCGGCTGTACCATTCACGGTGACGGATTGCAGGGTTGCTTCGCTAAAGTCAACGGCCACGGACAGGTTTACGGAAGTGGTTTCCCCTTTTACAATGCTGACCGGGACGGAGGCGCTGCTGCCTACCGGGCTCCTATAGTGGAGAGCGGTAAGACCGGCTTCCCATTCTCCCGCTTCCAATTCGATGGTTATGACCGAACCCGCCTCTGCGTTCCTTGAGATTTTGCCCCCGGGACCCGTGCAGTCTATACGGTATTCCAGGGCTGCGGTATAATCGGTAAAAGCGGATCGGGCGTCTTGTCCCGGGAGTTGAATCCTTACGGCGCCCTTCCCGCCGGTAAGGGGAGACAGGCACGAAAACAACGCCGGAACCATAAACAAAACCGGCAACAGTAACCGTGTTACAAACCGCAATGGGCCATAGGTTCTTCTCATGTCAATTTCCCTTTTCCGTTACATGCACGTTGATTGTTAATGATCCGTAGTCCTTTGTCCGGGTTACGGTTACCGGCGTTTCCATGGGACTAAGGGGGGCCGCAGATCCGGCCGGCGCGGGAGGGCTGAGATTCAACACTTCTATTACCGAAGGCGCCGCCGCCGACGCGGTCAGCGTATCTACAAAACTGCTTTCCCCTGCCGATACCGGAACGGCCCTGGGGGGAATTCTTCCGGTACTTACCGGGGCAAAATCCACCGTTCCTTCGGCGACTCGTATATTCAAAGTATCAAATTCAAAAACAGTGCCCCGTATCGCCGCGGTCGCTATATGGCTTTTAATGGCAAAATTGACCTTCCCTCCCACCGGGGAACGTACCTCCGCCCGAACCCGTCCGGTGCGGAGTTCCAGATCTATCCCTTCGTTATTCCCTCCGGCGCTTATTTCCCCAAGACTGAGGCGGGTCAGGGGCTGCACAAGCAGGGAGGAATTCCCCAGCATTAAAAGGGCGGAACTTTTGA
The DNA here is from genome assembly GCA_031276965.1 of Treponema sp. Classification (GTDB taxonomy): domain Bacteria; phylum Spirochaetota; class Spirochaetia; order Treponematales; family Breznakiellaceae; genus JAISMC01. Next base: position 2,098 of record JAISMC010000119.1, read on the forward strand.
AACCGGTAAATATGATGGTCTCTTTTTCAATATAGTCCCCCGGTACGGCGTTTACCCAGATCTCCTGATGGGGAGCCTTTAGTTCAACCCTTCCGGTTATTTCCCGGATTTGCGCCCTCATTGCATCAGATGACCCTTCGTTTGTTTGGGCTGCCAGAAAAGAGAATCCGCCGGCAAACAACACGGCGCAGATAAACCATTTCATCCTGTCCTCCTGTATCTCCCCGGAATATTTAAAATGAAAGAACAATACCCGCCACGATCTTCCGGACAGGGTCTGTCCCGGAATCGAATACATTCCCCCGGCGGGGGAAGAAAGCGCCGCCGCCCAGCGTGACTGCTATGTCGTCCAGGGGCGCCCATAACAGCGAAGCGTAGATTTCTCCTCCATAAAAGAGAGCTTCGCTACCTGTCCGCATAAAACACCGTACCCCGGTATCCAGTGAGAGTGTCTCGTGGAGCCGCGCTTTGTATCCAAGGTGAATACGCCCCAGGGAAGACATTGTTTGGGTAAACAGGCTGCCGGCCGGATGCCCGCTCAGGGGAACGAAGGCGATAAGCCGGTCATTCCGGTTTCCCGAGGAAAAATTCCCCCCCAGAAAAAGCCGGTGGCTTATCAGGCCCGGAAGCCGTATCCCGGTTTCCGCCAGAGCCGCAAAGGCGATTCCGTATTCGCCCGCTCCGTCCTCCAGGACTTCCATAATGCCCCCCAGGCTAACTTGCAGGCCCGGAACCGGAACAATTGCGTATTGTACTTCCAGATACTGGGAATGAAGCGTATCCTCGTGATCCGACAGATCGAACTGGGCGAGTCCTTCCAGGGTAAGGACGTTGAGGGGTCCCAGGATTCCCGGAATATCCCAGCGGATATCCGCCAACAGGCGGCGGGGGGCAAAGTATGTGTCGATACCGTCCCAGGGGGCACTGTAGTCGATACTATCGCTGCCGGTCATGATTATTTTGGCAGTTTCCCGGTAGAGGAGTCCCGTATACCAGAGCCCTGCGGATACACGGCCCAGGGTTGTTTGCATTTCACCGTACAATCCGTCGAATGCCCCGGAGGCGATCATGCCGGAACTATCATTAAAAACGAAGCGGCCCGCCTTGATCAGCGTTTGGGACTCCGGCCGATAATTCAGTTCAAGCCGGGAAAGTTCCGGAAGGGGGAGGGGTTTATCCCAGGCCTTCTGCGCATAGTTAATGGCAATGTTTCCGGACAGGTAGAATTGAACTTTTTCACTTATTCCGGCGGAAAGCCAGGGGCCGGTGCTGCCGGTGTAGAGCTGACCATCCTGATTGTACTCAAGCCGCTGATCAAGGGTAACGCCGAAATCAACGCCAAAAGCAGAAACAGTGCAGCACAGCCCGATAATGAAAGAAACCGTGAAACCTTTCATGGTTTCCCTCCCGCCAAATTCGCCGGTTCCGTACCGGCCTCCTGAATCCGCAGGGTATAGTCCAGAACCCTTCCTAGAATATGGAGGAACCTTTCACCCGATACCCGCAGGGCGGGATCGGCAAAGCCCTGAATAAGCTCCCTGCGGACCAGCGCCCGGTATCCGTAACGGGGGCCGGGAAAGACGGCGTATAAAAAGCCGCCCCGCAGGCGGAAGGCCTGCATGATCAAGTGGGAAAGCCTCCCCAGGGTAATCGTTCCGCGGGGTTCCGCTTCTGGTGGGAACCAGTTGTTTCCCCTGGCGTACAGAAAAGCGTCCGTCCCGGAGACATCAACGGGGAGGACATCCGCCGCCGCCAGAACAAAGCGCGCTGCCTGTTCGTTGCTTACCGCAGGGGTATCCAGAATTGCGTCCAGTTCACTGGCGGTTTGGGCGCCGAGGAAGCCGGAGAACAGGGCCGATAAGAGAAGAACACAAAAAAAGGCGATAGGTGTTTTTTGCATAAAAATTCCCTTTTTCTTTACCTCTCATAGAATTGATAGATCATTTAACGGAGAATCCGTCTCAATGCACCGATGCGGATACCGATCTCAAGATGACCGGCTCTTTTGTGCAGGTTTTTTGTCGTCCTCGTCCTTCCCGGCAAGGGGCGTTACCGCCGGGTTTTGCAGCAAGAACAATGCCCGTGCGACTTTTTCCAGGTATTCCTCCCCCCGATCACTGATTTGGGGAAATACCTTGGCCACATAGGCTGCTTTGTCCTTAATAGCTTTATCCTCCATATCTTGCTTAGTGATACTATTATATCTTTATAAGTAAGAATGTCAATGTATTTCCAAAGAAAATCTCACTAAACATACACTTTAAGATTGCCAGGCAGGAAAGCAGGACGGGAAAAAAGGGACAGATGCTATATTGTTCGTGAGGTTCGTGGTTAAATCCTTTAAATTTTGTGGGTCAAGTTTAAAACAGGGAGGGGGGAGTGTCCTTGACTTTCCGTCGTTTCTCACAATACCCGCTGTCCGAACACTGGTACTGTTTTTCCCCGGTTGTCGAATCGAAAAACTCGTCCATATAAACGTCCCGCGCCCCGCAGAGCCGGCATACCCTGCCGGACATATCCTCAACCCGGAAGGGGTGATCCTCAAAGCAGAGGGACTCCGCCTTGGTGTAGGGCGGCAGGGCGTAGATCTTCTTTTCCCGGCCCGCGCCGAAGAGGTACAGGGCGGGACTGTTGTTGAGTTTTGGATTGTCGAACCGGGGGATGGGGGAGGGCATCATGATGTAGCGGTCCTCCACCATCACGGGGTAATCGGCCCCCAGTTCAATTTCCCCCACCCGGACGATGTTTTCGTAGAGGGCCAGCCAGATGGGGGCGTAGTCCATTTCGGCGTGCATCTGTTTGGTTACCGATTCCAGGGGTTCCACCAGCCGCAGGGCTTCGGGAAGGGGCACCTGCAGCACCATAATCTGATCGTTCCGCAGCGGGATTTCCGGGATACGGTGGCGGGTCTGGATCACCGTGGCTTCTTCGGAATCCGTGGTGGTTTTGACGCCGGTACAGGCGGATACAAACTCCCGGATGGACACGGCATTGACGCTGTCGTCGCTGCCCTGGTCTATCACCTTGAGGGTGTCCTCCCGGCCTATGACGGAGAGGGTAATCTGGATGCCTCCGGTTCCCCAGCCCCGGCCTATGGGCAGTTCCCTTGAGCCGAAGGGCACCTGGTAGCCGGGGATAGCCACCGC
>JAISMC010000154.1 GCA_031276965.1 Treponema sp.
TTTCAAAACTCCGGTCAGCTCTGAAACAGCCTCAAATGACTACAAGCCTGCCGGAGGCGGGGCCGGTATTACTCCGTGATTGAACGCAAAACCTTCAATGCCGCTGCCGCGTCATGTTCCATGTCGGCGGTTTTTCCCTCAATGCTCATCGTTCCGGAGTAGGCGATTTTCGCAAGGGCGGCGAAAAACTCCCCAACCTCCCTCGTCTTAACAAGGGGGTATCCCCGTCCCTCAAGCAGGGCAATGTGGGTATGGCGAAGATCGTTTACGGCGGTTATATTGTCCATCGGCTCATTCTCGCGGAGCATGTGGTAGAGATCCGCCAGCAGCCCGACGTTATCCAAGGCCGCGTCGGCCTGAAGCATGGCCCCTTCTTTAAGGGAGTTGATGCAATTCGACTCTTCCCGGTTTAGCGGCTCTATGGCGATGGCGATGCCGTAACGGGACGCGATTTCTCCAATCCCTTTTGTTGCGCGGACAAGCTCGGCGTATCCTTTGCTGAACGGATAATTTTCCGGAATGGCGCGGCTCTTACCGCTTCCAAAAACCGCGAGGGTTCCCCCCAGGGCCTTTACCCGGGAAAAAGCCTTTTCCAGGTATCCGTCAACGGTTTTTTTATCCGCATCGGGGCCGATAAGACTGATGGTTCGGGGAAACAAAACATTCACCCGTTCCACCGCCAGGGAACTTGCCTTTACAGCCGCCAGAATTTTCTCGAATTCCTCCTCGCCGTAGGCGGCAATTGAAGAAACAGGGCACTCGATATAGTCAAAGCCAAGCCGTTCTGCCAATTCCAGATCATCCAGGGAAGCGCAAAGACCGTATTTCATAGTTACTCCTCTTAATGAAAGTCCGCCCGTAACGCGAACAGGTTACGGACAGGTATCCTTATCTTATCCCTTCATTCCCCGTATGCATAGCCTTTAAGTTATATCCGGAAACCCGCATGGATTTTGTTCCAAAATCCTTCTCTGTCCGCTTTAAGATCCGGTCTTGAGATCCGGCCTTGAAAATTTTGACCTATTAGATTAAAATCTGTCTGTTTACAGGTTCGCGAATCAGCCTTATCCATAATAGTTGGTATTACGGATGGGTTCCGTACAAAAGAAGAGGCGTATTTATGATTAAACGGATAAAGATCATGCTTGCCGGTATTTGCGGCTATGGGGAAAATTATATCAAAGAGCTTTTGTCCCTGCGCGATCCGGCGATAGAGTTGTCCGGTATTGCCGATCCTTTCGCGGACAGGTCGCCGCATATCGCGGAAATAAAATCCCGCAATATTCCGGTGTTTGACACGGTAGATGCGTATTACCAGAACCATAGCGCGGATTTGGCGGTAATCTCTTCCCCGATACATACCCATTACCAGTATATAATGAGCTGCCTTAATCACGGAAGCAACGTGCTTTGCGAAAAACCTGTTTGCGGGGACGCGGATCAGATAAAGGCCCTTGTCGAACGGGAAAAAGAAACCGGCCTTTTTGTGGCCATAGGTTATCAACTTTGTTTTTCAAGAGATGTTTTGGCCCTTAAAAGAGATATATTGGACGGCGTTTACGGAAAGCCGCTGCTTTTGAAAAGCATGTGGCTTCCCCGCCGTAACACCCGGTACTATCGCCGGAACAAATGGGCCGGTATGACGCGGTACGGGGGAGAGAAAATATACGACAGCCCCTTAAGCAACGCCTGCGCCCATCAATTACAAATAATGCTCTTCCTTTTAGGGAGCGAAATTAACCGGTCTGCGGAAATAATTGACGCGGACGCGAGACTTTGGAAAGCAAGGCCGGATATTGAAAACTATGACGCCGCGGCGGTCAGGCTAAGAACCGTTGAAAATACGGAACTGCTTTTCTTTGCCGCTCATTGTGTTGAAGAGAAGAACATCGGCCCCATGGGGGATTTTGTTTTTGAAAAAGGCGCCATTCACTTTGAAAGAAAAGAGGGACTCGACTTTAGCGCCCGGTTTAACGACGGCAGGGAAAAATCCTACGCAAGCATAGACAAGGGGAAGCCTTTTCAGAAATTATACGATGCCCTTGAATCAGCGGCAAGCGGCAAAGCTCCTGTATGTACCCTGGAAACGGCAAAAGCACATACCCAGTGTGTGGCCATGGTTCAGAATTTCCCCATAAACAAGCCGGGCTCCGGAAAATTGGTATATGCCAATAGCGATCCGGAAGACGAATACTACTATATTCCCGGCTTAAGCGATGTTTTCATCAAAAGCTACAACGACAATAACCTGCCGTTGGGCTCTGCCTTTGATTCGTAGGCGGGTTCATCCCCGCTTTTTCGGAAGCTTTTTCCAAAACTAACCGAGTTTTGGGAAAAGCTCTCTATAATAGTTTTTTGTGCTTGGATCTTCCATGGTATGTGTTTATAATAAGCCTAGATAACACACAGTAGGTTTGTATACGTCAAGGGGACTTCCTTGTGTCTAGAGTTCGATTCTCTGAGGCGGCATTTATGCAGGACTTGTTTTTTTAGTAAGAAAATCGAAGGGTTCATCCCGCCGGCGCCAAAATGCTTGACTTTTTGTACGGCTATTCAGTAGTTTAGAAGAGGAATATTTCTAAAAAGCTGGTTTAATGGATAAAAATAGCTATTTGTTATCCTGGGCTCAAAATCTGTATGTCTTAAAAGAACAATCCGGCGCGCTTGATTTATTTGCCACGGGTTTTGTTTCCTCGGCGCTTTTTTTCTTTGCCCTCGTTATTATCTTCCGGCTTCTGCCGAAAAAAAGACACAATTTCCTCGAAAGGGCCTGGACGGTTCTGGCCTTTGCCGTTTTTTCCTCTGCCCTGGGGCTTTGTTTCTTCCTGTTTTCCGGACCGGCCTTTACGGCGGCAGGGGTAAAGCTCCAGATTCTGGGACTAGGAGGGTTCCAAACCGCCGCTTTCTGTGTGATTTATCTGGATTTTGCCGGAAAACTGAAAAGGGAAGGGCTTTTCCTAATTCTTGCCGCGGGGATAGTTTGTATCCTTCTTCCCTTTTGGGGTATGGTTTCTGTAACCCTTAGCTTCGGAGCTTATTCGGTTTTCCTGATGGTCCTCTGCGGCTTCTGCGCCGGGAGGGCCTTGAAGGCAGGGCAGCGCTGGGGCGGCTTTATGCGGCTGGGCCTGGTCCTGCCGGCGGCGGCGGGGGCCCTCTTCATCCCCCTGTATATCCCTCAGCTTTTCCTCTGGGCCGGCGCTCTCCTGATTTTCATCGTGATGGAAAATTACTTTGCCGCCGGTCCGGTTTTTTTCCTCAAGGATGAGGACGCCATACTGCCTGAGCAAGAAGCCAATGTATCCCTAAAGGCGATTAATCCCTTCATCCCCAAAGAATTTCTCTCGATTCTGAAAAAGAATACCGTGATGGATCTGCAGCTGGGGGATCATACCAAACAGGAGATGACCATCTTCTTCTCCGACATCCGGCAGTTTTCGGAACTGTCGGAACATCTAACTCCCGAGGAGAGCTTTAAATTTATCAATTCCTACCTGTCCCGGATTGTGCCGGTGATCATCGAAAACAACGGCTTTGTGGACAAGTATGTGGGAGACGCCATTATGGCCCTCTTCCCCCAGGAGAAGGGGGCTGACATGGCGGTGCGGACGGCCATCGCCATTCAGAGAAAGCTGCTGGAGTACAACAGGCACCGGGCGAACCGCGGTTACCGCCCCCTCTCCATGGGCATAGGCCTGCATACGGGAACCCTGATGCTGGGAGTAGTGGGGGTCGAGGACCGGATGCAGAATACGGTTATCTCCGATGCGGTCAATTTGGCAAGCCGCCTGGAGAACATCACCAAATTTTTCAAAATTTCCATGGCGATCAGCGAGGAGACTTTCAAAAAACTGGAAGACCCCGGCTCCTATATGTACCGGTTCATCGGGAAGGTCAGAGTCAAGGGAAAGGCGGCGCCGGTTTCGGTATTCGAGATCTTCGACGGCATAGATCCCGAAATGATGGAACTGAAGATGCGGGCCAATATGTTTTTTGAACAGGGGATGCTTAACTACTATCAGAAAAATTATACCGAAGCCATGATCAACTTTCAAAAGGTGGCGGAGATCGTCCCCAACGACGGCGCCTCGGTTTTCTATTTGCACAATTGTCTTTCCAAAATAAATTAGGCGAAGGGGAGCTTATGGACAGTACGGATACGCTTTTTGAGATGATAAGTTCGGCCCGTCATTGTACGGCCCTTACCGGAGCAGGGGTAAGCACCCTCTCGGGGATCCGGGATTTCCGGGGTAAAAACGGCCTTTACAGGGAGATGGACGCCGAAAAGATCTTCGATATTGATTACTTTATGAGGGACCCCTCTTTTTATTATCGATCCGCCGGAGACTTTATCTACAATGTCAACGAAAAGGAGCCTTCGGTGGTGCACAGGGTCCTGGGGAAACTTGAAGCGAAGGGGCTCCTCAAAGCCCTCATCACCCAGAATATAGACCTCCTTCACCAGAAGGGGGGAAGCCGCCGGGTTATCGAAATCCACGGTTCTCCTTCGGTACACTACTGTCTCCGTTGTTCGGATCCTGTCCTGGTGGAAGAGCTGGCTGCCAAAGGGGGCCTTGGGGCGGAACAGCTCTCCGCGGTTTCGCAGGAGCTGAAGGGTTTTGACGAAACCGCCGCCCTGGTCAAGGCGGGGGAACTTCCCAAATGTTCCCGCTGCGGGGCGGCGCTTAAGCCGGCGATTACCTTCTTTGGGGAAAGCCTTCCCCGGCTGGCCTTAAAGGCGGCGGAGGAGGAGGCCCGGAATTCGGACCTGATGCTGATCCTGGGAACCAGTTTGACGGTATACCCCGCAGCGGGCCTTCCCGGTTATACCCTGCGGTCCGGGGGCAGGCTGGTGATCATCAACAATATGGAAACGCCCCTGGACCGGCAGGCGGCGCTTCACTTTGATGAACTGGGGCCGGTTTTTGAGACCCTGGAGAAAAAACTGTAGAAAGTTCCGAAAAACCCCAGCCGGAGTTTCCGGAACTTCCCTATAATTGCAATTTTTTTTTATTCTATTTATTCTCTTATGAGGAGGGACTTATTATGAGAAAAATATGTGAAAATTATGGCTTTGAGCATAAATTATTTGTGATTGCATTAGTCCTTGCTTTGGCGCTGATTCCTCAAGTTACAGCCCAGTCCGAAACCCCGGATCCGCTTACCACCATGGGTTTAAGCGGAACCACCAGCATTTATGGGCTGCCTACCGCCCGGGTAAGCTGGCCGGGCCGGGATTTTGGGTTTAACGTGGGCTACCATTTTACCGCCTTCGATCCTAATGATAATGAGGATGACGTTAAAATGGCCCACAATGTCGGGGCCAACTTCGGCTTTCTAAAGTGGGCCGAGGCAAGCATCGCCTTCGATTTCCAGCCCGATTACTGGACCGCAAGCAGCGGGGACAACAACGATCTTCTTATCGGCGCCAAGGTGCAGCTTCCGTTTAAGAACGCCTCCTATCCCGCGGTAGCCATAGGGGGAAATATCCAGTTCCTCAATATGGGCGGAGATAACGGGGGTACGAATAAACAGAACGAGTACGCCAATACTATGCAGTTCTATGGGGCCATTACCTATGCCGCTTCCTTCTTCGGCGCCCCCGTGGAAACTACTGCGGTACTGGGCAAGACCTTTGTGATAGACAGCAATGAAAAAAGGGCCAACAGGGACACAATCGGCAAGACCAATATCGATTTTGGCATGGGCCTTGATATGACCGTCTTCCCCAATACCCTCCAGCATTTTGTTCACTGGATTATGGAATATTCAAACTTTTCCTACAGCAACGATCCCCTGGCCGCCGATTATGAGGTAAGGGGGGTTATGAACACAGGGGTACGGGTGGATCTAAGCCGTATCCCGGCGCTGGATAAATTCAATGCGACCATTGATATTATGGGGACAGATCTGCTGGATCATAAACAGCGGGGCTTCTCTCTGGGCTTTGTTTTCGGCGCGCCGGTTCTGTAACCGTCCAGCGGAACAGCGCTCCCTGCCCTCTGCGGCGGGGATTTTGCTGAGAGGCTCTAGTAGATGGTTCCCCCCAGGAGGCGGCGGATTATCTCTACCGCCATCTTGGCGGTCTGGTTCCGCACGTCCAGGACGGGGTTTACCTCCACCACTTCCACGGAATCCAGGAGTTTGGAGGCTCCCAGTTCTTCCGCCAGAAAGAGCACTTCCCGGTAGGAAAATCCCCCCGGAAGGGGGATTCCCACGCCGGGGGCCACCATGGGATCCAGGGCGTCCATATCCACGCTGACGTGGAGATGTTCAACCCTCATGCTGAAAAAGCGGATCAGCTCTCCGGCGGCGCCGGCTATCCCCAGGCGGTCCACATCGGTCATGGTAAGCACCTTGAGTCCCGCCTCCCGCATCAGTTTTTTTTCCATGCGGTCCAGGTCCCGTACCCCTACCAGGGCTGTGTTAGCGGGGTCCAGTTTGCGGAAATCCCCGTGGAGACCGGTAAGCTCCCCGCAGCCGTAACCGCAGCTAATGGCCAGGGACATACCGTGAATATTTCCCGAAGGAGTGGTGCCGGGGGTATTGAAATCCCCGTGGGCATCCACCCAAAGAACGCCCCAGCTTTCCCCCCGTTTTCTATAGGCCGCCCCCAGTCCCGCCAGGCTTCCTATGGCGATGGAATGATCCCCCCCAAGGATGAGGGGAAAGACGCCGTCATCCACCGCCTTTTCTACCCGCGCCGCCAATTCTCCGCAGGCTTCCGCTATGGGTTTTAGAAACTTGGCCCTCTCGTTTCCCTCTTCGGCAAATTCCTGAACCGGCACAGGAATCCCCGGAAAGTCCTCCTCGCAAATATGGCCCGCTTCGGCAAGGCTTTCCCGAAGGCCCGCCAGACGTATGGCGGAGGGGCCCATATCGCTTCCCCGGCGGCTTGCCCCGAAATCCAGGGGCAGTTCAATGACCCGTATCTTCATGGGGCTCCGCAGCCATACCATCCGGAACGGCCGCTTCAAGCGCCGTCAAGGCCCGGCCAGCCCGCATCCTGGAACGTTCCGCCCCCAGGATACGGAGGGAACCGAAGAGGGGGGGGCTTACCCGGCTGCCGGTGATTGCCACCCTCAGAGGCATCAGCAGATCCCCCAGCTTGACTCCCTCCTTTTCGGCGGCATCCTTGATCATGGCCTCCGCTTCCTCCTCGGAGACGGAAGCCATGGGACCCGCCAGGTCCCGGCCCAGCCGCAGAAGCTTAATCGCAGCGGCAAGATCCGCCTTTTTAGGAAAGAATACTTCCGCTGCGGGAAGGGCCGGATCGGCAAAGAGATAGCGGATCTTCTCCGGTATCTCATGGAGGAAGGAGATCCGCTCTTTGATAAGGGCCATGGCCTGGACAAAGATCCGGCGCTGTTCCGGCGAAGGCTCCGGCAGAAGCTTCTGCGCGGCCCCGGCCGGGAAACCGGCGTCCTCCGGCGCGCCAAACAGGCCGAAGAGCCCCGCGGCCTGGGCGTAGGGCAGGGCCAGGGCGGCCAATTCTTCATCATCCTTCATCCGTATATACTGACCGTTGTACCATTCAAGCTTCTTGTAGTCGAAGATCGCCGGAGCCTTGTTCAGCTTGTCCAGACCGAACCGTTCCGCCAGCTCCTCCAGCGTATAGAGATCCTTCCCCTCCTCGTAGGAAGCGCCCAGGAGAGCCACATAGTTTATCAGCGCCTCCGGGAGATAGCCCCGGCGGCGAAATTCATCAATACTGGTGGCGCCGTGGCGTTTGGAAAGCTTCTTTCCGTCCTGACCCATCACCATGGGAAGGTGGCAGAACAGAGGATGTTCCCAGCCAAAGGCATGGTAGAGAATCACATGGAGGGGGGTGGAAGGGAGCCATTCCTGGGCCCGGAGTACATGGGTTATGCCCATAAGATGATCGTCCACCACATTGGCCAGGTGATAAGTGGGAAAACCATCGGATTTAAGCAGCACCGGATCGGGGTTTATATCGGCGTTTTTCCATTCGATTTTCCCCAGGAGCTGATCCGTAAAAACCGTTACCGGCGGCGCGCCCCTTTCTTCCGTCAGGGGAATTTTAAGCCTTATGGTGTGGGCCTCTCCGGCGGCGGCGCGGCGGGCCGTTTCTTCCGCCGGAATATCCCGGCAGCGCCGGTCATAACCGGTACCGGAAGAACGGGCTGCCTCCCGTTCCGCCCGGAGCGCCTCCAGGCGCTGGGCGGAGCAAAAACAGTAATATGCCTTATTCCGGGCAGCCAGTTCTTCGGCGTACTGCTTGTAGAGGGCAAGGCGTTCCGACTGGACATAGGGCCCGGCGCTTCCCCCCGTACCGGGGCCTTCATCCCAGTGTATGCCGAGCCATGCAAAGGTATCGTAAAGGTTCTGAACAAAGCTTTCGTCAAAACGGGTACGGTCCGTATCTTCCAGGCGAAGGATAAATTTTCCCCCCCGGGAACGGGCAAAGAGGTAGTTAAAGAGGGCCGTCCGCAGTCCCCCGATGTGCTGAAGCCCCGTGGGAGAAGGGGCGTAACGGTCCCGGACCTGGGCGAATTCCTTCGTTGCAATTTCCATGGCCTTTAGTATATCCTACTGGGAGGAGTACATCTATGGCGAAAAAAACTGAAGAAATTAAATCCGAGGGACAGCTTCTCTCCGAAAAACTCTGCTTTGATATTAAAAACTGCTGGGATACTGCGGCGGCTAAGGATATAAAAGATGCGGAAAAATTTGCCGAAGACTACAAGATCTTTCTGAACCGGGGAAAGACCGAACGGGAATTTGTGGCGGCGGCGCTGGAACTTTTAAAAAAGAAGGGGTTTATTGATATTGAAACTATTCTGGACAAAGGTTCAAAGGGCGAAAGGCTGAAACCGGGAGCCAGGGTGTACCAGAATATACGGGGAAAATCCCTGGTCTTTGCTGTGATTGGGAAAGCGCCCGCCTCCGGGGGGGTAAATATCCTGGGGGCTCATGTAGATTCGCCCCGGATCGATCTTAAGACCAATCCCCTCTACGAGAATACGGGGTTTGCCCTTTTCGACACCCATTATTACGGCGGCATAAAGCACTACCAATGGACCACCATACCTCTGGCTCTCCACGGCGTAGTCATCGGCAGGGACGGAAAGCGGCGGGATGTCTGCATAGGCGAAGATGAGGGGGATCCGGTCTTTACGGTAACGGATCTGCTTCCCCACCTGGCCCGGGAGCAGATGCAGAAGAAGGCATCCGAATTTATCGACGGCGAAGAGCTGGACGTGCTGGCTGGTTCCAGGCCCTACCAGGACAAGAAGGCAAAAGACCGGGTTAAGCTTAACCTGCTCAATATACTGTACGAAAAGTACGGTATCGTGGAGGAGGACTTTGCGGGGGCGGAGTTTGAGCTGGTCCCCGCCCATCAAGCCCGGGACCTGGGCCTTGACCGGAGCATGATTGGCGCCTACGGCCATGACGACCGATGCTGCGCTTATGCGGCCCTCTATGCTGTCCTGGATATTGTTTCGGAAACGGAGCCTCCAAAAAAAACGGCGGTCTGTATCCTTACCGACAAGGAAGAGGTAGGTTCCATGGGCAATACAGGGGCCCAGTCCCGGGTCTTTGAAAATTTTATCGCCTACCTCTGCTTAAAGACAGAGGCTCCCTATTCGGAGATTGCCCTGCGCCGCGCCCTGGAGGGGTCCAGTATGCTCTCCGCGGATGTAAATGCCGCCTATGATCCTAACTTTGATTCGGTCTACGACAAGAAAACCGCATCTTATTTCGGCAAAGGGCTGGTACTCTCCAAGTATACCGGCCGGGGGGGTAAATTCGGGGGCAGCGAAGCCAATGCCGAATTCTGCCAGAAGGTGCAGAGCATACTGAACAAGCACAGGGTCCGCTGGCAGTATGGCAACCTGGGCAAGGTGGATCAGGGCGGCGGCGGAACCATTGCCCAGCATGTGGCAAACCTGGGTGTAGATGTACTGGACTGCGGCGTTCCGGTGCTGTCCATGCATTCTCCTTTTGAGGTGATAAGTAAGATAGATCTCTATGTTACTTATAAAGGATATGGGGCTTTTCTGCGGGATGCGTAGTTAGTATCTGTTCACAAAGCCGGTTATTTCGTGGACAGCCTGTGGACTTTAGTCCGATGCATTTCCGCAGCTTAAGGGCTGTGAAAATGCGTTTTTTGTTGTTTTAAGCGCTTGCTGGCGAACCGTTGGTTGTGCGGAGACTGAAGTCTCCGCACAACTCTATCACAGACAAACTCTAGTTAATCCGCTACAAGGATTCAAAGGCAGCGTAATCCAGGCCGAAGGTTTCCGCCACTTCCCGGCAGGTCAACCTGCCGCCGTAGCAGTTGATTCCGGACCTTATGCCCCCGTCCAGTTTTGCCGCCCCCTCCAGGCCGTTGCCGGCGATGCAAAGTCCTCTGCTCAGGGTGGCGTTTGTCAGCGCTATCGAAGATGTCCGTGAGACCGCTCCGGGCATATTGGCAACGCAGTAATGGATAACCCCGTCGACGATAAACGTGGGATTATCGTGATAGGTGGGCCGGGTGGTTTCACAGCATCCGCCCTGATCCACCGCCACATCAACAATGACGCTGCCCTTCTTCATGCGGGACAGGTACGATTTTTTGATCAGCTTCGGCGCCGCCGCGCCGGGTATCAGCACCGCCCCGATAACCAGATCCGCTCCGGTTACTTCCCGTTCGATTACCGCATCTTCACTGTACAGAGTCTGTACGCTGGAGCCGAATATGTCGTCCAGATAGGCAAGGCGGTCAAGGTTCTTGTCCAAAATGCTTACTTCGGCGCCCATCCCCACTGCTATCTTACAGGCGCTGGTTCCCACAACCCCGCCTCCGATGATGACAACCTTCGCCTTTTTTACCCCCGGTACGCCGCCCAGTACAATGCCCAAACCGCCCTGCGGCTTTTCCAAACACTTCGCCCCTTCTTGTATGCTGAGCCGGCCGGCGACTTCACTCATAGGTTTAAGCAGCGGCAGCCCGCCGGCCGCATCACGAACCGTTTCATAGGCGACGGCCTTTACCTTCCGTTCCAGAAGGGCGTCCGTCAGCGGCCGGTCCGCCGCCAGATGCAGGTAGGTGTATAGTATCTGTCCTTCCCGCATTTTTGCATATTCTTCCTGCAGCGGTTCTTTAACTTTGATAATCATATCGGATGCATCCCAGACCGCCTGGGCGCCGGACAGTATTTTCGCCCCCATACCGGCATATTCCTGATCGGTAAAACCGGAGCCTTCCCCCGCTCCCTGCTGGATCAATACCTGGTGCCCGCGGGAAGTGTAGGCGTGGACATTTTCCGGCGTTAAACCTACACGGTACTCATGAATTTTGATTTCTGAAACACAGCCGATAATCATATCACCTCCTAACGGTGTGAGTTTTTATGAAATATCAGTCTTTGTCAACATGTCGTATGCAAAAACAGCGGCCCGCAAATATAAGGATGTTACTTCAATTGGCATGAACGGTGGATCTGCCGGCGGGGAATTCAGCCCATCCCATAGCGTTCCCCCCAGTTTCCCCGGCGGTCCACAGCCCGGCCCCGGGCATAACGCCTTACCGCCAAAGCTTTTTCGAGCAGAAAGAGGTATTCCTCCCGGCTTATCTCTTCGCCTCCCAGACTGGACAGGTGATCCGTTTGGACCTGACAGTCGATAAAGCGGATTCCATCGGCAAAGAGGGTTCGAGCCAGGGTAAGGAAAGCGGCCTTAGATGCGTTGGATTTTTCGGCGAACATCGACTCCCCAAAGAAGACGTTTCCCAGACCTATGCCGTAACAGCCGCCGGCCAGTTCTCCCCGGTACCAGGCCTCCGCGGAATGGGCCCAGCCCAGACAGTACAGTTCCGTGTAGGCGGCGATAATATCCTCCGATATCCAGGTTCCGTCCTGACCGGACCGGACCGCCCGGGCGCAGCCCCGGATAACTCCCTCAAAGTCCCGGTCAAAGGTAATTTCAAACAACCCCCGTTTTAGAACCCTTGCCATGGAGGCGGAGACATGGAGTTTTTCCGGGAAGATTACCAGCCGGGGATCGGGGGACTGCCAGAGCAGGGGATCTTCGGGATTGTACCAGGGGAAGAGTCCCTGTTCATAGGCGGAGAGCAGCATCCCCGGAGAGAGGTTGCCCCCTACCGCCACTACCCAGCCGGTCCAGGTTTCGGGGGAAGGAAAGGAGAAACGCTGATTCTCGGAGAGGCGGGGGAAATTGGGATCTGGTCCGGTCCGGTACACCTGAACCTATTTCACCGCCGTTTCAGCGCCCGCTGTCCCGGCGGACACCGCCGCAGACTCCCGTTCTCCCGTGGTGATCCGGTATTCCCCGTCCTGCCAGTCGATATAAGCCTCTCCGCCGGCGCTTAAGCCGCCGAAGAGCACCTCGTCTACAAAGAAAGATTTTATCTTATCTTCAATAATGCGGCCCGCATTCCGGGCGCCGAATTCCCGGCTGTATCCTTCCCCGGCCAGCTTGTCCACCGCAGCGGCGCTTACGGTCAGGGTTACCTTCTTCTCCGCAAGCTGCTTCTTAAAGAGGTCCAGTTCCTTCTCTACGATGGAAGTCATAATTTCCCTTGTAAGGTGGCCGAAACGGACCACCGCATCCAGGCGGTTGCGGAATTCCGGGGTAAAGATCTTTTCCACCGCGCCGTCCACGGCGGACTCGTCGAGGATCCGCTCTCCGAATCCGATAAGGCTTCTGCCGATGTCCCGGGCTCCCGCATTACTGGTCATAATAAACACCACATTGCGAAAATCCGCCTTCCTGCCGTTATTGTCGGTAAGGGTGGCGTAGTCCATGATCTGGAGCAGGATGTTGTAGATATCCTGATGAGCCTTCTCGATCTCGTCCAGGAGGACCACGCCGTGCGGCTGCTTCCGTACTGCATCGGTGAGGAGCCCGCCGTCTTCATAGCCCACATAACCCGGCGGCGAACCGATAAGCCTTGAAACGGTGTGCTTCTCCTGGTACTCACTCATGTCGAAGCGGTGCATGGAGACCCCCAGAATATCCGCCAGACTCCGGGCAAGTTCCGTCTTTCCCACCCCGGTAGGTCCCACAAAGAGGAAGTTAGCCACGGGCTTACCGGGGTTCCTGAATCCCGCCCGGGATCGCTTAACCGCCTTGACCACCGCTTCCACCGCTTCGTCCTGGCCAAAAATCCGTTCCTTTAGCCTGGATTCAAGAAAACGGAGTTTGTCCTTCTCGTTTTCTCCAACCGAGCGTTCGGGAATCCGGGCTATCTTGGCAACTACGGTTTCGATTAAAGGAAGGCCGATGCCGATAATCTCCACCGATCCCTCCTGAACCGAAACGGGAAGGCGGTTTTCCGGGCGGTTGGTGAGGCTGATATTACCGGGGCTGGCCAGATCCGCAAACAGTTCGATACTATCCGCCGGACGGCTGTTTCCGGTTCCGGTCTTCCCGGCGCCGTATTTGCCGGGGGAAAGGGCCTTTCCGTCCCCGGCGGCTTCGGCCGTTTGCCGCTCCCGTTTGAAGGCTTCAATCCGGGCGAAAGCGCCGGCTTCGTCGATTACGTCGATAGCCTTGTCGGGAAGCCGCCGTTCGGTGATGTGCTGGGCGGAAAGCCGCACCGCCCCCTCTACGGCTTCGTCGCTGTACCGGACCTTGTGGTAATTTTCGTACTTTGCCTTGAGCCCCTTGAGGATGGCAATGGCGTCCTCCTCGCTGGGCTCGTTGATGTCGATCTTCTGGAAACGCCGGGAAAGGGCCCGGTCCTTGTCAAAGAATTTGCCATACTCCTCGTGGGTGGTCGATCCTATACAGCGAAGTTTTCCCGAGGTCAGAGCCGGTTTGAGGAGATTCGACGCATCCAGGGCGCTCCCGGAGACGGAACCGGCCCCCACCAGGGTGTGGATCTCATCAATAAAGAGGATGGCCCTTTCTTTTTTAAGGATCTCCTCTATGACCCGCTTGATCCGTTCTTCAAAATCGCCCCGGTATTTGGTCCCCGCCACCAGGGCCCCCATGTCCAGAGAAAAGATGGAAAAGTCCTTCAATGTGGGGGGTACGTCCCCGGCGACGATACGCTGGGCCAGCCCCTCGGTGATGGCGGTCTTGCCCACCCCGGAATCCCCCACATGGACGGGGTTGTTTTTAAGCCGCCGGCAGAGAACCTGTACGGTACGATCCAGCTCCGCTTCCCTGCCTATGACCGGTTCAAGCCGGTTTTCCCGGGCCAAAGCCGTAAGTTCCGTGGCGTACCGCTCCAGGGCGCTTTTCCTGCCGGATCTGGCTTTTGGGTTCCCCTCATCGGCGGTTTCCTCTTTGGACTCTTCATTTATGGGCCCCGTTTCGGGTTTGACAAAATCGAAGGCCCGGTCCTGCTCGATGCCATGGGAGAGTACTTCGAGCAGCACCAGCCGCTTAACCCCCACTTTTCTAAGGGAGTAGGCGCAGTAATTCTGTTCTTCGTCAAAGAGGGATACCAGAATATCCGCCACGTCCAGGGTATCCTTTTGGGAACTCTGGCTTTGAATCACCGCCCGCTCCATGACACCCCGGAAGCCTACGGTCTGGGCCGGATCGGTATTATTCTGTACCGGAACCTTCTGCTCAATGTAGTTCTCCATCCAGTGCCTGAGCTGTTTCAGGTTGCCCCCGCAGGCGGAGAGAATCTCCTGAACTTCGTCAAAGGCCAGGGCAGCGTAAAGCAGATGCTCCGGAGTTACGTACTCGTGTTTTCGTATTTTAGCCTCGTTGTAAGCGGCGTTAATAATGGCATGTACATGGCGGCTTACCTTCATCTATAGACTCCCTATTAATCAAAATATACAAAATCGAATCATAAGACAATGCCTGGTACTAGACCGGCTCCACCACACATTTAAGGGGATATTCGTTCTCCCTGGCAATATCGTGCACCTGTTCGGCCTTGGTTTGGGCTATATCCCAGGAATAGACCCCCACCGTTCCCCGGCCTTTTCTATGTATATCCATCATGATCCGGTTGGCATCCTCAAATTGTTTGTGGAAGATCAACATCAAAATCTCCACCACAAATTCCATGGTGGTATAGTTGTCATTGAGGAGTATAACCCGGCATTCTCCGGGTTCCTTAAGCTTTTCTTCTTTCTTGTCGAGCAGGACTAATCCGTTTCCGCGATTAAGGGGCATAGAATCAGCATACCCGAAAAAAGCTAAAAAAACAATGGAATTGTCCGGAAACTTTAGTTCCTGTCGAGCCAAAGATCCGCCGGCAGCCGTTTAAAAACAACAAACCCCCTGGGGTTTCTTAAACCGGGCGGACCGAAACCGCCGGGGGCTTTGCATCCTTGCTTTTTTCCCGGCGGCGGCCCATACTATGCCTCCATGCGTATCCTATCTTGGAATGTTAACGGTATCCGGGCTGTGGAAAAAAAGGGCTTTATCCAGTGGTTCAGGGAGGAGTCCCCGGATATGCTCTGTTTGCAGGAGACCAAGGCCCGGCCTGAGCAGCTTTCCAAAGAGCTGATCGAACCCGTGGACAATGGGGGCCGCCCCTACCGTTCCTATTGGGCCAGCGCTAAAAAGCCCGGCTATGCGGGGGTCGCCATATACTCAAAGGAGGAGCCCCTGGAGATAAAGACCCTGGGGTTGGCGGAATTCGACGACGAGGGCCGGGTCCTTCAGGCGGATTACAAGAACTTTTCCCTTATCTCGGCCTATTTCCCCAATTCCCAGGATGCCGGGGCCAGGCTGGATTATAAACTGGCCTTCTGCGCCGCCATACTGGAGCGCTGCAACAGGCTCCGCGCATCGGGCCGCCACCTGATCCTCTGCGGGGATTACAACATTGCCCATAAGCCCATCGATCTTGCCCGGCCCAAGGAGAATGAGGGAAACGCCGGATACCTGCCGGAAGAGCGGGCCTGGATGGATGTATTTACCGGAGCGGGCTATGCCGACACCTTCCGGCGCTTTCATCCCGGCGAAGCGGGGCACTACAGCTGGTGGTCTTACAGGGCGAACGCCCGCATCCGGAACATAGGGTGGAGGCTCGACTATCACTGTGTGGACGAGGCCTTTCTTCCCCGGATCAAGGCTTCGATTATCAAGTCCGGCGTAGGCGGGTCGGATCACTGTCCGGTAGAAATACAAATCGAATGA
This sequence comes from Treponema sp., assembly GCA_031276965.1. GTDB lineage: Bacteria > Spirochaetota > Spirochaetia > Treponematales > Breznakiellaceae > JAISMC01. The sequence goes on from JAISMC010000154.1 coordinate 16,081, forward strand.
GGCTGTTTCAAACCCTCGTTTTTTGAAACAGTCTCAATAATAGACTTGTCCGGAAACTTCAGCTTCCGGACAAGTCCAATATAACGAGTGTTTGTTCATAATGTAGACACATTATGGACAGACACTAACTAACAAGGAAGCAGTCTATGCGGATTAAGTACAACGCCCCCACGGTATTGACCTATGCTTTTATCAGCGCCCTGGTGCTGATCTTTACCCAGCTTATCTTTCATTCCCTGACCAGGGCATGGTTTACCGTTCCCGGCAGGGGCGGTTTTTCCCCCTTCGTTCTTAGAAGCTGGGTTACCCTCTTTACCCATGTAATAGGCCATGCCGACTGGAACCACCTTATTTCCAACTTTGCCTTTATCCTGCTCCTGGGGCCCATTCTGGAGGAAACCTACGGCTCCTTTTCCCTTCTGGTTATGATACTTATTACCGCCCTGGTTACGGGGATCCTCAACGCGCTCCTCTTCCCGTCTTCGCTGCTGGGAGCCTCCGGGGTGGTCTTTATGATGATACTGCTGGCGTCTTTTACCAACTTCAACAAGGGGGAGATACCCCTGACCTTCATTCTGGTGCTGGCCCTCTACCTTGGACGGGAGCTTTTTAATTCTTTTAAGTCCGATAATATTTCCGAGTTCGCCCACATCGCAGGAGGTTTCTGCGGCAGCCTCTTCGGCTTTTTCAGGCCCGGCCGGTTTTGAACGGCCGGAAGCGCCTATACATTGAAAGTCTGGCGGAGCTTGGTCTCCAGTTCTTTTCCGTCCATAATATTTTCCAATACCACGACGCTTGAAAGAGAAGCGACCTCTTTTGCAAGATCCTTGCTGACCACATAGAGGTCAAACTTATTAACCAGGGCGTCCGAAATTGAGGAATGTTCCACCGAAACACCGGAGACGCCCAGTTGTTTGAGGGTCTTTTCCACATTCATCTTCGCCAAAAGGCTTGTACCCAAGCCCATCCCGCAGCAGCATACCACACTCTTAATAGCCATAAACCCTCCTGGTTTGAACCGGCAGGATCCCGCCGCCCTTGGAAGGCGGGATCCTGCCGTTACGGGAACACGCTTCTACGCTTTTTTATTCCTGGCAAGGGGAGAAAGTATAATGGGAAGCAGATAGAGGACGATGCAGATAATGAACAGCCCCCAGGTCTTAACCTTCAGCGAGATTCCGCCGAGTACAAGGCCCACAATGGCAAAGTCCGCATCGCCGAAGGTGGTCCCCTGGCCGACGATCTGACCCAGTACCAGGTACAGGAAGGCCGGAAGGAAGGTAATCACGATGCCCTGGATAAAGGCGCCGAATACACAGCCCTTGGTCCCGCCCGTGGCGTTCCCGAATACCCCCGCGGTGGCCCCGCAGAAGAAGTGGGGAATAACCCCGGGGAGAATGATAGCCAGTACGGTTCCGCCTGTGCCGCCATTGATGGCAAAGATAAGCCCCAGCCCCACGATGCCGCCCACAAAGGAGGACAGGAATCCGATAAGCACCGCATTGGGAGCGTAGGGGAAGGTGATGGGGCAGTCCAGCGCCGGTTTGGCCTGGGGAACCAGTTTTTCTCCAATACCCCTAAAGGCCGGCACTATCTCGCCAATGATGAGCCTGATCCCCGCAAGAATAACAAATACCCCGGCGGCAAACGCAAGGCCCTGGACGATGGCCCACACTATCCAGGAAGCCCTAAGCCCCCCCTCGCCGGCCAGAATACCGTACAGTTCCCCGCCTTCGGAGAATACGCCCTTGACCGCGCCGATGATGCTGATCACCAGGAAGAAAAATACCATGGTGATGGCGATTGCCACGGTGGTATCCCGCAAAAAAGCCAGCCGCTGGGGGAAGTCAATCTCTTCGGTGGATTTGGGCTTGTCCCCCTTTCCCCCAAAGAGCTTTCCCACCTGGGCCGAGATCCAGTAACCAAAGGTACCGAAGTGGCCCAGGACCACCTCTTCGCCGCCGGTTATCTTTTTCATCGTGGGCGCCGCCAGAGCGGGGGCAAGGACCATCACGAGACCCAGCACAAGGCCGCCGGCGATAACCGTCTGCCACTGGGAAAGGCCCGCCACATTCAGGACGACCGCCAGCAGACAGGCCATGTACAGGGTATGGTGGCCGGTGAGGAAGATGTACTTCATCCTGGAGAGCCTGGCAAGGACGATGTTGGCTATCATCCCGACTATCATAATGTAGGCGGTAGTGGAAGCTACCTTGCCCAGGGCAATGGCTACCACCGCTTCGTTATTGGGGGTGCTGCCGCTTACGCTGAAGGTTGCGTTAAAGAGTACCCCAAAGTTGGTAAGCGGTCCGTTCCCTCCGGTCAGGTATCCTGCGCCCGCGGAAAGCACCAGAAAACCCACAATGGTCTTGAAGGTTCCCTTGATAATTTCTTCCACCGGTTTTGCCTGCAGTATGAGTCCGATCATAGCAAACAAGCCGACAAGGACAGCCGGAGTTGAGAGAATGTTAATAAAAAACTCTATAAAACCCATAGCTTTCCTGAATCCGGCAGTCCTGGCCGCCAGACCCTTCTCCTTAAAGAATTTTTTAAGCACCAGGATACTTATAATGACCGGATAATGATACACGGGAACTTTTCAGTTGTCAAACAAAGACTATTTTGACGGCGGCGGACGCAAAAAGGGGGCTGTCCGGGAAGCGGTAAAGCTCCAGGACAGCCCCCGGCTGCGGGCGTTCCCCTAAACCCCGGCTGGGATCCGGGGTCCCGCCGTTATTTGGGGAATGCCGCCACCACCGGGTTAAACCCGTCGTCCCCGTCCCCATACACGTTTGTCCCTGTGGCGTTCTGGCCGTCGGTGTAAACATATTTAACGGCTCCTATCTGAGTTCCTGCGGCATACACCCCGGAGGAACAAACCGCCGCCGCGCTGAAGAAAGAAGGCCCCGGTCCGGTGGTAACCGATTTGGCATACTGGGCCTGTCCGTTGTTGTCGTACTTTACCAGGACCGCATTGGTAGCATGATTTTCCGTTCCGGCATAGGTTCCCGTAACGGAGACTCCCGGGCCGTAGGTGTAGGTTCCATTCCCGACCTGACCCCCCGCGGCATAAATGCCCGAAGCATCCGCGGCCAGCGCCAGAAAATTGGAAGCATATGTCCCTGCACTGACGGTTTTGGCCCATAGAGCCGCTCCGGCGGCGCTGTACTTAACGATAACTGCGTTGTCCTTCCCAACGGCAGTACCTGTGGCGGTTACTGCCGGACCCGACGTGCCCTGGTAGGAAAAGGAACCGGCACCGGCCTGACATCCCGCGGCGTAGATCCCGTCAGCATGCACCGCCAGGGCCCTAAATGCACAGTCAACCCCGCTGCTAATGGAATTTGCCCATTGAGCTTCTCCATTCGTGTTGTACTTGACGATAACCGGGTTATCGCCGTTGTTAAACCCTCCGGCTACGGTTATACCGTTCCCGTAATCGTAGGTTCCGTTTTTATCCTGTGTCCCCGCGGCGTAGATATTTCCCAAAGCGTCCACCGCCACCGCTTTAAATTCAGCGCCTTCGGGAGTTCCGCCGGACGACATTACGGCCCATTGCGCTCCGGCAGAGGTGTACTTAACCAGAATGGCCCGATCTATACTGCCGGCGTTTAAAGATATCCCGGTGCCGTATGTTACAAGGCTTGACCCTCCCTGTCCCCCCGCCACATAGACATTTCCCGAAGTGTCCACCGCTATCCCGCTAAAATGGGAACCGTTCACGTCCGCCGAACTTGACCACACTACACCGCCATCATTGTGGCCGCACTGCGCCACGTATGCCTTATCGCCAAGCGTCCCCGCCACATAGACATCCCCCAAGGCGTCCAGCGCCAGGGCGCTGAATTTATCCGATGTACCGCCGCTGCCGTAGACCCGCGCCCACTGGATGGTTCCACTGGCATTGTACTTTACCAGAAACGCCTTCCGGACACCGGCGGTTCCTATGTTTCCCGTGCCGTAGTTGAATTCCCCGGTCTGGTCCCCCGCAATGTACACATTCCCGGAACCGTCCGCTGCCGCCGCTTCAACGGAAATTACCCCGGTTTCGCCGCCCGTTATGGTTCTGGCCCAATAGGTTTCGGCAGGAGGGGTCCCGGAAGTATAAAACCCCCATTGGTAGCCGTTGTCGGGGACCCCCGAACTGACCGAATTGTCCGTACCAACAATAATCCAGTTCCAGCCCGCGCCCAGGGTTACGTCAACGCCGGCGCCGGTAATCCTGGCGTCCCTGTCCGCGTAGACCAGGCTGGCCTCTTTACCTGCGCCGTTTTTCAGCACGATAGCCGTACTCATCTGGCCGGGGGTTCCGGGCGCCGCATCGCTGGTAAATTCCATGATGACCAAAAGCTGTGCGCCCGCCGGCGATACGCTCGTTGCTCCGGGTATGCTGCCGCCCAAAGAGGCGGGAGCACCCAGGGTAACGGAGAATTTCCCCCCCGTAATAGCGCCGGCGCCGGCGGCCCCCGCCTGGGTAATGGGGCGCCCGCCGGTTCCGTTTATCTTGGGAACCCCGGCATTAAACGATGATGAGACCGTATTAGTAAACGAAATATCGTAAAGCTGTTCGTTAGTAAGCGAAAAACTTGAACCTATCCACGAAACCGGAACAAACTCCGCGCTTACCGTTACGCCGGAAGGGGTAGTGTCATTGGTATCAAAGGCGGGCATGGCAAAGTTTCTGGAGTTACCGCTTCCATTCAAAGGAGTAACAGGATTATTAGTTTCGTTATTGGTAACCTTGAGGGTCCCGTCTTTAAGCTTGTAGCCGGGTTCCGGCGCTATCGTCAAAGTAACCGTAGCTCCGCTTGCCGCTTGATCGGCGGGATTGCTGGTAATCGCCCCATTGGGAGCGGGATCTATCGTTATAGCAAACTTATCGCTTTCGATCTCTACAAATACCGCTTCCACCTCTACGTCGGCGGCGGGCATGGTAAACCGGTATAGACTGGTAGCTCCACTGCCGGAAACATAGGAGGGGTATATCTCTTGTTCCGGCGAACCATGTTTCGCCTTCAAACTCCCATTCGTCAGTTTATACCCGCTTGCCGGCGTTACCGTGATGGTTACCGCCGCGCCCTCCGCCGCGCTAATCTTATCCACGGCCAGGGAACCGTTGGTCAAACCCGCTGCGACCGTAACGTCATAGACGGTTCCGCCGCCCCCTCCCCCCCCGCCGCCGCCGCAGGAACTCAGGATACCGGCGGCAAACACGGCAAATACGACAAGGGCCGCAAACGCCGCCAGTAAAACAGCCGCCGCCGGGGATGTGCCGGACAACTTTTTCGTAAAAACACTCATTGTACTCCTCCTTGCAGTGGAATACACTTAAAGCGGCCCCCCTGTTCAAAGCCCGCCGGACAACGTCCGGTAGATTGCTACATCTGTCTTTGACTCGGGGGCCGCCTTATGCTTACCTGCTTTTTCCTTATCACCGCCTCCTTAAAAACGCAGAAATATTAACCACGCCGGACCCCTGGTCCGCCCACACAAACGGAAGAAGAATTAACCACGAACCACACAAACCACACGAACCCCTTGTAACAAATCAAAGCTATCAAACAACAAGTTCGTGTCCTTTGTGGTTTCTCCTCTTCTTCCGCCCGCACAATCCACAATCCCGCCCCAGGGGACTAAACTTGACCCACAAATACAAATGAAGATAAAAAACCACAAAGGCACACAAAGGAAGGAGGATGAGGCGCTATGACTCTCTCCACCCTTAAGGGACCAGGGCATGGACCCCTTGCAACAAATCAAAGCCATCGAACAACAAGTTCGTGTCCTTCGTGTCCTTTGTGGTTTCTCCTCTTCTTCCGCCCGCACGAACAAAGAATTTTTAACCACGAACCACACAAACCTCACGAACAGAAGAAGAATTAACCACGCCGGACCTCTGGTCCGCCCTCACAAACCACACGAACCCCCACAAACAAATCAAAGCCATCGAACAACAAGTTCGTGTCCTTCGTGTCCTTTGTGGTTTCTCCTCCTCTTCGTATTGAAATGCCGGAACCGGACGCCGGAACGCCAAAGTCCGGCCTTGTAACGCCAAGGTCCGGCCTTGTAACGCCAAGGTCTGGCGTTGTAACGCCAAGGTCTGGCGTTGTAACGCCAAGGTCTGGCGTTGTAACGCCAAAGTCCGGCGTTGTAACGCCAGAGTCCGGCGTTGTAACGCCAAGGTCTGGCGTTGTAACGCCAAGGTCTGGCGTTGTAACGCCAAGGTCTGGCGTTATAACGCCAAAACCCGGCGTTATAACGCCAGAGTCCGCCGTTGAGATGTACGTTATATACGGAACGCTTACAGGAAAGAAACGCCAGCTACGCGCCCCGCGTGG
>JAISMC010000017.1 GCA_031276965.1 Treponema sp.
GCCGGGGGGCAGAACCAGGAGATTATCGAAGGGGCTACCATGCTGCTGGCGGTGGCGGTGCTGTTTTATGTGAGCAACTGGATGGTGTCCAAGGCCGAGGCGGAGGCCTGGGCCGGTTATATAGAAGATAAGGTCCAGTCGTCGATTAGCCGGGGGAGCATGTTTTCCCTGGCCTTTGCCGCCTTCCTGGCGGTTTTCCGGGAGGGGGCCGAAACCATCCTCTTTTACCAGGCCCTGCTGGCCAGTACCGAAACCTACATCAACATGATATGGCTGGGGCTTGGAGTCGGCATTATCGCCCTGGTCGTCATTTACATCTTGATCCGGGTTTTGAGCCTCCGGCTCCCCCTGAAACCCTTTTTCCTGGGGACCAGTATTCTGCTTTTTGCCATGTCCATTACGTTTATCGGAAACGGCGTTAAGGAACTCCAGGAGGGGAATGTTATCGGGGTTACGCCGGTGCCGGGGGTTGTTTCCATTGATATTTTGGGAATCTACCCTACCCTGGAAACGCTTATTCCCCAGGCGGTACTCCTGGGAATTACCATTACTACCTTTGTTATTCAAATTCGGCATTGGAAGGATGCCAAACCGCCGGTGTCAAAACCGGCTTGAGAGATTTTTTTAAGGCTATAACTCAGGTCTTAGACCATGAGAATTATTTAGGAGGATAGTATGAAAATCAGAACACTGATGGTACTTTTTTTGATTGCCCTATGCGGCGCCGCGGTTTTTGCCGGCGGACAGCAGGCCGGAAGCCGGCCCGAGAGTACGGTAAACCCCGGTGAGGAAGCCGGATTCGTGGAATACCCCCTGGGAGACGATTTCGAACTGGGGCCCCTCAATGTGGCGGGGGTATTTTTCCAGCCCGTGGACATGATCCCCGCTTCCGCGGGGCTTCCCGCTTCCCAGTCGGATATGCACATCGAAGCGGATATTTCCGCCGCGGAAAACGATCTTGGCTACGGGGTGGGGGACTTTGTACCCAACCTGACGGTCCTTTACGAGGTTACCCGATCCACCGGAGAAAAGATCGAGGGGACCTTTATGCCCATGAGCGCCAGCGACGGCCCCCACTATGGGGCCAACATTAAACTGCCCGGCGCCGGCGGACCGGGAACCTACACGGTCCGGTTCCTCATCCAAAACCCCGAAGCCCAGGGTTATGTACTCCACGTGGATCAGGAAACCGGCGTTCCCGGCAGATTCTGGACCGCTCCCCTGGTGGCGGAGTGGACCGTAGACTACGCCGGTCCGGCCTGGTAGGAGACTTGTCTCCCGGAGACTTGTCTCCCGGAGACTTACTATACCCCAATACATTGATATGGGTAATTACAAAAAGGGAAGAGAATTTAACCGCGAAGGCGAAAAAGGCGAAAAAGTAAAGAAATACATTTTTCTTTCTTATCTGCGCGGTCGAACCGAAGGTTCGTCGAACCTTCGGTTCGACTGCGCCTTTGCGGTTAAAAATTCTTCGTTGTTGTTTTTCATATTAGGCGGTTTAGTCTAATCAAGGTGCAATGAATGTGTTTTGTAAGAAAGGGGAACTATGCTAAGGTATCTCATTCAGGTGGTGGAAAATTTGCTGACCACCGGGATTTTGATAGCATTACTGTGGGCGGTATTGGATAAGGAAGAGGGTAAAGCCCGGAAGCGGCGGGCCCTGTGGGGGGCTGCCGCTGGTACGGGGGCGGCCCTGATCCTGGTGGTGCTGCGGCGGACCACCGCCCTCATCAGCCGGGGGGTTTTTAATACCTGGATTTTATCCGCCGCCGTAATCTTTGGAATTCTCTTTATTCTTTTCCAGTGGGAAGTCCTGCAGAGGCCCCTGGGGAGGACAGCCTTTCTCCAAAAACGGCCCGGTTTAGCCGGGGCCCTTCCCGCTTATGTCAACGCCCTGCTCATAGGGGCCCTCCTCCTTTATGCCCTGCCCACGATATTCCTCTACCCCACGGAATTTGCCCTGGCGGGGGAAAGTATCTTTACTACCGATTTTCTTTTTAAGCTTATCGGTTTTACCGCAGGATTACTGGCGGTGAGCCTTACCGCCCTGGCCCTTTACCAGACCGGCAGGGGTCTGCCGGAAAAATTTTTAAAGATCCTGCTCACCGCCGCCCTGGCCCTTAATATCTGCAGCCAAACAATCGTCATCGTCCAGTTCCTCCTGGCCCGGCGGATCATTCCCATGATCCGCTGGATTTTCAGGATCATCGTGGCGGCGGTTAATAACAATATGGTGTTTCTCTATGCCCTGATGGGGATAAGTTTTTTGCTTCCCCTGGTTTTATTTTTCACCGGCCTGAGAACCCCGGCGGCGGGGAAAAATCCCGCGGAGGTCCGGAAAATCCGGGCGCGGTTGAGGATAAACCGGCGCTGGTGCGGCACCGTGGCGGCGGGGTTTATCCTTTCGGTTTTGGTCCTTACGGTCGTCAAGGATTATACCGGGCGGGGGGTGGTCCTCTCCCCGGCGGAACCCATGACCCTGGCGGGGGAGGAAATTATCATCCCCATCACCCAGGTGGAGGACGGCCATCTCCACCGGTTTATTTACACCGCCTCCGACAATACCGAGGTGCGGTTTATCGTAATCAAAAAAAATGCCGCGGCCTATGGGGTGGGGCTTGACGCCTGCGATATCTGCGGCCCCACCGGCTATTATGAACGGAAAAACGAGGTTATCTGCCGGCTCTGCGATGTGGTGATGAACATTTCCACCATCGGCTTTAAGGGAGGGTGTAATCCCGTTCCCCTAGCCTATACCCTGCGGAGCGGATCCATGGTGATAGAAACAGCCAACCTGGAAAACGAAAAGAACAGGTTTAAATGAACCGGCCGCAAAACAACCCATTGCGGCGGGAAAGGAGCGGCCATGTTTTGGAGAATGGTACGGGGAGCCCTTTTTAGGCAGAGGGGCAAGATGCTGATGGTAGCCTTTACCATTGCTCTGGGGGCATCCCTGGCGACGGCCATGCTGAATGTGATGCTTGATGTGGGGGACAAGGTAAACCAGGAACTAAAAACCTACGGGGCCAATATCAATGTCCTCCCCCGGGGGGCTTCCTTGCTGGACGACCTTTACGGGGTAAGCGACGGTTCCGGGGTATCGGATAAATATTTAAACGAGGCGGAACTGGGGAATATCAAAACGATTTTTTGGGCCTTTAATATTGTAGATTTTACCCCCTACCTTAACGCCCGCTTCAGGCTGCTTTCGGCCCCCGCCGGGGAAGGGGAGGCCAGGGTGGTAGGTACCTGGTTTAACCACCACCTGGAACTCCCCACCGGGGAGGCCCTGGATACGGGGATGCGGAACCTGAAAAGCTGGTGGGATGTCCGGGGCCGCTGGCTTACCGACGATGATACCGGCGCCGTTATGGCCGGGGAGGCGGCGGCGAAGAAATTCGGCCTGAGCCTGGGGGATACTTTGGTTTTTCAAACCGATGTTTTTCAAACCGATGTTGTGCAATCCCCGGGACCCCGGGGGGAAGGGAAGAGCCGGACCTTTACCCTGGAGGGGATCTTCAGCGCCGGCGGCGATGAGGACGAGGCCTTTTACCTTCCCCTGGCAATGGTCCAGGAACTGGCGGATAAGCCGGGCCTGGTGAACCGGGTGGAAGTCAGCGCTCTTACCACCCCGGACAATGAGCTTTCCCGCCGGGCGGCCCAGGATCCCAAGAGCCTTTCCATCAAGGAAATGGAGACCTGGTACTGTACCGCCTACGTGAGCGCCATCTGTTACCAGATCGACGAGGTGGTAACCGACGCGGTTTCCAAACCGATCCGGCAGGTGGCGGAATCGGAGGGGGCCATTCTGGAAAAAACCCAACTCCTGATGCTCCTGATTACCCTTTTGAGTTTGGCCGGTTCCGCCCTGGGAATATCCAACCTGGTTACCGCCAGCGTGATGGAACGGGCCGCCGAAATAGGGCTCCTCAAGGCGGTGGGGGCCCACGACGCCCCCATTTCCGTCCTGGTCCTGGCGGAAATTCTTTTCACCGGCATTATAGGCGGGACGGGGGGCTATTTTGCGGGGCTGGGTTTTGCCCAAATCATCGGCCAATCGGTTTTTGGCTCCGCCATTGACATCAAACCCATGGTGATTCCCCTGGTGGCGGTGCTGGTGTTCCTGGTAACCCGGGCGGGGAGTATCCCCTCCATCCGGCTCCTCCTCTCCCTGCGCCCCGCAGAGGTCCTCCATGGCAGGTAGAACCCCGGCGTTTCCGGCGCTAGGAGTTTGTTGCGCTTCGTGCACAAAACCCTCAAAAATCGCCGATCAGGCGATTTTTTCCTTATAATCGTGGTTTTTATGGTTTTTTCGTTGAAAAAACCATAAAAACCTACAAGTACAACAGGCTCCTAGGGAAGCGCCGGAAACTAGTTTTTAGGCTCCATTTCCAGAATCAATTCAACCTCCCCGCGGGAAATTTTCATGGTCCTGGCTATCTCATCCACGGTCCAGCCCTGGCGGGCCAATTTAACCACATTATCCCGGTCGCTAATAAAGAGCGTGCCCTTTTCATTGGCGGCCGCTTCCTTAGCCCCTCCTCCCTTGGCGGTAACATTTTTAAGGAGGGCGCCCATCAATTTCACCTGTTCCTGAGCCTCTTTATTCAGGTCCTCAAGCCGGGTCTCGGTCCGGGCAAGCCATTCCCGGGCAACCTGCATTTTGGAGATCCTCTCCTCAACGGTGGTAAGTGAGGCCTCAAGCAAAACCAATTTTTCCGCCGTTTCCCGGGCCTTCTCGTTTTCCTTGCCCAGGCTTTCCACAGAGCTGCGGATGGCGTCCATTTCGCCGGTCATACGCTGTATATCGGCATTAAAACGCCGGAGGACATTTTCAGATTCCTGCAGGGCCTTGAAATTTTGATCGATGCTGTCGTTGGTCTCATCCAGGGTTTGGTTCTTTTTCTCAATCCGCTGGTATTTTTCTTCCGCGGAGGCCAGGGCGTCGTCAAGCCGGCGGATCTGTATCTGAACAGCCTGGAGGGTATCATCCGAAGAGGAAACCTGGACCAATTTTTCCTCCACCGCCTTGGATGTTTGCAGCAGGCGGTTAAAATCGGATTCCATCTGTTCAATGCGGTGTTTCTCCGAAAGGAAACGGGTCATCTTAAAGTTGACCTCATCCTCAAGGCGTTTGATCTTCACAAACTGGTTTTCCAGTTGGGCCGCTTCGGCCCGGCGCTGATCCAGCCCGTCCAGGTCGCCGCGGAGATCCTCAATCCGCCTTTCCAGGTCCAACTTAAGCTCATCCGCCCGGTCAAAGAGTTTGGTCTGGGTTACAAATTCTTTGATATGCCGATCCGCTTCTTTAATGGCCGAATCAAGGGTTCTGGCATGTTCATCGGTCCGGGCAAAGACCTCCGTCCGGTAAGCGGCGGCTTCTCCCCGGACATCCTCAATGGTTGAACGCACCTGGGAAAGGCGTTCATCGCTTTCGCTCACCATTTCCCTGGCCCGGCGGCGGGTATCCTCCAGGGTAAGATCCACCTCCCGGAGTTGGGCGGAAAATCCGGACTGCCATTCCTCAATTTCCCGGCGGGAAGCATCCAGGAGCGTAAGCACCCCGTTATTCCGTTCCTCAACTTCTCCGGCGATTTCTTTAAGCCGGGTTTCCAGTTCCCGCTGCTGCTGTTTCAGGGCCTCCGCCACGGTCAGGCCGTAGCGGCCTACCTCTGTTTTCATGGCAGCCTCCGAGGCGGCCCGGACCTCTTGCAGGTTCTGATCCAACTGTTCCTTAAAAGAATCGAGGGAATCATCGGCTATTCTCATCTGATTGCGGATCCCCTCCTCAAAAGCCCCGGTTTCAACCTTAAGGCGATCCAATTCCAAATAAAGCCGTTCATTTTGCTCCGTAAGCTGTTTCCGCACTTCCTCATTGAGGGCATGCTCCATATCCCGGCGTTGGTTTTCTGAAGTTTCCGCGAGGTCAAGCAAGCGGCTATCCAGGGATGCCTGCCACTCCGCAAGGCGTTTGTCGATTTCCCCGCCCCGTTTGGCAAGGTTTGCAGAAAAATCCGCCTCAAAAACATCAAGTTTTTCCGATACGTTTTCATAAGCCCGGGCTTTCAAGGCCGCCAGTTCTTGCTCCACCCCGTTGAGATCCGCCTTAAGGGCCTCAACCGCCGAATTAAAGGCGGCCGCGGTGGTTTCCCGGGTACCCGCGGCTTCCTGTTCAAAACGTAGAAAATCCTCCCGAACCCGGGTTTCCACGGTATTCATGGAAAACCGGAGTTCCTCGTCCAGCCGGGCGGCATCATCGGTTAATGTTTCCAGGCGTTTGAAATCCTCCGCTTGAACGGCCCGGTATTCCTCAAGCCGGTTTCCGGCTTCCTCCAGAATCCGCTGTTCCAGTTCTTCCGCGGTTTTGAGAAGATGCTCTTCCAGTTTGGCAAATTCCTCATCGGTCCGGGCCTGCAATTCCCGCAGCCGTTTTTCCGTTCCCCCGGCCTCGGCGGCAATCCGCCCTTCCGTTTCCGCAGAGGCTTCTTCGAGGTCCGCCAAAAGCTTTCGGCCCTGGACTTCCGCCTGTTCCACGGTGGTCAGCCATTTTTCAAGCCCCGCCTCCGCCATAACCAGGGCTTTCTCTTCGGCTTCCTTCACCACCTTGGACAAATCCGCTTCAATCCTGACGCTCACTTCGTCCATCCGGCGCCGCAGATTCTCCAAACGGTTTTCCACCGCCCCAAGCTCGTTGGCATTCCGCCGGCTCATTTCGCCGATTTCGGAGTCAAACCGGACTTGGGCTGCCGAAGCGGCGGTTTCAAAATCCCTCAGCAATTGCTGGCTCCGGACTGAGGCGGCCTCCGCCGCGGCCTCCCAATCCTTAAGGCGGTCCTCCGCCGCCCCCGTAACCTCCGATTCCACCGCCGTTACGGTCTGGGTCAACCGTTCTTCCAGGGCGTCGGCGACCGCGCCGGTATGGGTCTCAAGCTCCTTGAGTTGTTGGACGACCAGAAGCCGTTCGTTTTCGCTCTGCCGTTTCGTTTCCTCAAATTCGGCCTCCAACCGGGCCTGGGCCTCCGATGAAGCCGCCTCAAAGTCCGCAAGAAACTGCCGGCTCCGGGCAACGGCGGCTTCCAGGGAGGCATGCCACTCCTCAAGCCGCCGCGCCCCGGCCTCCGAGACCTCCGCTTCCGTCGCGGCGGTGGTTTGGATTAAACGCTCCTCCAGGGCGGTGGAGGCTTCTTTAATATGGCTTTC
>JAISMC010000041.1 GCA_031276965.1 Treponema sp.
CGCTATTTAGCAATAGAAGCGTATAAGAGCTTTACCTTTTCAACTTCCAGTTCGGAAACCTCCGCCGCCTTCTCAATACTCCACCCCAGGTTTAAAAGATTTTTGGCTACTATTTCCTTACCGATCTCTTTACCGATCTCTTTGCCAATTTCTTTACCGATCTCTTTACCAATTTCTTTACCCTGCTCTTTGCCCTTCTCTTCACCCGCTTCTAACCACTTCGGGATTAAACCGGCTTCCCAGAGTACATCATCTATGGTAAGAGCGCCGTTTGCCATCCGTAGTACCTCCTGAAAAGTCTTGGGATTCGCCTCCAACAATACGTTAAAATACGCCCCCAGTGCAACTATTTTGCCCTTTTCTCTGCCCTCCTCTATTATACTCCTGATACTCTGAATTTCCAAGTCCGTACTAAGCCCTCTCAGCCACAGATTGTCCGATGCGGAGAGCTTTTGGGATTCAATGATTTGTATCGGCAGATAATCCCCGGTTACTATCCGGATGCCCGGCCAGCGCTCCTCCACCGTATACCCGCGGTCTGCGGTCAGGTATTTGATAAGCTCCCGGGGGTATTTCGGTCCGATAAAGGTAAGGGTTATATCGGATAAGCTTATCTCCGGCGTAATGGCGGCGTAAAAACAGGCATAGGCATAGACTTTGAAAAAATCTTTGACGGAAAGGTAATCCTCCGGACTTTTGTACTCACAGAGATTCTCCGACCTGAATATCCGGGCGATATTCTTGTCAATTTGGACACCCGAGGGCTTCTTAATGATGAGGGTGTCAATGCGTAACGGTTCAGCCGTAAGCTGGTATTCATACTTGAATTCCAGCAGATCCCGGTAATCCGCAAGCTCCAACTGCATAGCTTGAAAGAAAGCGGGATGCCAATGAATTTTAGGAGCATGATTTTGCGGCATTTTCGCCGGACAACCTCCGGAAACCCTACTCTGGCACATTTCCGGCTTATAGGCAAGACAGATGCCGCTCCCTACAGAGTCTCCCTCAGGCAGGCGTACCCGGCGGACCTATCCCAGGATCTCCGTTTTCCGGGTGAGGCTTCCATCCGGACCCCGAACCTGGTGCAGCATGCCCCAGTTTTTGCCGTTGCTGAAGAAGCAGTGGAAATCATCCTGACAGATTTTGGGATCGAAGGTCTCCGTATTCGCGGCGGGATCGTACCGGGCCCCGGACAGGGCAGGGATCAGCCCCCAGCTTGCCAGGGACCGGGCGTAGTGGAAACCGCATTCAACCTCGTCCCAGGGATTGCGGCGGTAGCCGTCCTGCCGGGCCCGGACGGTTTTTACAATCGTGAGGGCTTCGTCAATGAGGCCTTCGTAGATAAGATCCGTGGCGGCCTGGTATTCAACCCCGGTCCACACTTCATCGGCGTATACAAAGGGGAGCTTTGGCTTCCCGCCCCGGGGCCAGGAACACAGGACCAAACCGGATTCGTCATCCGCCACGTAGAGCCGCTGAAGGCAGGGACCCCGTTGGGAACCATTCTTAAAGTTGTATTTGAAAACGGAAAGGGCGGCGCTTTTCAGGTGATCCCGGGGAAGCATGGGGCCGAGTCCCGTAAGATACGCCAGGGTCTGTCCCAGGATCTGATCCGAAAGACAGCCCTTTCCAAACTGGTAGGGATGCCCGTCCGTATCGTCCCCGGGCTGAATGTAATACTCTCCGTTCCAGGCCGCCTCGTCCAGACGCTTTGCGGAAAGCTCCCGGCGTTTTTGGTATTGGACGGCCAGCTCCTCCTCTCCCATAACCCGGGCCATTTTTTCCATTGCCGCCAGGGCGGCCAGGTAAAGGATGCCGGTCAGGGGGTTGACCCCGTAGAATTCGATGTCGTAGGTGTTGTGTTGACGGCCCTCCAGGAGCTCGTCGCCGTCTTTGTCCCACTCAATGCGGACATAATCCAGGGCCAGTTTGATCTTGGGCCAGAGCTTTTTCAGAAAGCCATTGTCGCCGGTCAGGGACCATTCCCGGTAGGCCCTGACAATAGTCCCCAGCTGGCCGTCGGCAGCGGCAAGCATATCCCATTCGGATCTCCCAAAGACACGATCGGTCCTGAAATCCATCTTGCCCGTCTCACCGGTTTCCCTGAGGAATTCATTTTCCCTGGCGGTCTTTTCCAGTTCGGGGAAGAGGAATGCCGCCGTTTGGGCATAGTCCCACACATGGGTACAGGTGCCTTTGCAGCTCCCCGCCTGTTCATGACTGCCTTCCCAGGCGACGAAGGTCCCGTCCTCAATACGGAAACAGGTGGTAGACCTCAGGGCGCTGATGTTGGACATGGCCGCGTCGATCACCGGTTCCGGCAGGGTAGAACTGTAGACCGACGCGCTGAAAAGTCCGGAACCATCCTCCAGCCTGTTGAGTTCGGAGAGGAGATAGGCCCCGGCGGCCCAGGAATCGGCGAAGCTAACCGCATAGTAATTTTTTATGACCGGTTCCTTTTCATCATCCCCATAGGGGGGCCAACCCTTCACCCTGTTGGGTACATACCAACTGAGGACGAATTCAAAGGTCTCCTCCGTTCCCGGCGCTATGTCCTTGTGCACCGCAAGGCTTCCGATTACCGCACCGGCGGCAGGGGCAATCCGGTTATCCTGCCTGCCTTCGATACTGTCGCGGAGGCGCCCCGAATTCCGGAAATCGCCCCAGAAATCATAGAACCCGTCCCACCATCCGGTCTTTCGCCATTCCACCTTGGCGGAAACATCCCTTTCTGCGGTAAGGATGGCGTTGTTGGCGTAACGGAGGGAAGTCTTGGGCACCCCGCCGCCGTCCATAAAGATCCCGCTGAACCCGCCTTCTTTCCGCAGTACATTGAAACACCCTTTTTCTACATTATAATTGTCAAAACAGTCGAAGCCCTTAAAGCCGTTGATGTTCGGCATGGTGGCGGCCACCGTGACCCCGGCGGATGTTCCGCCGGGATTCCTCACTGTGTAACGGAAGAGGATTGCCGGTATTCCGGAATCATCTGCATTCAGGGGGATGAAGGGATTAAAGGCCCGGAGGGACACCTCCAGGGGGAAGCTGCTGTCCTCAAAAAAGACAGACGCCAGAGGATAGGCCGCTTCCAGGCGGCTTCCGGCAAAATGGGGAAGCCCTGCGACCCGGTTCGGATGGTAGCCCCTGCCCTGATTGAAATCGGGATTGATTTTAGCCTCCAGGACCCGGGCATCCACTCCATTTTCCCTCTCGCAGCGGATGGCGAAAAAACTGAAGGGCAGTTTGCAGCCCTTACCGGGATGGTTAAAAATTTCAAAATCCCGAAGATCCCCCCGTGCACCCAGGGAGATGGTACCGGTCCCTATGCCTCCCAGGGGAAAGGCGGCGAAAACAGCGTCGTTGGAATAGCTGCGCGGCTTAGTCATATCGGATACCTCTATTTAGTTTTTAAGAAATTTGCGGACCGCCCCTACAGAGTCTCTCCCGGGCAGATCTCGTGGGGCACATAACAGACCTTGGGCGCCCGCTCCCCGGAGATGAGCTTGAACAGGACCTCCATCGCCTTCCGCCCCTGGATCTCAACCGAGGTGGAAACGGTGGTTATCCGGGGTTTAATATAGACAAGAATGTCCAGGTTGTCAAAGCCCATGAGCCCCGCATCCCG
>JAISMC010000125.1 GCA_031276965.1 Treponema sp.
GCGTCCTCCGTGCACCTTACCTGCGGCATCTTCGGAACCCTGGCGGTGGGCATCTGGGGCAACGTGGAAGGCGCTGCCGTCGGTGTCCTCCACGGCGGCGGCTTTGCCCAGTTGGGAATACAGTTGCTGGGCGTGGTCTCGGTGGGCGCCTGGGCGGCCCTGGTGAGCCTGATCCTCTTCCTGGGCATCAAGGCGACCGTTGGTCTGCGGGTGAGCCCCAGGGAAGAAAACATGGGCCTTGACCTTTCCGAACATAAGTCCGAAGCTTACTCGGGCTTCCAGATTTTCAGTAACATGTAAGGAGGTGGATAATGAAATTGATTATTGCGTATATACAGCCCCATGCATTGAACGAGGTCAAGCAGGAATTGTACAAAGCGGAGGTTTACAAAATATCCGTAACCAACGCCATGGGCTGCGGCCAGCAAAAGGGCTATACCGAGCAGTATCGGGGCGTTGAAATTGAGGTGAACCTTTTAAAAAAGGTGCGTATTGAAATTGCGGTGAACGATAACTTTGTAAAACCCACGGTAGACGCCATAGTCCGGGGCGCCCGCAGCGGGGAAATCGGGGATGGAAAAATTTTCGTCCTCCCCATAGAGGAATGTATCCGCATCCGGACCGGTGAAACCGGCTCCGTGGCGATAGGTTAAAACGGCCCAAAAAAGGAGGGCGCTCCGGCCGGTAATGGCCGGAGCTGATGTAAAAAAAGTAAAAAAGCGGTATGGCGCAGGCTGTGCCGCTTTTTTACCGTAAAAGGGATATTCAATCTGAAAACAGGGTAAATTTTCACGATTACATACGAATGACTACAGAGCTTTATAGTACTTACACCGATCATACTATTACATAAATACCTGTAAAATACATTTTTGTAGCTTTAAAAATTACGCCGCTCAAAAATATTGAGGCGATATCAAAATGCCGGATTTTAACATCGCAACCTTAGATTTTTAAAGAAATTCCGGCGGTATTGCATGGGTTATACCGTCATTTTTTGTCCATTAACAAAGTATCAAAACATGATTTTTTATGTATAATAAATTATGGTTAAATTCCTTCATACCGCGGACTTGCACTTGGGTAAAGTTTTTCATGATCACTCCCTTTTAGAGGATCAGGCGTTTATGCTAGATCAACTGGGGGGAATTCTTTCCGATAAATCCTACAGCGCCCTTCTCATAGCCGGTGATATCTACGATAGATCCATCCCCTCCCCGGAGGCGGTAGCCCTTTTCGGCGCTTTCCTGGAAAAAATGTGTTCCATCCGGCCGGATTTGGTTATCCTGATCCTCCCGGGAAACCATGACTCCGCTCCCCGGCTGGGCTTTGGCAGGGAACTTTTCGCCAAGCTGGACATCCATATCGCCGCCGAACCGGAACGGGCCTTTGAACCGGTACTGGTGAAGAACCCCGGCGAAACCTGCGCATTTTTTTTGCTCCCCTTCCTGTATCCCGGCTGCCTCTGCGGAGGAAACGGCCTTGCCGGTTCCGGGGAAGCGCCCGATCCGGCCGGCCCCGGAAGTCCGGCCCCGGGAGACCCGGTTCGTTCTCAAAGCAGGCTTGCGGAAATTGCCGCAGCCAGGCTGGAGACTGCCCGTGCCAAAGCGGTGAAGGCCGGCGCCGTCCTGACCGTCCTGGGGGCGCACCTTTTTACCTTGGGCGGCCGGGAATCCGAGTCTGAACGGATTTTTCTTGGTACCGCGGAGCAGGTGGACGCGAACCTCTTTTCAGGTTTTGATTATACCGCCCTGGGACACCTCCACCGGTTTCAGAAAATTGGTTCCAATGCTTGGTATTCAGGAAGTCCCCTGGCCTATTCCTTCGGCGAGGCGGATCAGGAAAAGGTATTTCTGTCAGTTGAACTGGACCCTGTCGGGGCGGCTCTTCCCAGGGTGATACCCATTCCGGTACGTCCCCTGTGGAAGCTACGCCGTCTCTGGGGTTCCTTCAATTTTTTTTTCGGGGATTCCGCGGAAGACCCGGTAATTATTGAAGCGGAGAAGGATTATCTGGAGATTTCCCTGGACGATACGACCCTGGTGGAAAATCCCCTGGCTCTGCTCCGGCCCCGGTTTCCCCGGCTCCTTTCAATCCGGCAGGAAACTGCCTTCGCGCGACTTGCCGCCGGTAACTCGGGAGTAACCGGGGAGGCACTACCGCATGGAGGCTCAAAACGGAGTCCCTCCGAGGATTTTGCGGATTTTCTTTCGGGTATTTACGGAGAGGCGGACCCGGAAAAACTGGCTCTGTTTGGGGAATTGCTTTCCGAATTGGAAGAGGGGATGGAAAAATGAGACCCCTCAAATTAACTATGGAAAATTTCGGCCCCTTTTTTGGAAGGACGGTTATCGATTTTACCTTGCTGGATGATATCTTCCTCATTACCGGACAAACCGGTTCAGGAAAGACCTCCGTATTTGATGCCATCTGTTTCGCCCTTTACGGAACGGTCCCGGGCAGCCGCCAGGGATATATTAACCGGCTGAAGAGCGACTATGCCGGGGAAAATCAGGAATGCCTGGTGTCCCTGGAGTTCTCCTTGGGGGAAAAACGATACCAAATCGACCGGAGTCCTAAACAGGAAAGACCTAAAAAACGGGGAACCGGCGCCACTATCATGGAAGAAACGGCGGTACTCTACGAAATAATTCCCGGTGATTCCGGAATCAATGCGCCAAGTAAAAAAAGTCTGAGTTCCAGGAAATCCGAAGCGGACCAGACAATCCGGGAACGTATCGGTCTTTCCGCAGAGGAATTCTTCAAAATAGTACTCCTCCCCCAGGGTGAATTCGCGGAGTTCCTCCGGCAGAATACCAGCCAGCGGCGTGAGGTTTTAGGCAAACTTTTCCCGGTGGATTTTGCCGCCCGGATTCGGGAACTGGCCTGGGAACGGGCTAAGGAAGCGGAAGCTCTGACCAAGGAAGCGGAGCATGCCCTGAAAGAAATATCCCGGCGGATTCCCTTTGACACCTACCCCGAACTTCACCGGCAGGCGGAGGAGACCTTAAAAAAAGCCAGGAACGATGCGGCGGCGCTGGAACAGGAGGGCATACGGCTTGAAAAGATCCTTACCCTGGAGGAAAGCCGGATAAGCGTAGAACTACGGCTGGAACAGACGGGAAAAGAGGCTGCGACCCTGGAATCGGAGGTCCCATCGGTACAGGAAAAAGAATTCCGGTTAGCCCTGTCCCGGCAAGCCCAGCCTCTGGCGCGTCATCTTTTTTTTGAGCGGGAAAAACAGGATGCTGTTTTGGCTGCAACAACGGAGGCGGACCGGGTCCGGGCGGAATTTGCCTTGGCGGAAAAGAAGTTTGGCGATACCGACGCCATGGCGGAGGGACTTCCGGCTCTGGAGAAAGAACTGAACGGATACCGGGAAAAACGTCCCGGACTTCTTGAAATTGCCGGAGAAGAAGAAATCCTAAGACGCAGCCGGAAGGAATCGGAGGATCTCCGTTCTGCCATTGAGGTTTGCAGGGAAAAGATCGAAGCCCTGAAAAAAAACCTGGAGGAGAAGGACGGGGTGATCGCCGGCCGTAAAGCACTGGTGGATCAGACCGGCGCCATCACGGAACAGTTGGAGCGGGAACGGTCCATAAAGGATTTGCTGGTCCGGCTGCGTCAACTGGCGGAGAATGCGGAGGAACTGGAAACGGAAGCGGAAACTATGACAAAGCGGGTCCGTCTTCTGGAAGCTGAAAAGGCAGAGCTGGCAAAGCGGGCTCCTGTTCTTCGGGATGAGTTGGCAATGAAGGAAGCGGCGAGGCTAAGCGCGGAAAAAGCGGGTATGGCCGCCCATCTTGCGGAGGACCTGAAACCCGGGGAAGCCTGCCCTGTTTGCGGTTCCAGAGAACATCCCCTGCCGGCTGCTGCCCTGGCGCCCGTATTCGGTATCAATGAGCGGATAGAATCCCTCAAAGGCGCTCTGAAAGACGCCGAGCGGGATCTTACCACACGGCTTACGGAACTGGAATCGCTTAATTTGGAACTTGCCCGGACGCGGCAGAAATTGGATAAAATCCGGGACGCCATGATCCAGGCGGCGGAAGGTTTTGAGATAACCGTTGAACCAACGCTTAAGGCGGAGGAACTAGGCCGGATGGTAGAGGCAAAGTCCCGATCCCTTACCGCCTTAGCTGCCCGGCAACAGGAAGCCCGCCATGCCGGAGACAGCGCGGCGCTTTTATACCGGGAACGGGAACGTCTCCTGGCCAAACAGATGGAAATGGAAAAAGAGGCTTCGAGGTTACAGGAAAAATACCGGGGTTTGGAAAAAACAAATGCGGATATGCGCGATAAACACCAGAGACTCCTCCGGGAATGGAAAATCTCCGATGCGGCGGAGGCGTTGAAAATCTTGGACAAAGCCATTGAGGATACCGACCGGCGTATTAGGGAAATTCGGGAAAACCGGGAAACTGCCGCCCGAAAGCTGGCCGCCGTCCGGGCCCGTGTGGAAAGCAGCGCCGAAGTCCTTGGGGAAGCGGAACGGCAATACCGGGAAGCCGCCGCCGCCCTGAAGGAAGCCCTGGCAACATCCCCCTTCAACGATGCTGCGGCCTTACAAGCGGCCATCCTGGACCGGGATACCGAGGCCGCCATTGATGCTTCAATAGTCCGGTGGAAAGAAAACCGGTCCCGCCTCAACTCTCAGGAGGAAGAACTGAAACGGAATTTGGCGGAAACCCGCTCCGTCCGATCTGTCCTGGGACCGGCTTCGCCGGACCCTGCGGAACTTCGCTCCACCCTGGAAACGGTTACCAGGGACCGGAATGCCGCTGAAGCTGCGCGGGACCGGGCTTCGGCGGAGCTTGCCGCCCTGGAGCGGGACGAGGAGCGGCTCAGGGAAGCCAGAGTCCGGCATGAAGAGCTTGCCGGGAAGGCCGCCCGGCTTGGGGTTTTGGCGGACGATCTTGCGGGGAAGAATCCGAAGAAGAAATCCTTTGACGCATGGCTCCTGGGCCTGTACCTCAAGGAAGTTGCCGCCTTGGCCACCAAACGACTTGAGCGGATGAGTGAGTCCCGGTATTCCCTGATCCTAAACAGCGAGGGTGAATCCGGCCGGGGTTTAGCCGGACTGGACCTGGCGGTCTTTGATTCTCTTACGGGAAAAACCAGGCCCTGCGCAACCCTTTCGGGGGGCGAAAGCTTCATGGCCTCTATCAGTCTGGCCCTGGGCTTGGCGGATTCTATCCAGACCCGGTCCGGTGGCATCCGGCTGGACGCGGTATTTATCGACGAGGGCTTCGGGAGCCTTGACGAGGGGAGTCTGGATAAGGCGCTGATCATCCTGGACGAACTTCGGGAACATCGCATGGTGGGTCTCATCTCCCATGTCGGGGAAATGCGCTCCCGTATCCCCAGCCGCATCGACATTATCAAAACCGGCTCCGGATCACAAATTGAAGTGGAAAGGGCGTAAGCGGTTTCAACGGGTTTATAAATCCCCTATGCCTTTGTATCCTTCTCGAACATTCACCCGGCGAACCGGTTCGATAGTCCATAGCTGTAGCATAAGCCGCGTCTACCGGGTGAGATTCGGAACAGGCGCATGAACAAATGAACCTGTGGGAGATCCTCCGGGCCGACCAGGGATCCCCAGGTAAGGGTAATAACAGCCCGAATCATCGACGCCATGACCGCAGGAGAAATAGCAAATTTGTGTGCTATGCAGCCCGTTTTCGGGTGGGCTAATTTTTTATACTACAAAGCGGACGACGGGAGTCGAACCCGCGTCACAAGCTTGGGAAGCTTGGATAATACCGTTATATGACGTCCGCACTAAGATGTTTCACTATATCCGGAAAACGCCGGGTCTGTCAATCTTTCGCGCTACCATAATGGGTTATTCAATTGAAAATACAATATATGCCCCTGCGGGATTTTTTTCTTCAACCTCTACCG
Organism: Treponema sp.; assembly: GCA_031276965.1. GTDB lineage: Bacteria > Spirochaetota > Spirochaetia > Treponematales > Breznakiellaceae > JAISMC01. Next base: position 5,908 of record JAISMC010000125.1, read on the forward strand.
ACTCCACCCGTGCTCTGGGCGGCCCCTGATGGAGCCGATGGAAAAACAGATCCAGGGCTTCCTGCGGCCCTTCGGCCCAGATATCCACTTCCCCGTCACGGGTATTCCGTACCCAGCCGGTCAAACCGAGGCGGTTTGCTTCGTTGTAGGCCCAATACCGGAATCCCACCCCCTGGACCCGTCCCCGAACCTGTGCAAAAAAAGCGGATTGGGTACAGCCGGGCAATTATCAAGCCCCTATGGGCGGAGCAATGTGCCTGATGAGCATGACCCATGCCGGAATGGTCAGCATGGAAAGCACAACGCTCACCAGAAGTATTTTGGATGCCAATTCGCTGTCAGCATTGTACCTGTTGGCTAATATTGAAGCATTGGTAGGGGCGGGCATACCGGTAAGGGCGACCGCAACTCCCATAACCAGGGTATCGGTTTTGAAGAGCAGCAAAACCCCCAGAAGCGCCAGAGGGAGTAATACAAGCCTGAGAAAGGCATAGTAGAACACCGTTTTACTGATGACGTTTTTTAATTTCACCTGTGCCAAAAGAAGCCCCACCACGATCATGGAAAAGGGAGTGGTACAGTTCCCCAAACTAAATGTCAGCCTGCTCATAAAAACCCCCGGCCTCAACCCGGTGATAAGTATGATCATGCCGGCGTAGGTAGCTATGAGACAGGGGTGCAGTAGGATCTTTACTATCCCCCCTCCCGTACCTTTCCGATCCCCCTTGCCGATAAAAAGCGCAAGGCCGAAGGTCCACATAACTATCCGCATGGGCAACAGAAAGGCTGATGCATAGGCAAGCCCCGAAAGTCCATAAATACTTTCAACCACAGGGTTTCCCAAAAAAGCTGCATTTGAAATAAAAATACTAAAGTGAAGAACCTGTTTCTGTTCCGGCGGCAGGGATCGAAAAAACACATACCTGCCCAAAAAATAGGCGGCTATCGACAGGAGTGCGGATATGAATATCATCTGCCCAAGGGAAAGAAGCATGTCCCTTCCACCGACATTAAAAAAAGATGAAAGTATATTACAGGGCAGCAACAGGGAAAGAACCAAACTGCTCAGGGTGTTTATGCCCGGTTTATCCACCAGTGTTATCTTGGCAAGGATCACCCCAATGCCCATAAGGACGATTAGAAATACTTGTGTGCCTATGATATCATTGAAATTTCCCATGGGAACGACTCACTTAATCCGCTTGTATCCCTTAATCTCTTGCCACAGCTTTGCCGCCAGTTCTGCCCGGGGCACCCTGATCTGTTCCATGGAATCCCGAAAGCGCACTGTCACGGTGCCGTTATCCTTGGACTCGTAGTCCACGGTGACGCAGAAGGGGGTCCCCGCCTCGTCCTGCCGCCGGTAACGCCGGCCTATGGCCCCGGCCTGGTCGTAGTCCGTGGAAAAGTCTTCCCGCAGTTCCTTGCGGATATCCAGGGCCAGCTCCGCCAGGCCGTCCTTTTTCATCAGCGGAAGCACGGCAACCGTGATGGGCGCCACCGTGGGGTGGAAGCGCAGCACCGTCCGCCAGTCGTCGTCATTGCCCTTGTCCGCCACCTTCTCCTCGTCGTAGGCGTCGCAGAGGAGCATCAGCAGGGTGCGGGTCAGCCCCGCGGAGGTCTCGATGATGAAGGGGGTGTAGCGCTCGTTGTTGTTGTCCTGGTCGATGTACTG
>JAISMC010000126.1 GCA_031276965.1 Treponema sp.
CGCATACAAAAAATTGGTATTAAACCAGACGGTATTATAAACTTCCTATCGAACGAGCCTCCGGTCAAACCAACGCAACGCCTAAGATACCGCGGAGCTCTGCTCCGCGGAGGCTCATTCGCAGTGGGGTCTAATACCCAAAAACCTGCCCTTCGGCGGGGAGGTTCATTGTATCCCCATCCGTTAAAAACGGCAAGGATAATTTTGTTTCCGCCGTTTCAAAATGCCGGGGTTTACCGGACGGGGCTGTACCTTTAGCGTCCTGCATTAAGCCGGTATGCTACAGATTAAGCGAAGCGATGTAAGCCTCCAGATCGGCCTGGGCGGCTTGAGCGTTTTTCCGGGCGTCGCCGATTTTTAGGGTGAGGCCGTCGATTTCTTCGTCCATGGCAACCAGCCGTTTAAGGTACTCCTGGCCCTGCTGGGTTTGATTTCCCGCCGCCTCCAGGTTCCGCCTGATCCGGTCCTGTTCGGAAATAAGCCGGGTCTGCTGGGTCTCCAGATCGGTCTGGACATTCTTCGCCGCATCCGCCTTTTGTTTAAGTTCCACCGCCCGCTGCATGGCGGTCCGGATGTGGGCGGGCAGTTCCTGGTTGGAGGCATAACCGGCAAGTATGTCCATCCTGGCCATGGTAAGGCCCGCCTTTTCCATATAGGGCTGTTCTTCCTTCACCGTGAAAAGCAATTCCCGGTTTGCCGGCAGCGTTTGATAAAAACGGTAAAAACCGCCGGTTCTTTCATCAAATTTGGCCGGCTCCGTCAGAACCGCTCCCGGGGTGATAGGATGTTCCAGGACAAGCCGCTTGGGTTCCGCCGAGGCGTTTCTGATGGTGTAGGTTCTTTCATAGATGCGCTTCCGGTTAATGGTCATGATCCCGCCGCTTATGGTAACCATGCTTAGGATCTGGGAATTGGTAAATCCGGCGTTTCCGGTAACGGAGAGATCCTCTCCGTAGGAGATGAGCCGCTTTTCCTGTTCCGGGAAAAATTCAATGAGGGCGTCCCCTGCGTATGCGCCGCCGTCGTAGATCGTAAGGGGCCCCGCGGGAAGCTTCATCCCCGTGGTATTGTGTAATTCGGCCCCCAAATAGGGGTGAACCGTTCTCCCCAGGGCCCGTTCACCCGAGAGGATCAGGAGCTTGACGGCGGTAACGTTTCCCTCCACCAGGGGCAGCATGGCGCTCTGCCGGCGGTTCAGGCTTACGGGCGTTTTGATTGTAAAGGCGAATTGATCCCCCAGGGCTGCGGCGCGGGCGGTATCCACGACGCCCCCCGCCACACTGGGAGCGGCCGCTGGAACGGACCCTTGGGCAATTTCCCGCTTCTCCTCGGCGTAGGCTTCCGCACGGAGGGCCTTTCGGGCCTGGGAACCGCCTGCGTTTTCCGCATTACCGTCTTTCCCCGATTCCCAGGTTTCCGCTTCCGCGGTTCCCGCGATGGCCAGGGGCAGGGTGGGACGATTCACGTAATATGGCGGGTAGAGGTTTTGAATGAAGGAGACGGGCCGTCCCGCCGCCAGAGACAGTTCCACATCCTGCCAGTCCGTTCCGCCGTCGTTGTCCACAATGGCCCAACCCTGGAGCAGGGCATTGGGCCGGGAATCCGCCGGAGAAGAACGGGAAAGATCCAGCCGGTAGGAAACTTTCCATACCGGGGCGGGGATCACGTAACTTATGGAAACCAGCCGGCTGCCGCCGCCGGGAAGTTCTACCGTAAGATCCCTGGTCTCCAAATTCCTCGAGGCCATGATCAAATCCAGGGCCCGGTTAAGATCGGCGTTTATTCCGGGATCCTTAAAGGAAAAGGAGAAGATGTCCTTAAAGGCGGTAATCCTGATACCCTGGGCCGTGTAGAGGGAGAGATAGGGTTCCGGAACCGGCGGATCCCCGTATTCCACTGCGGAAAGCGCCGGACGGTATTCGATCCCGATGATCCTGCCCACGGCGGGCGGGCCTTCCGGCCTATCGGCGGTGTATACCTCCAACTCCGCCCCTTTAAGACCGCCGATAATCTGGGGAATGCCGGGATCCCCGGAAAGATCGATCCTAAGATCCTTTAGGGTACGGTAGAGGGTGTATTCAGAAGGATAGTGTACCAGCGGGGCGGCGGAGGAGGGATCGTTTATTACCAAAGATTTTAACGCGTCGTTAACGGCGTTGGCATTAAAAGGAAGCTTTAGCGCCGCCCCTTTCGAAAGGGTTCCCGCATATTCAAAGAAGGCAACCCCCGATGAATAGATGGTGATTCTGCGGAGGGGGATAAATTCCTCCGCCGCGCCGCTTTTTCCGGCGGGGCTGTCCGAAACCGGGGACTGCCCCGTCCTGTCCGCCGCGGCCTGGGCATAGAGGCCCGCCCCGGCTAAAAAGATAAAACTACAGGCCGCCAGAACCGGCAGCGGGAATCGTTTCATATATGCTCCTTTTTCATAGATCGGGCAATATATAGGGCCAGGCCGGAGAGGAAGAGTACCGCCAGGATCAGGATGGTCCACAGTATAAACTGCCCCCAGTTTACGCCGAACCGGGATCCGGCGGCCCGGGGCCTTGGCCGGTACAAGGGTTCCCCCAGAGGCCGGGCGTTTTCAATTTCCGGTCCGCCGGTTTCCCCGGCAATTTCGGGTAGTTTCAAATCCCCCTCCGTCTGGGGCCGGCAGTCTCCGCTGCCCCAGGCTAAGGTCCAAGGGCCGGCGCCCCGGCCCAGAAACACCAGTTCGTAGACCGCCCAGCGTATAGTACAGTCCGGCGGCGCCGAGAAGGCCACGTCTCCGGCGGCCTCCAGTTCCCAGAAGGGGGCGGAAGAATGTATGTCCAGGGCTTCGCTTACCCGGATTTCACCGGTGCCAGTTGAGATACGGAACAGGTTGGTCCGGGCGACAAAGGACCATTCATCTTCCGGGGCAAATTTATTTTTGACATTGACCTCTATGGAATCGGCCTGGGACAGCGGAAAGTCTATCGCCGTTAAAGGATAGAAACCGCCCAGGGCATAACCGGCTATCCGTTTGTCCTTCCCCTGCCATGTCCCGGCGATAGTTTTTTCCCGTACCGCAGGGGGAATCTCGACGGCGTCAAATACAGCGGTGATTTTCCGGGGCCGGATATCCGGAGAAGAACCCTCCGGGGTCAAGCGGTCTGCCGGCGGCCTATCGAATTTGAGGAGGAGGTAGCGCTTGTCTCCCTGGGGAAGTTCCAGCGAGTTGCGGTCCGCCGTACCGCCGCCGAACCATGCCAGGGTCTGGCGTTTTTCAAATTTCCGCCACCGGGCAAGATCGGAGCTGGAATAGATCTGCACTCCGGTATGATACGCTTTTTCCTCTTTTCCCGGAACGATATTCAGCATAGACGGGGTATGGGAGAGGCCGGAAAGATCCAGAAGATAAGCGGACGCAGCGGAAGAGGGAAGGCCCCGGCTCTTAATGTTCAGCACCGTTCCATCGGTACTGAACATAATGTCCGTGCTGGCGGGCAGAGCCGTATCGTCTTCTTGTTCCCAGCGGAAGAAGGGAACCTCCTCCGGCGGCGGGATAAAGACGCTCCCCGGAACCCGGCGGATCACGAAGGGGACCACATTCCCCGCTTCGTCAAATACCCGTATGTCCCCCATGTCCGGCCGTTCTATGCCCTGGTATACCGCCTCGGGGATCTCAAACCCCAGAAGGCCGCCGGGAGTTCCGGTTAAGACCAGGGACCCCGCAAAGTCCTCCGGTTCCGGAACCTTGGCCTCCTGGCCGGAGAGGGCGCCTGCCAGGCCCAGGAGGAACAGCGGGAGAAGGGACGAAAAAACGGCGGGGCCCTGTTTGTCCGTCATGGCTTTGTCTCCGGGGACGGCTGTTTCTCCGCCGCAGGGGGCAGGGGGGCTATCCAGCCGATGAAGAGGAGCAGGAGCCCGGCAATAAAAAAAGAGACAATTCTCGTAACCGCCCCGGTTCCGGCTAAATCCAGGATGAGAAGTTTCCCGATGTCCGCCACCGTCAGGACTGCTCCAGCGATCCAGACTTTCCGCAGGGACAGCCTGCTTCCCCAGATAATATGACCTATGCCGTAGACTGCCCAGAGGATGAAGAGGCAGAGATGAAACAGTTCGGAACTAAACACCCGGCGATAAGGGACATCCCCGTAAAAATGCACGCTCCGGGCAATGACGGCAATGCTGAAGAGAAAGATCATGCCGTCGATGACAGTAAAAAGCGCCGGTTTCTTCAACCGCGGCAGTTTTTGCTGTTTCTGCAAGGCGGACTGCCAGAGGAGGAACAGGACTATACAGAAGGCCTCCTCCAAATCCAGCGGATTGATGACAGGGATGTAGAAGGGCAGGGGAGCGGGATCGCCCGAAAGAAAGAGGGTAACGAAAAACCAGATCCCCATGATACAGCTTAAAACAAGGGGAAGGACAAAGAAGAAGATCCTTTTACGGAAACCCGCCGCCGCTGCAGAAGGGGCCGGAGGATGCAGGAGCTCTCCTCCGCAGAGGGGGTAGGGCGCGGCCATGACGCGCCCGGAGGGGGGAATTTCCCCCTTCAAACCGAATTCCGGTTCAGTCCATAGACGCCGGGCCAAAAGGCCTATACCGGTCATTGTTATAAAAACAGGGGCCATCCCCGCAAGACTTGTCCAGGCCGGGGCGAATTCGCGGGACAGGGTAAGGGCCCGGCCCGAGGAACTTATTACACTCAGGGCGATAAAAATGTCAATCAAAAACCAGACGCTGTGGAGTTCCTCCCAAAGTTCCTTCCGCAGGAACAAGAGAAGCAGGGCCTGGACGGCAAAGAAGGCGATCCAGCCCCAAAGGAAAGGGCCCTGAAAAAAATTATGGCTCAGAATCATCCGGGGCTGGGAGACAAAATAGGGGGTCCGGATTATAAAAGTTGACAGAACCAGGTAGAGGCCGAATACCGGAGCCGGGATCATACCGGTACGGTAGACCGGAACGCGGAGAAATTTTGATCCGGCAAAGGCCGCCAAGGCCGAAGCGGAGCAGAATAAAAAGACAGCCGCCCCGGGATTGTCGAGGGACCGGTAGATCTCGTAAAACCATCCGCCGAACCACCAGGAAAAGGCCCAGATCCCCAGAATCACGGGGAAGGCGGACAGCCATACACGGTTTTCCGTATTCCGGGTTTTGAGGGAAAAGTGAGGTGAATGTCCGGTGATAAAGACCATCACCATGGCGGAGAAGGCAATAACCAGGGAACCGATGAACCGGACGCTGCGGAAGGCTCCCCCGCCGTAGACAAAGAAGGCCTGTTCCGCAGCAAAGGCAAGCGCCGCCGCCAGGTGCAGAATGAGCCCTGCGGCGGCGGTTTTGCAATTTTTCAGCCTGAGACCGAAAAAGAATACCACCACCCCTTCGGCGGCCCAGACTGCGCTGGTGATCCGGGGGGCCAGTTCCAGCGGTATGGCGAGGTTCACCAGCAGCAGGGCAAGTCCTATGTACCCTTCGGCGAAGATACGCATTGCTCCGCCCCGGCGTTTCCGGATGATAAGGGCCAGAAAAATATAAAGGGCGGAGAAGATAAGGCAGATTAGGGCGTGTCCGTGGGGAACCGGATCAAAGATCGTCCACTGGAGGACAGCGCCCGCGAGGGGAGTTCCCAGTACCAGGATCAAATCGAAAAAGGTATCTCTCCGGGTTTTTTCCGCGCCGAAACCGTGGATCCCCAGGATGGTGAAGATGGCGATGTAGGCCAGGAAGAAGGGTTCCGTCCGCCAGAACATGGTGGGATCGTAATAGACGGCTGTCCAGGAAACGGCAAAACCGAAGGTACAGAGGAAGGCCAAAAAATTGAGTCCCTTCCAGCGCCGGAACAGGCTGATAACCAGGACCCCCAGATCGAGGACTCCGTAATAGGCAAAGATAAAAACATAGTTTCCTCCGCCCGGGGCCAGAAGCAGGGGAGCGGCGAAGCCCCCCAGGAAACCCAGCAGGGCCAGGGCCTGGGACCCCTGAAAGAAGGCGAGGATAAGGGCCGGAGGCAGGAGGACACTTAACAAAATGAGGGAAACCAGGGGCGGGAAATAGGAAGTCAGCCTGTGGGCGGCAAAGACGGACAGGTAAAGTATGCCTATGCCGCCCCCCTGGAACAGCAGGAAATAAACGGGCCGTTTGTTCCTGAAACGCCAGCCCGCGGCCAACATGACAAGACCCGAAAGAGCCGCCCCGGCGATTCCCATTTCTACGGTAAAAAAACCCCGGTTTGCCAGGTAGGTGATCAGCATGGCAAAAGCCGCAATGAGAAGGATGATTCCCCCGGCGGCCCAGAGATTCCCGCCGCGGATAAAGGCGGTCAGGGAATTTTTTAACGCCGGAGGGGCCGGCGTTTCCACGGGCACGGAGGTAACGGTATCAGCCGGGACGAAATCCGCAGCTTCCACCGGCATGGACGCCGCCGGCATGGACGCCGCTGGTGCGGACGCCGCCGGGACAGCGAATTCAACAGGCTCTGCCGGGGACGCTTCCATAACAGGCGGCGAGACGCCGGCGGATTCCGTCCCGGCCTCCATGCCGGCGGTATGGGTCCGGCCGGATATTAGGGATCTAACGCCCTCTTCCAAAAGGCCGATACGCCTCCCGTATTCCCGGAGCCGTTCCGCCTGATTAGCGGTTCTCACCAGAAGGGCTATAACGCCGATAACGGCAAATAAAAACACGGCGATGATGGTGAAAACTATCCCTTCCATAAGTTATCAAGAATACCCTGAAAATGTATTTCCGTAAACGGCCGGATATCTGCAGGTGTACAAGCTTCGGGAATTCCGGCATTTGCCATGAGAACGCCTGGGACGGTTCTTTCGCTTGTAACCAGCCATTCCACGGCGGACCTCACCGCTTTACCGTTGACTGATTTGATCGTTAATGCATACCATATTAGGATGCGGAATATAAAGAATTTTGCGGTAATCGTCCTCCTGCTTTTCCTTTTCGGCGCAGGGACCCTGTACCCCCAGCAGCGCTATCCCCTGGGGGCCATTTTCGACGAAGCTGCCTACAGCCGTCTGCCCCGGAAGGCGGCTCTGGCAAGCCGGGCCTACGAGGGGCTGCCGAAATCTTACTCGCTGAAACAGTATGCGCCCCTGCCTGGGGATCAGATTGATTACGGAACCTGCGTAGCCTGGGCTTCGGCTTATGCGGCGCGGACCATCTCGGAATCCGTAGCCCTGGGCCGGAAGGATCAGACCGATACCACTAGGAACGCCTTTTCGCCGGTCTATGTCTACCGGAGCATCAGGCCCGATGATCCCGAATGCCGCCAGGGAGCGCAGATCTTCTGGGCCCTGGATTTGATGAAGGATTCCGGAGCCGTAAAGATGCTCGACATTGAACGGACGGTAGCTTTTCCCAGGGTTGATCTTTCCCAGTACCGGGAAAGCAGGAAGTACCCTATTGCCGATTATGTTACCCTCTTTTCCCGGAATGATAAAAGCAAACCGGGCCTGGTGGTTAGGACAATAAAGAAAAGTCTTGTGGAGGGGAAACCCGTTATCATCGGCATGAATACTCCCCCCTCGTTTATGGAGGCGGACAGCGTATGGCAGCCGGTGGAGAGTTCCGGTTTCTTTTACGGCGGTCATGCCATGTGCGTAGTGGGCTATGACGACGAAAAAAACGGCGGTGTCTTTGAGGTGATCAACAGCTGGGGCAGAAAATGGGGCAACGGCGGCTTTATGTGGATTCCCTATGCGGCCTTCGTCGATTTTACTATGGAAGGCTATGAGATGATAGAGAATCTTGCGGTCTACAGTGAGGCGGTAAAGTTTGCAGGTTCCGTTCAGGTTGAAATTGTCTCCGAATCCGGCGTAAGATCCGCCCCCCTGGTTTCTATGTCCGGCGCTTTCTACAAAACCGCCGATCCTCTGGGAGAGGGGACCCGGTTCCGCTTTGCGGCGGCCTCCGGCGAAAGCGCCTATGTGTATGCCTTTGCCGCGTCCCAGGCGCCGGACACTGCCGCCGGTCCGGGTGATTTCTTTTCTCCGGTACTGTTGTTTCCCCAGGCCGGCGTTTCGCCGCTGCTCAATTACCAGGACAGCGCTATTACTATGCCCGGCGAAGACCATGTTCTTGTGCTGGACGCCGCCCCCGGGACGGAGTACTTATTTATACTGTATGCAAAACAGGCCCTGGACATCCGGACCATTATGCGCCGTTTTGAAAGTGCGGAGGGGACGCCTGCCGAACGGCTGTCCGCTGCGGCAGGTCCGAATCTTTTGAAGGCCGATGCGGTGAGGTACGGCGAGGAAAATGCAGCTTTTACCGCCGAAACAGACGACAGCCGGGCGGTGGCGGCCCTGGTGGTGGCAATAGATCACCGTTAGGCGGTACGCCGGGGCTTTTTCAAAAATGTTAAAATCTTACCTTGTGCAAGGGCGGGATCTTGCAAGACAGCAGCCGGATTGCCGGATAAGTCAATTACTCTAGCCACAGGGAAACCACGGACTTTTAATTCGCAGGCGGGTTCACGCTTCGATCTTGCTCCGGTTAAATTCCTTTGATCCTGCGAAGTTTACGCAACGTAAGTTAAGATTCCGGGAAAGTTTAATCGTTTTTGTTCCGTGCCAGCCTGAAACCCAGGCTGCTCCCGGCGGTTTCGGGAAAGTCGCTTGACCGGGCTGCGGAACGCAGCGTTTTAGCGGCGGAATCCCAGCCGCCGCCCCGGTTAACCCGGTGGGCTCCCGAATCCGGCCCGGTGGGATTTACCTCAACGCCTTCCGTTTCCTCTTTTGGGAGACCGTAGAAATCCCAGCACCACTCCCAGACATTGCCGTGCATATCGCAGAGTCCCCAGCCGTTAGGTTGGAGTGAAGCCGCCGGCGTTGTGCCCTTGCGGAAAACGCCCGGATTATTATTAAAGTAGGGAAGGTTGCCGTTGTAATTTGCCTGGGCCGTGGTGATTCTGGTCCCGGTGGAAAAGGGCGTTACGGTTCCGGCCCGGCAGGCGTATTCCCATTCCGCTTCGGTGGGGAGCCTGAACCCGCCGGCGTTTCTGTTCCACCGGACATCTTCCCCTGAGACCGTATAGGCGGGGCTGAGTCCTTCTTTGGCAGAGAGCCAGTTACAGTACGCCACCGCATCGAACCAGCTTACGTTAACTACAGGATGATCATCGGCCTGCCTGAAACCGGGACGCCGCCAGTCTGCACCGGCCCGGAATTCCCATTCATCCTTTGTTTCGTTATAGGCAAAGGCGCCGCCCGCCTGTTCCGCGCTGGTCCGGTATCCGGTTTCTTCGATAAACCGCCGGAATTCGCCGACGGTAACTTCCCGGCTCCCCAGGTAAAAGGCGTCCACCCTTATTGATCGTACCTGTTCCTGGTATCCCACCCGTTCCCGTTCCGCCGGCGGACTGCCCATGGAAAACGTTCCGGCGGGAATGGCGCTTGTAGGGGGGGCGGAAAAAAGATCCTGATGCGGCGCTTCCGCCGGGGATCTCAGGGCGGTCTCCCGGGGTAAAACGGCGGACCCGGAAACGCCGTTCGCCGGAGCTGCCCCGGATGCGATGGAATAGTACAGCTCGCTGACGATACTGCCGTTTTGATAGGGCCGCTGTCTGCCTCCGGTGAGGCGCATGGTCTCCCGGGTAACCAGACCCGCCATAACGGGGAGAATTTCCTTTGAATCAATGTACTTCAAAAAGGCTTCGGTAAAGGGACTGTTCCGGGCGCCATCGCCGTCTGCGGCGGTGGTACCGGGGGCGGTGGAAAACATGATGAAAATGTCCTGGGGCGGATGTTCCACCGTTACGAATCCCCGGGAAAGGCTGCGGCTCCCGCCGGCCAGGTTTTTGAAGGGATTGTCCCGGCATGCATCGAGGATTACCACGTTGAGTTTGTTTTTTGCGGTTTGTTCCAGGGAGAGGAGCAGGCGGCCCAGGGGATAAGACCCGTAGATGATACCCGCCTCGTCCCCGGCGTTTATGTCCACCGGTAAAAGGTAGTTTTCACCCCCCGCCTGAATCCCGTGCCCCGCATACCAGAAAAAACCTTCGCTTGACTGTTCCGCGGCAAGCCGGCGTATCCAGGCATCCACAGCCCGGGTCATGGAACTTATATCGCTGTTAAGCCGAAGATCGACATCGTAGCCGAGGGATAGAAGTTTTTCCGCCACATCGGAAGCGTCGTTAACCGTGTTCGGCAGATTATCTACATATTGATAATCGCTGTTGCCGATAACCAGGGCGATACGTCCGGCGGGCTGCAAATTTTCAGCGTAAACGGCAAAAACAAGGAAAACGCCCAGCAGAAAAAGCGCCTTCAAACGCTTCACCCTTTTCTCCTTATTTCACTTTATCTTCGTCCACTATAACAGTATAGGGCTGGGCGGGTTCGTCGTCGAAACATTCCACCTTCAAATAGTAGGTTCCGGCTTGAAGGCGTACTGAGAGGAAGGAATCCAAATTGTCGCCGCCATCGTCGTCATAATCAATGGAGTTGAGATCTTCGTCGTACAGTTCAATGTAAGTATCCAATTCGTCGGAATCGGCGCCACAGGCCAGGATTGTATAAGGACCGGCCCGGCTTATCCGGAAGGTAACCCAGTCCACATCGGCGGCGGTAGTAAAGGTATGATACTGGGGGGTCCCTATACTCAACTCTTTGGCGGAACCGGATTCATCGTCGTTTTCGTATTCGTCGGGGTCCAGGCGGACCGGTTCGGTAAGCCGCGCACGGAAACCGTAACTTCCCGTGCCGCTTCCTCCGTAGGACCGGACTTTGATTATATAGCGGTTCCCCGCATGCACCTCATAACGGATAAGGGCATTCGTATCGGCGCCGCCGTCGTCGTCTTCGGCAAGTTCATTCCGCGAACCGGCATCGTATAGCTGCATAAAAGTATCTATGTCGTTCCCGGAGGTTTCCGCCGTCAATACGCCGTCCCTGTCCGGCGTCAGCAGGAAAAAATCTTCGTCGCTTTCGTTGTGGAGGGTACGGTTAAGAAAGGATCCCGCAGTACCGGTTATTTCTACGCTTACGGGATTTTCCATGGTGTCGGATTCATAGGTATCGCGGCGGACCGAAGATGATGAGGTTCCGCCTTCGGAGAGCATGCCGGCAATGTATTCATTGAACTCGAAGTCCGAATTGAAACTCGCCTCTATTGCATGATCGCCGGAACCGAGGAGCCGGGTATAAATCCGCACCGTATCGGGGGTTTCAATAATTACGCCTGAAACCGTCCAGTCCGCAGTTCCGCCCGAAACCAGCGTAAAGGACCGGCCCGGCATATTCGCCAATTCTTCGGAAAGCTGGGCGGCCCAGTACCTGCCGAGGGGCGGAACCGAATCGCGGTAACTCCACTGGCCCAGGATGATTTTCCGGTTTTCCCCAGCGGGGATTTTCCCCGTTATTGCCTCGGCAAGATCTTTAACGGCGCCGTCCAGCCGGGGCAGGGGATCCGCGGAATTCTGTCCGTATAGGACGGACAGGGCAAAGAAAAAAACAAAGCATGACGTTAAACGTTTAGTCATTATTCCTCCCCAAAGGCGATCAGGCATGATCCGCCGTTTTATCGATATGTTCCAGCTGCAGGGTCTTGGTGGTAAGATCGCAGACCTCCGGGGGTCCATAGTACTGGATGGCGCCGGGGAAGAGGAAGCTCGTAGTAACCGCCCAACTGTCCCGTTTTGCCGCAAAGGCCTTGAAGGGCCCTCCGTTCAGATCTACCAGGGCCTTTTTGATAACCGGTTTTTTGGAGCCGTGGCGGTGTTCCATGTTCATCATCATGGTCAGAGGCACGCCGCCGGCTATCCATTGATCCGCCGGGGCGGTTAGATTCCTCACGCTGGAGAGATAGCCCGTCAGCCCCGAAGCGATAAGCACAAAGGCGCTGAAGCCGAGGCTGTAACAGTAGTTGGCGTCGAAATTTGTGGGAAAGGCGCAGCGGCCTTCGTAGCCGAAAAAATGCCCCAGCGCATTAAATTTACCCTTATAAATGCCGGCCTTTTTCATCTCCGCAAGCCTTCTCTCCGCCATGCCGACGAGCAGTTTTTCCGTTTCGATCCGTGATACCTGCACATTGCCGTGGGGGTCCCGGTCCATCAAAAGTTCCCGGGCAATATCCGGGGGAAGGCTCTCCAGCAGGGAGAGGGATTCCGGGGAAAGCTTGATCCTGAGCCAGCTTATCTGATCGATAAGAGAGGTCAGCTTGGCGAATTCCTCTTCTTCGGCCAGTACGTCGTTCAGTTCTACAATCAACTTTTTCATTTCCGGGATAAATTCCACCACTCCCTCGGGAACCAGGACCACCCCGAAATTTTCTCCCCTGTCCGCCCGCCTGCAGATGGAGGCGCAGATCTGCTCTACGATGAGGCCGAGGGAAATACCTTTGGATGCTATTTCCTCCGAGATAATGCAGATATTAGGCTGAGTCTGGAGGGCGCATTCCAGGGTAATGTGGCTTGCGGAACGGCCCATAAGCCGGATGAAGTGCCAGTACTTTTTTGCGCTGTTGGCATCCCGTTCGATATTACCGATCAACTCACTGTAGGTTTTTACCGCCGTGTCAAAGCCGAAGGAAGCCTCAATGTAATTGTTCTTTAGATCTCCGTCTATGGTCTTGGGACATCCTATTACCTGAACCGGGGCGCCCTGGTCCAGAAAATATTCCGCCAGCAGCGCCGCATTGGTATTGGAATCGTCCCCGCCTATGATCACTACCGCATCCAGGCCCAAGGTTCTGGCGGTCTGCAGGGAGGCGGCAAACTGTTCCTGACTTTCTATCTTGGTGCGGCCGGAACCTATTATGTCGAAACCTCCGGTGTTGCGGTAGGCCTCCAGCATTTCGCCGGTAATTTCCACGGCCTTATTTTCGATGAGCCCGCTGGGTCCTCCAAGAAAGCCGTAGAGTTTCGAGGAAGGGCTGCCCTTTTTGAGGCCGTCGAAGAGACCGGCGATTACATTATGGCCCCCCGGCGCCTGTCCGCCGGAGAGGATCACCCCAACGGTTAAGCTTCGGCTTATCTTGTCGTTTTTGCCCTGAACAAAGGTTGCCAGGGGCTTGCCGTAACTGTGTTTAAAGAGGTTCCGCAGATCCTCCTGATTCGCTGCCGATTCGGTGGGTTTACCTAGTTCGACGCTTATGCCGGTAACTGTCCGGGACAGACTGGCGGGAAGTTTTGGCTTATAGGTATACCGCGCTTTTTGTAAGGCTGAAATGTCCATCGAGACTCTCCTGAAATATAATAGAGTTGTCCGGAAACCTCAGTTTCTGAACAACAACCTTTAAAAAACAAAAAACGTGGATTTCCTCAAAAAATCTGCGTTTTTGAGAAAACTTGTGAGAGAACCAACCGGGTTATCCAACAAGTCCAATGAATTATTCTAATAGTACCGGAAAATAGTCAGGTCTCACAAGTCCGCAGCCCGGATTCCACCTATCCCGCGGAAACGCCGCCTATGGTGGTTCCCAGGAAGGGCTCCCCCCGCAACAGTTTGGCCAGATTTTCCAGGTTCCGTCCGGCGGCGCAGATAACTTTGAGGCCCAGTTTTGCCGCATGGCGGCTTGCCACGGGATCGAAGGGGACATTCTTCCCCGGAGTCCACTCTTCCCCCACCAGGACCCGGAAATCCTTCCAGGTGATATGCTCTATGGGCTTTGCATCAGGATTCTTCCGGGGATCGCCGGTATAGACCCGTTCAATATTGGAAAGGTTGATAACCTGGTCCGCCTGGAACCGTTCCGCCAGAAGCACCGCATCGTAGTCCGAGGAAAAACCCGGCTTCCAGCCTGCCGCCACCAGAACCCGGCCGACGAAGGGCTCCACCTGGCTGGGATCGATCACCACATCCTGGGTGCACCATTCGCTCATTACCGCCTTAATAAGCTGGGCGTTGAGCCTGGTAGCCATGATCCCTATCCAGTCCGCCTGTTCGTCCTCACCCCCGCCGCTTATTGTCCGGTAGGCCTGCTGCCAGGCCCTGGCGGGACCGCCCCCGCCGGTAACAAAGATAAAACGCCGTTTCTCATCCTCCGCCAGCAGGTTCCTGATGAGGGCCGTAAAATCCTTGAGGAATCCCTCGTCTACCCCGCCGGGGGCTATGATGGAACCCCCCAAAGAAATAACTGTAACCATGCGCTCCTCTCAAACCTATTACGGGATTACGCCGCCCGCCGGATAACGGTATTCCGGGTATGACCGGGCCGGCGTATCCTAGGAGTTTGTCGCGCTTCGTGCGCAAAACCCTCAAAAATCGCCGATAAGGCGATTTTTACCTTGCAAACTCCCTTCGGACCAAAGGTCCGCGGATGCCGGATAATCGCGGTTTTTATGGTTTTTTCAACGAAAAAAACCATAAAAACCCACAAGTGCAACAGGCTCCTAGCGCGGCGCCTCGGCTTCGCCGGCATCTTCCGGAACCCCCGTCCCTGGGCTGCCTCCTGTGTAGGGATATACCACCAGCTGTATTTCTATGCGGGCGGCATTTTCGGAATTTGCCTGTCCCAGGGGAAAGAAATAAACCTGTTCCCCGTATTCCAGGGGTATGGTCTGCATGGTAGTCTGGTACCGTATACCCACATTGGGTACGTCCATCCATATTTGGCCTTGGGCCACCAGTACATACTGACCGTTATTATTAAGATAGGGGGTAAACTGGACCGCCACCACAATGTTTTCGCCCACCAGCTTGAGGTTTACCGGCCGTCCGGGGATGGTTATCCTGGTATTGGACGAGTTCCATACTTCTTCCTGGTTTGATTCAACTATCCTGGATACTATGTCCAGCACCACCGCCCGTTCCCGGAGTCCCGGAATCTGAAGAGCCGTTTCCTGGGCGTAAACGGCCCCGGCGGCCAGGAAAATAACGCTCCCTAAAAGCACTATACGCCGGGTCATCGGTGGGCGCCGCTCCTTGAATAATCAGCGGCCCTGATCAAGGCGGGTTCCCCCAGGCTGGTAAAGCTCTTGCTTTCGGGAAGGCGGATAATTACAATATCCGCTGAGTCTTCGCCGCCCAGGTACCGGAGCACGCCGTTCAGATCGGATGCGGGAATATTTTGAAGATCGACTCCCATACCGGTGGCGACCGGAATATCCTGCACTTTGGCAAAGGGCCGTCCGGCAAAGAGTAGCGCCAGAACGAATACCAGTACCGCCGCAGCCGCTGCAGGCAGAGGGACCGGAACGGTCCGGATCCAGAAACGGCGGGGCCTAAGCCCGGGGCTCCTAATTTTTTCGTTAAGGCCGCGCCAAATTCTTTCCTTTAAAACTAAAGCCTCCGGGGAGTTCTCCTTCGCCCTCAGATTCCGGAAGAGCGTCCGGTACCGGTCCAGCCGGGCCCGGCATTCGGGGCAAAGCTCCAGGTGAGCTTCCATTTTTTCTTTCCAGGGAGAGGGAAGCTCTCCGTCATGGTACACCGACAGAATTTGACGATCAGGACACATTTGAACCACCCTTGCGGAAGGATGCTTCCGCCTCTAAGAGCCCGAGAAGACGCTCCCGGGCTCTAAATACCCGTACCTTCACGTTTCCCTCGCTGATACCGAGGGTCCGGCCGATTTCCTTGTAATTCAATTCACCATATTCTTTTAAAATAAGTACCATTCGTAAATTAAGGGGCAACTTCTTGAGGGCCTTCCGGACTTCGCCACGGGCCTCCTTTTTTAGCAGAGCGTCTTCGCCGGTTTCTGCGGTTCTGGCATCCTCCCGAAAGGCCCTTTGATAGGCCCTTCGTTCCCGCTCCTTGCGTTTTGCGTAATTCAGGGCGGCATTTTTGACCACCCTGATAAGCCAATACTTTGCCTCTTCCGCATTCGGGAAAACCATTTTTTTTTCATAAAGACGGAAAAAAGCCTCCTGACAGAGATCTTCCGCCGCTTCTTCACCGCCGGCTATATGATAGGCTATCCGGAACAATACCGGAAAGGCCGATTCGTAGAGCCGGCGGAACGGGGAAGCCGCGTCTCCAACGGGCTCCATCGACAATGGAGTCCTGCCTCTCCCCTGCGGGGAAGGTCTTTCCGGCGCCTCCTGGTGAAGGGAGGAATCCTCCGGCGAATTCCCGAATTCCGTATTTACATCAGAAAACAAGTTTGCCCCTTAAGCGTTACACAATATCGCTCTGAAACCCCCGGCTTTAAGAGCTTCTCTTTTTTCCAGCTCCGAAACCCCGCCGGGGTTTCGGAGGCCCCTATATCCGCCGCCAGACTGTTCCGGCAGGTCCGTCTTCCAGCAGGATACCCCGGCTTTTAAGAGTATCCCGGATGGCATCCGCCTGGGCAAAGTCCCGGGCCTTCTTCGCCCCGGTCCGCCGTGCGATAAGATCCTCAATTTCTCTGAGGGTCTCCGCATCTTCCACCCGTTCAAAGCTTTTTTCCGCCTGTTCCTTCAGACTAAGCCCCAGAACCCGGTCCATGTCGAAGATTACCGCCAGGATTTCCCCGCCCTCAAGGCCGCTGTCCCGAAGGACCCCCCAAAGCTCCGCCAGAGCCCGGGGGGTAGAAATGTCGTCATTCAGGGCCCGGTCAAAGGCGGCCAGATAAGCTTGGGCCGCCACGGAAAGCGGTTCCCCCTGTTTCCATGCCTCCGCCGCCGCTTTTACAACGCCGGATCCGGCCTTGGCCGCCAAAGAGCGGACCTTGTCCAGCAGAGAACGCCGGGCGTTCCGGGCGCTGTCCAGCCCTTCGTAAGAGAATTGTAACTGGCTCCGGTAATGCCCCCCCAGGAGGAAATACCGGTAATCCAGGGGATCGTAGCCGGCGTCTATCAGACTTTGAAGAGTAAGGAAGCCGCCGGCGGATTTAGACATCTTCCCCTTGTCCAGGACCAGAAATTCATTGTGAAGCCAGTACTTAACCCAGGGACTTTTACCGGTAGCGGCTTCACTCTGGGCTATCTCGTTGGTATGGTGGATAGGCACATGATCGACGCCTCCGGCATGAATATCAAAGGTTTCCCCCAGATACTTGATGCTCATGGCGGAACATTCAATATGCCAGCCCGGATAACCCCGGCCCCAGGGACTATCCCAGATCAAAGCCTGATTTTCAAACTTGCTCTTGGTAAACCAGAGTACAAAATCCTGGGGGTTCCGCTTGTTTTCATCCACCCCGGTCCGGGCGCCGGCCTTGAGATCCTCAAGCCGGAGCCGGGCAAGTTCCCCATAGGAGGAAAACCGGGCTACGTCAAAGTAGAGATTACCCCCGGCAAAATAGGTAAAACCATGGGCCTCGATTTTTTGTATTAGGGCTATCATGTCGCCGATATGCTCAGTGGCCCTGCAGACAATACCGGGCCTGAGTATGTTCATCCGCTCCGTATCGTTAAAAAAGGCCCCGGTGTAGAAATCCGCTATTTCCATCACCGACTTTCCCCGTTCTTCGGCGCTTTTTACCATTTTGTCGTCGCCCTCGTCGTTATCGCCGCTTAAATGGCCCACATCGGTGATGTTCATCACATGCTTTACCTGGTACCCCAGCCGCCGCAGCGTCCGGACCACCACGTCGTGGAATACATAGGCCCGGAGATTCCCAATATGGGCATAGTTGTACACCGTAGGACCGCAGCCGTAAAAACCGACCTGTCCTGTTTCAAGGGGTTCAAAGACCTGTAATTCCCGGCCCAGGGTATTAAAAAGGGTCAGCGCCATTAGTTGTCTAAGGTACGGAAAAGGGCGGAAAAAATCAACACACCGCAATGCCTCAAAATTATTCCGGCCTAAAGGCCGGGGAGTGGTCCCGCCATGTTTCATGTGCAGACTTGGGATGCGGCGCCTTGACCAAGGCCGGACTTGTTTTTATGCTGTACCCGTGGGAGGGGAAGATGAAGCGCCGGTTTTTTTGCCTGTCGTTGCTGTTATGCGCCGTTTTATTCCTCCATGCCCAGAGTCCCCGGACTATTACCGCCGTTTCCATTGCTATGCGGGGGAATCCTCAATACCCCGAAGGTTTTACCCGCTTCAATTATGTAAACCCCGATGCTCCCAAGGGCGGAACCATTACCCGCTATGCCATCGGTACTTACGACAACTTTCACCGCTATGCCCTTCGGGGAAGCTGCGCCGCAGGCTGGGAATATTTCTACGATACCCTTATGACCGGTTCCGATGACGAAGACGACGCTCTCTATCCTCTGATAGCCGAAAAAATCGAATACGCCGAGGACTATTCCTTTATCATATTTACGATAAACCCCAATGCGAAGGATCAGGAGGGGCAGCCCATTACCGCCGAAGATGCGGCCTTTTCTTTTAATACCTTTTACGAAAAGGGGGTCCCCCAGTTTAGGACCTACTTTAACGGCGTTACCGCCCGGGTCCTGCCGGGAAACCGGATCCGTTTTGACATTCCCGGGCCGGGAAACAAGGAACTAATGTTGTCCCTGGGGGGGACTACGGTTTTCCCCAAACGCTTCTGGGAGGGCCGGGATTTTTCAGAGCCCCTCACCGTTCCTCCTCTGGGAACCGGCGCCTACCGGGTAAAGGATTACCGCATGGGTCAGTATGTGATCCTGGAACGGGTTAAGAATTACTGGGCCAGGGATCTGCCGGTGAATAAG
This sequence comes from Treponema sp., assembly GCA_031276965.1. Lineage (GTDB taxonomy): Bacteria > Spirochaetota > Spirochaetia > Treponematales > Breznakiellaceae > JAISMC01. The sequence continues at coordinate 18,485 of JAISMC010000126.1, forward strand.
GGGCAGTATAACTTTGATATTATCCGTTATGATTACTACCGGGACGATACTATAGCCCTGGAAGCCTTCAAGTCCGGAGAGTACGATATACGCAGTGAAGTGGACATTGAAAAGTGGACCGTCCAGTATACGGGACCGGCCTTTAATTCGGGACGCATCGTTAAGGAGGCGATACCTCACGAAATTCCCCAGCCCATGAGCGCCTATGTTTTTAATACGGAACGGCCCCTCTTCTCGGATCTCCGGGTCCGCCGGGCCCTTAATTATTTTCTGGATTTTGAATGGATGAATAAGAATCTCTTCTACGGCGCCTATGCCCGGACGAGGAGTTACTTCCAAAATACCGTTTACGCTGCGGAGGGGCTTCCCTCGGCGGAGGAGCTTGCAATACTGGAACCCATACGGGACCGTATACCCCCGGAGATTTTTACCGGGACCTACAATCCTCCGGTAAGCGACGGGTCGGGCTTTATCAGGCCGCAGCTTAGGGCGGCGCTTAAGCTCTTTAACGAAGCGGGCTGGGATCTGCGGCGGGGAAAGATGGTCAAAACAAGCACCGGAGAGCAGATGCGTTTTGAGCTTTTGATCTACGCCGCCGCTTCGGAAAAAATCGCTATTCCCCTCCAGCGGAATTTGGCCCGGTTTGGCATTGACATGCGGATTCGCATGGTGGATACCAGCCAGTTTGTAAACCGTCTCCGTTCCCGGGATTTTGACATGCTGGACCGGGGTTATTCGGCCAATTACTACCCCGGCGCCAATCTGCTCTTTTACTGGCATTCCGATTATATCGATTCCACCTACAATACCGCAGGGGTTCAGGATCCGGCGATCAATTATCTTGTGGAGGGTATCGTGGCGAATCAGGAAAACGCCGCCGCCCTCCTGGCCTGGGGGCGGGCCCTGGACCGGGTCCTGACGTGGAACCACTATGTGATTCCCCAGTGGCATAATTCTGAATTCTGGGTTGCCTATAACAGCAGACTGGAAAAGCCCCGGCAGCGGCCGCGTTACGCCCTGGGGCTTGACACCTGGTGGTTTCGTGAATAATTTTCTCAGGCCGTCCGGAGATGGAGGATGCGCATAAATCATGGCGGCGTATATACTGCGGCGGCTGCTGCTGATTATTCCCACCCTGTGGGCGATCATCACCATAAATTTCTTTATCATCCAGATTGCCCCCGGAGGGCCGGTGGATCAGGCCATTGCGGACATGCAGGACCTGGGATCCGGCGGGGCCATGCAGCGGATCTCCGGAGGGGGGCCCGGTCCGGGCGGGGACCGGCCCCGGCAGGCGGGGAGCAGTTCCGCCTACCGGGGCGCCCGGGGGCTTGACCCGGAGGTGATAGCGGAGATTGAAAAACGCTACGGTTTTGATAAGCCCATCGGGATACGGTATCTCCGGCTGTTAAAAAACTATGCTACCTTTAATTTCGGAGACAGCCTTTTCCGGGGGCGTTCCGTGCTGGCCCTTATTGCCGAGCGGCTTCCGGTATCAATCTCGCTGGGGCTTTGGAGTACCCTGATCATCTATGCGGTTTCCATTCCCCTGGGCATACGGAAGGCGGTAAAGAATGGTTCCCGCTTTGATCTTTGGACCAGTACCGCGGTGATCCTGGGCAACGCCATCCCCTCCTTCCTCTTTGCGGTGCTGCTGGTGGTTTTCTTTGCCGGGGGCAGCTACTTCAAGATCTTCCCCCTCAGGGGAATCGTATCGGTGAATTTTTCGGAACTCAGCCTTCCCGCGAAGCTTCTCGATTATTTCCGGCATCTGGCCCTTCCCATACTCTGCATTGTGATAGGGGGTTTTGCCACCCTGACCATGCTGACGAAAAATTCTTTCCTCGAGGAGATCCATAAACAGTACGTCACCACCGCCCGGTCCAAGGGGCTTACGGAAAAGAAGATCCTTATGAAGCATGTTTTTAGAAACGCCATGCTCATCGTTATCGCCGGTTTTCCCGCGGTCTTTATCTCCATGTTTTTTACCGGTTCCCTGATGATAGAGGTGATCTTCTCTCTGGAAGGGCTTGGGCTTTTAGGCTTTGAGTCGATCATGCAGCGGGATTATCCGGTGATCTTTTCCACCCTCTATATATTCACCCTCCTGGGGCTGCTCCTCTCCCTGCTGAGCGACATCATGTATACCGTCATCGATCCCCGGATCGACTTCGAGGGGCGGCAATGAAAGCGGAAAAATCCCGCCGCTTTAACCGCTGGGAACGGTTTGCCAAAAATAAGCGGGCCCTGGTATCCCTGTGGATCTTTGCGGTCATCTTTGTGATCAGCCTTTGTGCGGAATTGGCTGCCAACGATAAGCCCATCCTGGTTTGGTTCAAGGGCAGGCTTTACTTTCCCGTGGCGGCGGATTATTCGGAACTGGTCTTCGGGGGTGAGTTCGACATCAACGCCGATTATCAGGACCCCTACATAACCGGGAAGATCGAGGCCGGCGGCTGGATGCTGCGTCCCCCCATACGGTTCAGTTACGATACCATCAGTTACAGGCTGCCCCGGCCCGCGCCGTCGCCGCCCACCGGGGAAAACTGGTTCGGCACCGATGACCGGGGCCGGGACGTGGCGGCCCGGGTAATTTACGGCTTTAGAATTTCCGTACTCTTCGGCATTATCCTTACGGTGATCTCCTCGGTGATAGGGATCATCCTGGGGGCCCTTCAGGGTTACTACGGGGGGCTCCTGGACATTATCTTCCAGCGCTTTATGGAGGTATGGTCGGGAATGCCCACTCTTTTCATCCTGATCATCCTCTCTTCGGTGATAGAGCCGAACTTCTGGTGGCTCCTGGGGATAACCCTGCTCTTCGGCTGGATGAGCCTGGTAGGAGTGGTGCGGGCGGAATTTCTCCGGGCAAGGAACTTCGAGTATGTCCTGGCCGCCCGGGCCATGGGGATGCGCCACAGCAGGATTATGTTTGTTCACATCCTTCCCAATGCCATGACCAGCGCCCTGAGTTACCTTCCCTTTATCCTGGGGGGGTCGATTACCACCCTTACCTCTCTGGACTTTCTCGGTTTCGGTCTGCCCATCGGTTCTCCTTCCCTGGGGGAACTTTTGAACCAGGGCAAGGTGAATCTTCAGGCCCCCTGGCTGGGGATCGCTGCATTTGTAGTTCTGGCCCTTACCCTTACCCTGCTGGTATTTATCGGCGAGGGGGTGCGGGACGCCTTTGATCCAAGGAGAAGGGTATGAGCGGGCGCCTGGTTGAATACAGGGGGTTCAGGGCCGCCTTTGGCGCCGGGGAGCAGAGCCGGGAGGTGGTCCACGGCATAGACTTTTATATTGACGGGCATGAAACCTTTGCTCTGGTGGGGGAAAGCGGCAGCGGCAAGACCGTCAGCGCCCAGGCCCTGCTCAGGCTGTTAAGCGAAGATTGGATACGGTATCCCGGCGGGGAGATCCTCTTTGAAGGCCGGGATGTGCTTAAAATGCCGGAGCCGGAACTGCTCAGGCTCCGGGGCCGGGAGGTGGGGATGATCTTTCAGGAACCAATGACTTCCCTTAATCCCCTCCATACCATAGAGAAGCAGCTTGCGGAGTCCCTCTTTCTCCACCAGGGTATTGCCCGCCGGAAAAGCCGGTTCCTCATTCTGGACTGGCTTAACCGGGTCGGGCTCCGGGATGCGGAACGGCGGCTTTCCGCTTATCCCCATGAACTTTCCGGCGGGGAACGCCAGCGGGTGATGATAGCCCTGGCCCTCCTTAACAAGCCCAAACTTCTTATCGCCGACGAACCGACTACCGCCCTGGACGTAACCATCCAGGACCAGATTCTCACCCTGATCGGGGAACTACAGAAGGATCTTGGCATGGCGGTACTCTTTATCACCCATGACCTGGGGGTGGTACGCCGTATGGCCGCCAGAACTGCGGTAATGCGGGACGGCCTGATCCTGGAAACCGGTCCCACCGGAGAGATCTTCGCTCATCCCAGGGAGGAGTATACCAGGCTGCTCATCGGCTCGGGGGAAGAGGAGGAAAGCCCCGGGACGGACCCGGAGGCCCCGGCGGCGGCGGCGCTTAGAAATTTGCGGGTTTACTTCCCGGTTAAGAAGGGCCTTCTCCGGCGGGTTGCGGGCCACGTTAAGGCGGTGGACGGGGTTGATTTCGTACTTCGCCGGGGCCGGACCCTGGGGCTTGTGGGGGAGAGCGGCAGCGGCAAGACTACCCTGGGCAAGGCCCTGCTCAGACTGGAAAAGAGCAGCGGGGTCATTCTCCTGGGGGACCGGGAAATTCAGGATCTCAACGAAAAGGCCCTGCGGCCCCTCAGGCGGAAGATGCAGATCATCTTTCAGGATCCCTACGGGTCCCTCAGCCCCCGGATGACTATTGAGCATATTGTGGGGGAGGGACTCTTAATCCACCGGATCGGGACCAAGGCGGGCCGCAGGGAACGGGTTCTTGAGGCGCTTGGGGAGGTGGGCCTGGGAAATGAGGATTTCCTTGACCGTTACCCCAATGAATTTTCCGGGGGCCAGCGTCAGCGCATCGCCCTTGCCCGGAGCCTCGTGCTGGAGCCCGAGATTCTGGTACTGGACGAACCCACCTCGAGCCTGGACCGGACCATTCAATATCAGGTGGTGAAGCTGCTTCGGGAACTGCAGCGGCGGCGGGGCCTCTCCTATGTTTTTATCAGCCACGATCTGCGCATAGTGCGGAGCCTCTGCCACGATATCCTCATCATGAAGGCGGGAAAGGTAGTGGAGGCCGGTCCCGCGGCGGAGATATTTGCCAATCCGAAAGAGGAGTATACCCGGGAGCTGCTGCGTACTGCATTTGGAGTCTAGTTATAAGAGGGTTTATAGGTTAGTAAACGGGGCTGTTTCAGAATCCGGCTGGTTTTGGAACAGTCTCAAACCATAAAGGAGTTATATGTCGCTGTATACCATGAAGGAAATTCTGGCGGATGCCCGGAAGAGAAATTACGGGGCCGGCTTTTTTAACGCCGTCAATATCGAAATGATCCGGGCCTATATCCGGGCCGCGGAGGACTGCCGATCGCCTATTATCATCGGCACCGCGGAGGCGCTCTTAAAATACGGTGATTTTGACTGGATAGGGCCCGTGCTGCTTCAGGCGGCAAGACTGGCCAAGGTTCCGGTAGCGGTTCATCTGGATCACACCTATCGCTTCGACACCATTATGCGGGCCCTCCGCGCCGGCTTCGGTTCGGTGATGTACGACGGCTCGGTGTTAAGCTATGAGGAGAACGTAAGGCGCAGCGCCGAAATCGCCGGGATCGCCCATCCCATGGGGGTGGGGCTGGAGTGCGAGCTTGGCAAGGTCGGCGGTCTTGATGAGGGGGAGGGGGTCAGGGGGGAAAATATCTACACCGATCCCGGTCAGGCGCTGGATTTTGTGGAAAAAACCGGCGCCGATTTCCTCGCCGTTTCCATCGGTACCGTCCACGGAGTGTACCGGGAAACGCCCAAGTTGGACCTGAACCGGCTTGCCGGAATCCGGGCTAAAGTGAATAAGCCCCTGGTACTTCACGGCGGCAGCGGCCTTTCAGATGACGATTTCAAGAACTGTATCAAGGGCGGCATCTGTAAGGTAAATATCTACACCGATATAATTACCGCCGCAGCCAACGCAGTCAGGAAAGAGCGGGATCTGGCCTATGTCGATATCAACGAAAAGGCGGAGGCGGCTATGTACGAGGCGGCCGTGGATAAGCTCAAAATCTTCGGCAGCGATAATACCTATTAGCGGGGCGCCGGTATGAAAAGGGTGCTCTGTGCCGGCCTTGTGGTGTGCGATATTCCCCTCAGGCCTATCCCCCGGTCGCTTTTACGGCTGGACGCCTGTATGATCGAGGCCCCCAGGCCTTCCACCGGCGGCGATGCCCTGAATGTGGCGGTTACCCTGACCAAGCTTGGCTTAAAAGCTTCCCTCTGCGGACTGGTGGGAAATGATGCAAACGGCGATTTTATATTGAAAACCCTGGACGAATTAGGGGTGGATACCCGGGGGATAGGCCGCCATCCCAGCCTGGGAACGGTGGTGTCCTATATACTTATCGAAAGCGACGGCAGGCGCCACTTTGTGATATACAACGATTTGAGCGCCGTATTTTCCCGAAGCCATATCCCCGGCGCATTGATCGAAGAGGCGGACCTGGTCTATTTCGGCAGCGCCATGTGCATGGAGGCCATGGACCGGGGGGGCGCCGCGGAGTTTTTCAAAAAAGCCCATGCGCTGGGGAAGATAACCGTAGCGGATACTGCCGCCGCCGACGCCGGCAGGGACAGCGCCTATTACCTGGAGCTTTTAGGCCCCATGCTGCGGGAGACCGATGTTTTTATCCCCAGTTATGAAGAGGCGGTGATCCTCACGGGGAAGGAGGGGCTTCCGGATATCCGGCGGACCCTGGCTCCCTATGGTTTTACCATTCTGGTGGTCAAGCTGGGTAAAAAAGGCTGTTATGTTACGGATTTCAAAAACGAATGGAAGGTTCCCGCCTTCCCGGACTTTAAGCCTCTGGATACCACCGGCGCGGGCGATTCCTTTAGCGGCGGTTTTATCCGCGGTTTGGCGGAAGGCTGGACCATCGATAAGGCGGCTGTCTTTGCCAACGCCGTGGCCGGTTTTAATATCACTAAACTGGGAGCCACCGGCGGGGTACCTGATTTTGATACGGCCTGCCGTTATGTCATGGAAACTCCGGCCTTTAGTGGTCTTCATTAAGGTATAGATAGGACTTGTTCGAGAAACCGCTTGGTTCTCTCAGACTATAGTCCGGTACAAGTCTCCCAAAAAACGCGGGTTTTTGACGAAATCTACGTTTTTTGTTATTTTTAAGCGGTTGCCGGCGAATCTTTGGTTCGACAGCAGCTGAAGTTTTCGGACAGCGCTATTAGAGTTGTTCAATAACTTCAGTTATTGAACAACTTCCGCTTAAAAACGGCAGAATTTCACAAAATGCGAAGTATTTTGTGAAATTCTGCAAGACTTGTTCAGAAACCAACCGGGTTTCTGAACAAGTCCATTGATGTTTTTAATTCATCCAAATCCAGCATATTGGCGGCGTACTGTTTCAAGAGAAGACCCTGGGGCAGCAGGTAATCGTACTTGTCCGTCAGGGGGATCTTTCCCGGTTCAAGCAGGGATTCGGGGGAATCAAGACCGAGGATAAGTTTCCTCAGGGTTCCCTTGAAGCCGGGAAGATCCAGTTCCGAGCGGATGTGGAAGATCAACTCCTGCTCCCGGCAGCACGAAAAGATACCCAGAGCCTTCCGGTACTCCCGGTTCTGAAGGAGCGCCGTGAGGGTCCGCATCCCCCTGCTTCCCAGCCAGGGGAGCAGCAGGATACCGTCTTCGCCGGGGATACAACCGGCATCAAGATCCCCCCGCCGCGCCGCATAGGAGCGGGCCTCCGTCAAACGGCGGCGGGCCTGTTTTGAAAGGTAGGGGTAGTCTTCGTCCTCCGTAAGGACCCGTTTCATCCGTTCCGCAATCCGGCGGTGCATATCCGCGCCGCCCCCCCGCCAGATCCGTTCGGTTCCGGCCTTTCCCGGAACCACATAGATCTCCCGGCGGAGGAAATCCACGGTTTCCACCTGCCAATAACGGCCGGCCAGGACCAGGCTGCTTCCGCCGGCGGGGAGAAAGTGGACCGTTCCCAGCTCCCTCTCTCCCGCCATGACCCGGTATGTTTCCTCGCCGGGAAAAACTCCGTAGAAACCGAAGTTGTTTACGATTCCTTCCCCCTCAAGCCCCAGGAGCAGTGAACCTTCACCGGTGATCTGGATATAGCCGCCGGCGGTAAGATGACGGATCAGTTCTTTGAAATCGTCCGCGGCTATACGGGTAAAAGGCGGAAGGGCCAGAACCCGGCGGGCCAGATCCTCCGGCGGCTGTTCCCCTAAGGAGGCGAGGATGCTTAGAGTCTGGTGGCAGAGGAGGCTGAAGGGGAGGGGCCGCCGGGGGGCGCCTTCGATCCACTTTTCCTCCAGGTAGAGCTGGATTACGGCGATGGTCTTGAGCAGATCCCAGGGAATAGCGTCGATGAGGTTCCGGGCCCGGCGGGGCTCTTCCAGGGCGGTAAAGTACATCTCCGGTACGCCGCTCCGCCTGCCGGAACGGCCCAGGCGCTGTACGAATCCCGCCGCCGTAAGGGGAGGGCCTATCTGGATAATACGGTCCAGCCGTCCCAGATCTATGCCCAGTTCCAGGGTTGCCGTGGCCGCCGCCACCCGGCCTTCCTCTTCCTCCCGGAGATCCCGCTCCGCCTCCATCCTGAGCATCCGGGAAACATTTCCGTGGTGGACGTGGAAAATATCCCCCTCCCGGCGGCGGGCCGCTTCTTCCCGGAGCCGGGCTATGGTTTCTTCCGCCTCAAGCCGGCTGTTGGTAAAGATAATACAGTTACCCCGGCCTTTACCCTTTTCCGTCCCCTCCCCGCCGAAACGGCATTGACGGTACAAGTCCCGGTAATAGGCTCTTCCCGGTTCCCCGGTTCCGGCATTTTCCGGCGCTTTTCCGTCCCCCTGGCCCGTATCATCCTGCGGCAGGGGCCGGTAAAAGTAATCCACCAGAAGGCTGATGCGCCTCCTTGATTCGCCGCCCAGGGTCTGCGTCCCGGCCCCCGGCGGCGGGGCTGCCGGTTCATCACCCCGGACCAGGATGCTCTCCCCGGCGGTCCCCATGCCAAGCCAGCGGAGGGCCTCCCCATAATCCCCCAGGGTTGCCGAAAGTCCTATGCGCCGGGGAGAGCAGCCGGCCAGTTCTCCTATCCGCCCCATCTGACAGAGCAGTTGAAAGCCCCGGTCGCTTCCCATAAAGGCATGGACCTCGTCGATGATGATAAAGCTCAGGCGGCGGAAGAGGGACCTTATCTTTTCAGGCCGCCGCAGGAGCAGGGCCTCCAGGGATTCGGGGGTTATCTGCAGAATCCCCGAAGGGTTTTCCAGGAGTTTGTTTTTCAGGCCGCCGCTTATATCTCCGTGCCAGCGCCAAAGGGGAATCTCCGCCCGTTCCAGAATGTCCTCAAGGCGCCGGAACTGATCGTTGATCAGCGCTTTAAGGGGGCCCGCGTAGAGGACATCCACGGAGGCCGCCGGTTCCGCCGTGTTTCCGGGGGGGGAAAACGCCGCCGCCAGGGCCCGCTCCTTCTTGGCCGCCGCCCGTTCCCGCAACAGGGTGATCACCGGGAAGAAGCAGGCCTCGGTTTTTCCCGAGGCGGTAGCCGCGGCGATAAGGATGTGGCCTTTACCGCCGAATATGGCGGCGGCGGCGGCCTCCTGCATGGGCCGGATCCTCTTCCAGCGCTGTTCATAGATATATTCCCTGATAACCGGATCAAAGCGGGAAAAAGCGGTCATAGCTCAAAGGAGGCGTAGCGATCCCCGCCGGTCAAGGATCCGCCGCCGCGGCGGAGCAGATCGTAGAAGTCCAGGCCGGGATCATCCTTTAAAATATTGAGGAGCCCTAAAAAGTCCCTGGTAATTTCCCTGGGCGTAACAAATTCCTCCGCCCCGGGGGAGGCGAAGATCAGTTCCATAAAGGCGGCCAGTTCTTTTTTTTCCAAAAAGGGTTCGTACTCAAAATGCTGGGCATGGATCTGGGCTATCCGTTCCAATAGTATGTAAATCTCCCCGTGGCTCAACTGGGCCAGCCGCAGGATGGGACCGGAAAAATCCGCATAACCCTCCCGGACAAAGCGGCTGTCCGAGAGGCGGCTCTTGAGGGCGCTGTAGCTGAAGAGCCCCCGCCGCTCATCCTCTACAAACTGGGAGGTCCCTCCCATATAGATGCCAAGCCAGGGGGCCTTGCCCTGCATCACATCGTTAAACATGGCCAGTATCTTTTCATAGTTGTTTTCCCTGGACTGGCGGTTGGATATCTTGTAGAGATTTACGCATTCATCAATAAAGAGGAGCAGCCCCCGGTAGCCGATCTTCACGCTGAAGGCGGCAAAGAGCTTGATGTACTCGTACCAGTTGTCGCCGGTGATGATCTCCCCCACGGAAAGCAGGGCCTTTGCCTCGGTCTTGGTGGCAAATTCGCCCCGCAGCCATTTGAGGGCCGCCCGGATCTTGGCGTCATCCCCCGCCATGAAGGCCCGGTAGTAGGCCGCCACCGCCGAGGCGAAGTCAAAGCCGTGGGTGTAGGCTTCCATGCCGGAAATGGTCTCGAAGATGTTCCACTCCATCAGGGAAGGAAACGTATCGTCCTCCGCGGAAATTCCCTCCTGCATGATCTTCAGCCTGATGGAGTTGATCCATTTCTGGAGCATCCCCTCCAGGGCGCCTCCGTCGGGGCGCAGTTTGGCGGAAAGCCGCTGCATCAGTTCCCGGTAGGTTTCAAGCCCCGCCCGGCCGGAAGCGGCAAGGCGCTTCTCCGGGGAAAGATCCGCATCGGCCACCACAAAGTCCCGGTCCATGGCAAAGTTCCGAACCGCCTGGAGCAGGAAACTCTTGCCGCTGCCGTAGCGGCCCACAATAAAACGGAAAGCCCCCGCCCCCTGGCTGAGATTTTCAAGATCCCCCAGGATTGTTTCAATTTCCCGTTTCCGTCCCACGGCGATATACTCCAGGCCGATCCGGGGAACCACGCCGGCGGAGAGGGAATTGATAACGGCGGAACTTATCCGTTTAGGTATGGTAACGCTCATGACTCAAAAAACCTTTTTACCTCAGCTTCGTATTCTGCCGAAACCGCCGGGCCTTCGTCCAGGGTCTCCAGGAGGAGATCGCCAAAGCTTTCCTGAAAGGAGGCGTTCAGGGAATCGGCAAGCAGTTCCGGCATGGAGCCGTATCTCAAGGCCAGTTCCCGGAGTTCCCCCGCCGCCGCTCCCCGGACAATGCGGCCCAGGGTTTCCCGTTCCGCGGCGGGGAGCCCCGCGATAAAGGCGGCCAGGGCCGGTGCGGAACGGTCCCGGCCGGTCCCCTCCGGCGTTTCCGCGGATCCCGGCCCCGCCGGCGGCGGACCCCGCGGCGGCGGGAGCAGGGCCGGTGGAACCGCCGGTTCCGCTTCGTCCCGGAGGCCCTCTTCCTCCATGCGCAGCAGTTCCCTCACCGCGTCGGATTCATCCCGAATCTGATCCAGCTTATGATCCTCCAGCCTGATGGGTTTTACCGCGGCCCCGCCGGGGAAACCCAGTTCGGCGTCGATTGCTTCCTTCCAGCCGGGATCGACGGCGGCCTTTCGCAGGGCGCCGGGAAAGGCGGTCTGCCGCCTCAACTGATATTCAACATAGGCGAGGACGCTGCGGAACAGGGCCTTGAGGGGCGGATGGCCCGAAAGGCGTATCCATTCGGCGCTGTAGGATGATTGGCCCAGGCCGCGGAGGAGGGGAAAGGCCTCGAAAAGCACGGGACTGGTCCTGGCGGGATAGAAGGAATTGAAGATCCCCAGGCGGCGATCCAGGGCGTTAAGGGCCCGCTCGGCGTAGATCTCCAGCAGGGGACCGTAGAGGCTGGTATAGAAGCGGCTGGAGGCAAGCTCCTGGTGCAGCAGCAGCTGTACGTCCCCAAAGGTGACGGGATTGTCGTTTTCAATATGCCGGCGGTGCAGGGCAAGATCCCGCAGTATGGGAGGACAGGTTCCGTCCGTCAGAGGCAGGACCTCCTCGCCAAAAAGATCCATCCTTTTGTAGAGCACCGCAAAGTCCAGAAGCCATTGGGGGAAGGCCCCGCCCAGGGCGGGAAAGCTTTCCCGGCAGTTCCGCCAGAGCCGGAGCAGTTCCCGGAAATTCTCTCCGGCAGCGCCGCCGCCCAGGCAGAGGATCAGCTCCCTGGCGTAGATGGTAATATAGGCGGCGCAGGTTTCCGGGCGGCGGCCCTTTCTAAAGGAATCCCGCCAGTAGAGGAAATAGGCCCGCTGCTTTCCGCTCAGATCCCCAAAGCCGGGATTGCCGCCCCGGTCCGGCGGCGGGAATTCCCGGTCCGTTCTGCGGCCCCCGGCAAAAAAGCAGGCCCGTTCTTCCGCGTATTCGGGGGTGCTGATGTTTTTGAATCTATGCTGAATGATGAAGCGGCCGCCGCCGGCAATGATCAGCCGGTCCTCGATATCGCCTTCCAGGCGACCGCTGTCCAGGCGGCCGCCGGAACCCGCCCCTCCGGGGAGGCCCAGGGCGGACAGATCCGGCGTTTCGGACCGGGCAAAAGGCCGGGGGGGCCGGCGTATCGTCTTTTTTTCAAATTGATACCGGGGGGGCAGGGGAAGATCCTCCCAGAGCTTTCTGATACAGTACCCGGCCAGTTCCGCCATGCCCCCCCGGAGGGAGAAAAGGCCCTTGAGGGGATGGGGCCCCGGCGCGGACAGATCCCCGGCTTCGGTAAAGACCCCCAGGATCACCCGGGCCCTTATTTCCCTGATGAGGGGCAGGAGGGGAACCGCCCCTTCGGGCTCGGCCAGGATAAGTATGTCGAAACGGGGTTTTAGAATAGCCAGATTGCCCGGCAGGGCCTCGTAGAAGGCAAGGCCCGTCCCCCGGAAGCGGGGGGCAAAGAGGGAAACCCCCTCGGAGGCGCCTATGGGAAGCTCCGGGGACAAAAACCGGCGCAGGCAGCCCTCGTAATACTCCGCCGGAACCAGGGCCAGGGCCCGGCCGTCTTCGATCTTTCCTCCCAGGGCGGCCAGGTAGGCGGCCAGGAGCCCCGCCCCCTCCTCCCGCCCCGCGGCAATGCCGCCGGATATGCCGAAGCTCCGCAGAAAGTCCAGGTGGGCGGCAAAGAGGGCGGGCCCGCCGTTCCGGGACCACCGCTCTTCGGGAAAGTCAAGGAACGACCAGAATCCCTCAAGATCTTTCCCGCCCCGGTACAGCGCCTCCCGGGGCCGTATGGGGACCGGAACGATGGGGGCGCCGTCGATATAGCGGCCCGAAGGCCCTATCCCCGCCGCCGCCAGGACGGAAGGGGAAAAGGCCCCCCCCTCCGGCATTAAGCGGCCGCCGTCCAGGGCCAGGGACACGGCCCTGGCGGAATAGTCCCGGTCCGCCACGCGGAGCATGGGAAGCCCCGAAGCCTGGCCGGTCCCCCGGCGCAGGGGGACGGCGCAGCGCAGCACCAGGGAACAGGACGCCGCCGGAGGAACCGGAGAATGCATATAACCAGTATATACGCAAAACCCTTCCTCCGGGGCCCTTGCGGCGCCCGCCCCCAAAAAAAAGCCCCCCGCCGCGGCGGAGGGCGGGGAGCGCAGGACTGCCCCCTCTCAGGCGTCTTTCGCCTGTTTTGCGCTATGGCTATACCTGCGGGGCAAAGTCAGAGGCCGCAATGCTTTTGGACCCCCCGATGGATACGCCTGCCGCCTTATAGTATTTGACGGTTAGTCCATTAACTAAAACAATCCAAACGTCATAGGTCCCCGATCCGTTCCACCATGCAACATAACCGGTTGCGGCGTCCCGTAATAAAACGGTGGTGGTATAACTGCCGCCGCCCATGTTTACCGTGTTCACCGCCGAGAGCTCCGCCCAGGTATTTTGGCCCGCCACTATGTTATCTGTGGCTGCATAGGCCAGGTTGCTCACTTTCACCTTGTTGATAACACCCTCTACCTTCGACCTGGCTGTCCCCGGTTCAAACAAGCCGTACATGGCCCCTGTATTGCCCTCATCCACCTGGGCGGCGCTTACCCCGGTGATGGTCAGGACCGTTATGTTCCCGCCGCCCCCGCCCCCGTCCCCGCAGCCGGACAGGACCAGTCCCGCCACCAGCAGAACCGCCGCCGCCGCCGGCGCGAATGCCTTTTTCAGTAAAACACGCATTGTACCCCTCCTTGTAGTTGGAATACACTTAAAGCGGCCCTCCTGTTCAAAGCGAACCGGACAACGTCCGGCAGATCACCCAATCTGTCTTTGACTCGGGGGCCGCTTTATTGGACCTGCGCCGTAAGGTCCGGTGCAGACCCGCTCTTAGCTTTCTTTTCTCAGCCCTCCTTTATGGGGACCCCTGCTTAAAACCCGGCCCGCGCGAAACTCCGGTCCGGCGGGAAAATCGCTGTGCGTATGCAGGTATGTGCGGGAAGCGGCTGCGGCGGAGCCAAAAATAGTTACCGCAGCGTTAGAAGTAGTTACCGGAGCGTTAGAAGTAGCTACCGGAGCGTTAGAAGTAGCTACCGGAGCGTCAAAAGTAGCTACCGGAGCGTCAAAAGTAGTTACCGGAGCGTCAAAAGTAGTTACCGGAGCGTCAGAAGTAGCTACCGCAGAGTCAAAAGTAGCTACCGGAGCGTCAGAAGTAGTTACCGCAGAGTCAGCGGTAATTACCGCTGAACCGGAAGCAGCCGCCGCGGGGCCGGGCTTTACCGGGAACGGTACGGAAGGGGAAACGGGTACGCTATGGGTAGTGTCTTTTACCGGAAAATGACTTGAACCTACGCTATATATGGGGGGGGGGGGGTAATTAATTGCTGTTAAGGAATTACGGGCAATCATCAAAGGATCCCTCCGCTCGGACTTGATCACGGCGCTTCCCGCCTTACAAGGCGCGGCGGAGCCGTTTGTACCAACAGGGTAGATCCCCGGACCGGATCTGTCAAGTAAAGGGGGCTTTTCCCAAAACTTCGGTTTTTGGGAAAAGCCCATATCTAAAGGAATTTTACCACGAACCACGCAAACCTCACGAACGAAAACTTGCATTTCAGGTAAAAGTTCGGGATGTTCCTGTCAAATGAAGCCAATGAAGATACCCAGGAGCAAGCTCGAAGCAAGCTTGCTTGCCGGTATCTTCGTTCTGCAAGGTATGGATTGTATGCGGGGTTCATACCAATACCTGCCTCGCTCATTATAATTCCATC
>JAISMC010000178.1 GCA_031276965.1 Treponema sp.
TTTTTATTTTTACATATTATTCCTTTTATTACAATTAATTTTTACCCCCCCCCCCCCCCCCCACGTCTGTTAAGTGGTTTTTCTTACTTCTTATTTATATTTGTCTTTCATGTAACAAGTTTTATTTCCGTTCTTATGACGGCTTCTCCGGCATTGTTCCTTAACGCGTAAAACACCGTTTTCGGTATACTACAATAATGGGGATGATATGACCGGGCAGACGTATATCCTGGATATGAAATCAATCAGCAAGGCTTTTTTCGGAACCGCCGTTTTGTCTAATGCAAATTTTAATGTACGGCCCGGAGAACTTCATGCCCTTATGGGCGAAAACGGCGCCGGCAAATCCACGTTAATGAAGATCATTATGGGAATCTATACCCGGGACAAGGGGGAAATTCTTTTTGAAGGCCGTCCGGTAGATATCAGGGGCGCCCGGGAAGCCCTGAATATGGGGGTTTCTATGATTCACCAGGAACTTAATCCCCTTTTGGAAATGACCGTAGCGGAAAATATATTTGTGGGACGGGAGAAACGTAAAAAAGGTACTCCCTTCCTCGATCGCAGGGCCTTGAACCGGGACACTCTTGCGTTGTTGAAAGAATACAACATGGATAAGCGGATCACTCCTGCCATGAAGATGAAGGCCCTTAATATCGCTCAAATTCAGATGATCGAGATCATCAAGGCAATTTCTTACAATGCCAAACTTATTATCATGGACGAACCTACTTCCTCCCTTACCGCCAATGAAACCGAAGAGTTGTTCAAGACCATTAACATCCTTAAAAAACGCGGGGTGGGGATCATCTATATTTCTCACCGTATCGAGGAAGTGATATACCTGGCGGACCGGGTTTCGGTACTTCGGGACGGGGCCATGGTAGGCTGTTTTGAAAAGAAGGAGATCAACCACGATAAGATTATCAGCCTCATGGTGGGGCGGGAACTTTCCGGCGGGTATCCCCAAAGTACCGCTCAAAAGGGCAATGTGGTTCTTGAGGTAAAACATTTGACCCGCCGGGGGGTTTTCGAGGACGTATCCTTTCAGGTACGGGCAGGAGAGATTCTTGGTCTTGCAGGACTAGTCGGCGCCGGAAGAAGCGAAGTGATGCGGGCCCTGGTCGGATATGACAAATTTGATTCCGGAGAGGTGTACCTGAACGGCAGTCCGGTAAGGATAAAGAATCCACGGGATGCGAAAAAAAATCTCATATCCATGGCCCCGGAAGACCGGAAAGCTCTGGGTTTAATAATGTGCCGGAACGTTAAGGAAAACATTGCCCTTAAAAATGAAAAACAGTTTTCCCGGATGGGTTTTCTTAACCATGTAAAGGAACGCCGGCTTTGTAACAAAAAAGCCGAGGAAATGACGGTCAAAATGAACAGCATCGCAGATATAGTGATAAACCTTTCCGGCGGAAATCAGCAAAAAGTGGTACTGACCAAGTGTCTCATGTCCAAGCCCAAGGTAATTATTCTGGATGAACCAACCCGGGGAATTGATGTGGGCGCTAAATTCAGCATTTACAATATGATGACTACCCTGGTAAGCCAAGGGATAGCGATTATCATGATATCCTCGGAGATGCCGGAACTTATCGGCATGAGCGACAGGATCCTGGTGATGTCCAATGGAAAAATCCGTGGAGAATACAATGACAAAAACAAGATTTCCCAAGAAGCTATCTTAAAATTGGCCCTGGAGGGAGTTTAAATGCAGAATCCATTAGCGGCGGTATTTAATATCCAAAATCTGAATGTCAATAAGATTAGAAATATGCTGCAGAAGTTTGGCCTTCTGTTTGTCATCATTGTCCTTGCGCTGATTATGTCCATTATAAAGCCTGTATTTATGACCAGTGGAAATATCGTTAATGTACTGCGCCAGGTTTCTATGAATGGCATATTGGCGGTGGGCATTACCTTTGTTATTTTAACCGGTGGTATTGATCTGTCGGTGGGCGCCATTGTGGCGGTAACCAGCGTTATTTCCGGCCGCCTGCTGGAAGAGGGGCATAGTTTTGGAATGGCCCTGAGTCTTGGTATGGCGGCGGCGCTGGCCTTTGGACTGTTTAACGGGGTATTGATTGCTTTGGGGGGACTTCCTCCCTTTATAGCAACCCTCTCGACCATGGCAATAGCGCGGGGGACCGCCCTGGTATATTCTGACGGTAGACCCTACCTCATTTTGCACGGCAGTTATTTGGCCATAGGTAAGGGAAGTACCCTTGGGGTTCCCAACCCTATTTGGATACTTCTGGTAGTATGTATACTGGCTTATATAATCCTCAATTTTACCGTCTTTGGCCGTCATATCTATGCCTTTGGGGGAAACAGGCAGGCCGCCAAACTGGCCGGCGTGCGGGTCAAGCTGGTAGAAATTGTTGTCTATGCTATTTCCGGTATTCTTTCCGGAGTTACCGCCGTTATTCTTTCGGCTCGAATAAGTTCCGGGCAGCCTATTTCCGGTCAGGGATATGAACTGGATGCTATTGCCGCCGTCGCCATAGGGGGAACCAGCATGGTGGGCGGTTCGGGTACTCTGGGCGGGACTATTTTAGGATTCATTATTATCGGAATTATGATAAATTCTTTGACTTTGCTGAATGTCTCCTCTTTCTATCAGCAGATTGTAAAGGGGTTCATTATTATTGTGGCAGTTATGCTGGACATGCAGGCGAAGCGGAGAAGCAGTTAGTAATCCCGGTAATATAAAATAATTTGAGGAGGATATATGCGGAGATTCGGTAAAGAGCTTGTCGTACTTTTTCTTTTGGTACTCATGGCCTTTGGAGGGTGTACCAAAAAAGAAGAAGCCAAAGATGCGGGACCTAAAAAGTATGTGGTCGGTATTTTATTAAAGGATCTATCGAACACCTTTGTAAAACTTCTGGGCGATTCCTTTAATGCCCGGGCTGCGGAATTGAGCGGTGAGCTTACAATAATCGTTCAAGATGCCGGGGGAGATATTAGCAAGGCTATTCAGCAGGCGGAAGATATGATCACCCAGCAGGTTGATGCGCTGATTCTAAATCCCCAGGATTATGAAGGATGCGCCCCTATTGTCGATATGGCCCTGGAAGCAGGCATTCCCATCGTTGAGTGTAACGCTACCACCAATAATGTAAGCAAGATTTCTTATGTCGGTTCCGACGATGTGGATGCCGGGAGGATACAGGCGGAATTCTTGAAAACCAAACTAAAGCCGGGGGCCCGGGTAACCTATTTGATGGGTCCCATTGGCATTTCCGCTCAGATCGAACGGAAGGAAGGGATATACAAGTATCTTTTTGACGATCCCGAATGGAAAATTGAACTTCTGGCTGAACAGACCGCCAACTGGAGAAGCGATGAGGCTATGACTTTGTCGGAAAACTGGCTTACCGCCTATAATAACAACATTGATGCAATCATTTGTCAAAATGACGAAATGGCCATAGGCGCCCTGGAAGCAGCGGAAGCTAAAGGGATAAAAGACAAGATCGTTATTATCGGCATCGACGCCATCGCCTCTGCCCTTAAGGCGGTAAAAGAAGGGCGCCTTGATGCGACGGTATTCCAGGACGGAGCGGGACAAGCACGGGAGGCCCTCAATATGACTCTTGAGCTTTTAAAAACCGGCCAAAAGAAAATCCCCGACCGGTGGATACCCTTTGTGCTGGTTACCCAGGAAAATGTGGATCAGTTTATGTAAGCGGTTTACATGCAGGAACATTTCTCTTTTAGAGAAATGTTCCTGTTTCCTTTTCCGGCAAGAACATGCGGCGGAATTGTTCCGTGCTTGTTGATTCGTAAAAGTTTCATGCCCCGCGGCGGATTTGCGGAAGCGGCTGATTCTAATCACTTTGAAATTCAGGAAGTAAAACATGGACTTAGGTTTAGAAAATAAAATGGCTCTGATAACCGGAGGAAGTATCGGCATCGGCTTTTCCATAGCTGAAGAATTTTTGAAAGAGAAGGCCGGAGTTATTATTTGTGCCCGGGATGTGGTACGGATAAACAAAGCGGTGGAGGATCTGAAAAACAAATACCCTTCGGCAAAAGTATACGGTACTGGCTGTGATGTTTCCAAGCTTGCAGATATAGAAAAACTTGTCGCCTATGCAAAAAGCTTGGGAGGCATCGACTTTCTAATAAACAATGCCGGTACCGGTTCGGCGGAGACCAATCTGGATGCGCCGGACGAAAAATGGTATCACTATTGGGATCTGCATGTAATGGCAGCTATACGCTTAGTCCGGCTTTTAGTACCGGTGATACGGGAACGTCCGGGAGAGGGAGTGATTATCAATACCACATCCATCTGTTCAAGTCAACCTTTGTACTACGAGCCGATTTACAATGTAACCAAGGCCGCTCTAAACATGTACTCGAAATGTCTTGCCAATGAATTGATACAATACAATATACGGGTCATGTCGGTGGCACCGGGCCTGGTACTGACCCCGGACTGGTATAAGACCGCGGGGATATTAACTGAAAAGGAGGGGATTACTGTTCAGCAATATTTTGATAATATTGCCAAAGACATGACCCCCACAGGACGTTTTGCGACCCCAGAGGAAGTTGCAAAATTTTTTGTTTTCTTGACATCAAAAAACGCTACGTATTGTTTAGGCACAAACTTTTATGTTGACGGCGGGGCCATTAAGGGACTACATTGAGAGAATCCGCAGAATTGCGGTAGGATGGCTCTCAAATGCAAGAATATGTCCTGGGAATCGACAACGGCGGTACGGTTATTAAGGCGGCTCTTTTTACCCTGGAAGGGCAGGAAGCCGCAACGGCCTCCCGGCAGACTCTGGTGCTTACCCCAAAGCCGGGCTATACCGAACGGGACATGGAGGACCTTTGGGGTCAGAACTGCGCTTGTATTAAGCAGGTAATCGCCGGTTCGGGGGTTTCCCCCAAAGCCATCGCGGGGGTGGCGGTATGCGGTCACGGCAAGGGGCTTTACCCCTGGGGCAAAAACGGCAGGCCCGCCTATAACGGGATCATCTCCACCGATAACCGGGCCTGGCAGTATCCCGAAAAATGGAAACAGGACGGGACCTTTGACGCCCTCTATCCCCGGCTTTGTCAGCAAATCATGCCCTGTCAGCCTGTTTCAATCCTGGCTTGGATGAAGGATAACAACCGGGCGGTCTATGATTCCATACAGTGGGCTTTTTCGGTAACCGACTATATCCGTTTCCGCCTGACCGGCGAAGCTTACAGCGAAGCTACCAATATATCCGGCTCCGCCCTGATGAATATTCGGGATGTCCGCTTCGACGGGGACATGCTTGAAAGCCTGGGAATCGGCGAAGCCTATACAATGATCCCTCCCCTTAGGTATTCCAGCGATCACTGCGGTCAAATTACGGCGGAAACCGCAGCCTTGACGGGGCTTGCCAAGGGGACCCCCGTGGCGGGGGGCATGTTCGACATTGACGCCTGCGCCATAGCCATGTCGGTAACCAAGCCGGAGCAGCTTTGCTCTATCACCGGAACCTGGAGTATCAACGAGTTTATCGCTCCGGCCCCCATCACCGGAACCTGCGTCGCCATGAATTCCCTCTACGCCATGCCCGGTTACTATCTCCTGGAAGAATCCAGCGCCACCAGCGCAGGCAATCTGGAATGGCTTATTCAAAACTGTTTCCGCAATGAGCCAGTGCCGCCGGGGAAAAAACTTTACGCCTATCTGGACGAATCAGCAGCGGCAATTCCCCCGGAATCCTGCGACGTTTACTTTCTGCCTTTCCTCTACGGTTCAAACCGCCATCCCCTGGCAAAGGCAAGTTTCATCGGCCTGACCAGCTTTCATACCAAGGCCCACATGCTGCGGGCAGTCTATGAAGGGGTGGTCTATGCGGCCAGGGGCCATATTGATAAGCTGCTTTCAATCCGCAGACCCCCGGAGGCCATTCGTCTCGCAGGGGGAGCCGCCAATTCCGCCCTCTGGGTACAGATGTTTGCGGATGTACTGGAACTGCCCATCGAGACCGTTACCGGGGTCAAGGAGCTGGGCGCCCTGGGATGCGCCATGGCCGCCGCGACCGCCGCCGGAGCCTATCCCGGTTATGCCGAAGCCGCCAAGGCCATGGTACGCATTTCGCCGCCGGTGCTGCCGGATAAGGCCAGGAGTTCCATCTACCGGCAGAAGTATGAAAAATACGCCGCCGCCGCCGAAGCCCTGGATGCTGTCTGGAACCGCTTCGAGATATAAGCGACACTCAACGGACCAACAGGGCGGTCTCCTGTTCCGCAGGATGCGATCTTGTAGTAATTCCCCTCGGTGTTTTATACTTTAGCTATCAAAGGGAGCCTGCATGCTGGAACAATTAAAGCGAACTGTCTGTGATGCGAATCTGCTGCTCCCCCGGTACGGACTTATCACCTTTACCTGGGGGAATGTTTCCGCCGTTGACCGGGAAAAGGGGCTTATAGTGATAAAGCCCTCGGGAGTGGAATACGACAAGCTTAGACCGGAAGATATGGTGGTGGTGGATCTTGAGGGCAAAAAAGTTGAAGGGAATCTGAACCCTTCCTCCGATACCAGCACACATGTAGAACTGTACAAAGCCTTTCTCCATATAGGCGGCGTGGTCCACACCCACAGCCGCTGGGCTGCGATCTTCGCCCAGGCCGGCACAGGCATCCCTGCCTACGGTACTACCCAGGCGGATTATTTTTACGGGGAGATCCCCTGTACCCGGCGCATGACCGCCGCCGAGATTCAGGGGGACTACGAGCGGGAAACCGGTAATGTAATTGTAGAAACCTTCAGAAACCTTAACGCCGGCGATGTCCCGGCGGTGCTGGTCCACAGCCACGGTCCCTTTACCTGGGGCAAAGATGTTCTGGAGGCGGTACACAATGCGGTGGTCCTTGAAGAGGTAGCTATGATGGCATGGCACGCCCAAATGATCCGGCCCGGCCTTCCCGCGATGCAGAAGGAACTGCTGGATAAACATTACCTCCGCAAACACGGCGCCGGGGCCTACTATGGACAGATAAAAAAGTGAAACCCTATCAACTCGGTCTCTACGAAAAAAGTATGCCCGGTTCCCTTTCTCTGGGCGAAAAGCTTCGGGAGACCGGAGCGGCGGGTTTCGATTACCTGGAACTGTCGGTGGACGAGACCGGCGAAAAACTTGCCCGCCTCGACTGGTCCGCAGCGGAAATCAACGCGCTGCGCCGGGCCGTGGAAGAAACCGGCATTCCCGTCCTTTCAATCTGTTTAAGCGGCCACCGCCGGTTTCCCCTGGGAGATCCCGGCGCTGCTGTCCGGGAACGGAGCCTTGCCATTATGGAAAAGGCGATCCTTTTGGCCCAGCGCCTGGGGGTACGGATCATCCAGCTGGCGGGGTACGATGTGTACTATAAGCCATCGGACGAAAATACCCGCCGCCTCTTCGGCGGGAACCTGGCTTTGGCGGCTGCCATGGCAGCCGGCGCTGGGATCATCCTGGCCTTTGAAACCATGGAAACCCCCTTCATCGACACGGTGGAAAAGGCGATGTACTGGGTTAGGCGGATCGATTCTCCCTACCTTCAGATATACCCCGACACCGGCAATATCACCAATGCGGCCCTCTCCTATGGCGGGAGCGTAACGGCGGATCTGGAAAGCGGCCGCGGGCATCTTGCGGCGCTGCATCTTAAGGAGTCCAAGCCCGGCGTCTACCGGGAAGTGCCCTATGGAACCGGGCATGTGGACTTTGCCGGAACGGCCGGGACCGCCTGGGCTCTGGGAGTACGGATGTATGTGGGCGAATTTTGGCATACCGGCGAGGAAAACTGGCGGGAGATCCTGCGGGAGAACAACCGCTTTCTGCGGGATGTCTTAGACCGGGCCGGCGGCCTAAAAGAAGGGCCAAATGACTCTCCCCGCCCTGAAGGACAGGGTATAAACCCGCCGGCGAATCAAATCTGAAACGCGAAAGCAGCAGGGCATAGAGAAGGCATCGCCAAATCCGGTAAAATGAAATTGCAAAAAACACTCGCCGGAGGAGCCGGACGGTAAGCCCGCCGATGCCGTATACCCAATCGCGCTGCAGGCTATGACTGCCATGCGCCTGCCAAAATGACGCGCCGCCGGCATTTTAAGAAAACACCTTCGCATATACCGGGAATTATTCCGAAACAGCGAGCGGGGAGCTCTGTACCGGAAAAGCGGCCCATAGCCGGACCGGATAACGGCAGCTGAAATCGAAAGGATGTCCCAAAACGGACGATCCCTCCTTGACCGCCGCAGTCAAAGCTTAGTTTAAGAAAGACTTCTTCCCGGAACCCATAAATGAAGATACCTTGGGGTATCTTCATGGACTTATGCCTTTGGACTTTCCGGTCCGAAAAGCGCCGCCGCCCCGGCAAGATCGGCGCAGCGCCGCCAAACGGTTTTAAGAACATCACCGGGGGGTTCGATAATATCCTTGATAAAAACCGAAGGTATCCCCGCATTGTGGAGGGCGCGGAGTCCGGCGGGAGAATCTTCAAAGCCTACACATTCCGCCGGGGGCTTCCCCAGCTTTTTCGCCGCCAGGAGGAAAATGTCCGGAGCGGGTTTGCCCCGGGGTACCTCGTCTCCGCAGACCAGGAAAGAAAACCTTCCGCCAAGTCCGGCGCGGTCCAGTTTCCAAAGGGCGGTTTCCCGGTCCGAAGAGGTGGCTATGCCCATGGGAACGCCGAGTTCCTCAAACCGTTCCAACAGCGCCGGCAGTCCCGGCCTGCAGGGGATACCCTCCTTTCCGGCCCGTTCGACAAAAATCCGTATCAGCTCGTCCCGAATCCGGTCATAGGGGAATTCCGGCCCATGGGCATGTATAAAGGCCGCCTTAGTATCGGCCTCGTTGACCCCCACGGTCTGAAGGACCGTCTCTTCGGAGACATCCCAGCCCAGCTTCCGGCTCAGTTCGATCCAGAGGACGACGGCAGGTCTTTCAGTGTCCAGGAGGAGACCGTCCATATCAAAGATAGCCCCCGCCGGAAGGAATGGGATGGAAATATCAACCATGCTTAGGCTACGTAGCTTTCAAGTATCTGTCTGCGGGCGGGATGCTGCAGCCGTTTTAGAGCTTTCTTTTCAATCTGACGTATCCGTTCTTTGGTCAGGTTGAACCGGTCGCCGATTTCCTTAAGGGACAGGGGAACCGTATTGCCGATACCGTAGCGGAAGCGGATAATATCCGCCTCCTTTCGGTTTAAAGTGCCTAATACGGCCTCGATATCGTCCTTAAGGGCGGTGTTTTCCGCATGCTCCTCCGGAGATTCATAACTGTCATCCTCGATGAAATCCCCCAGCAGGGAAGAGTCCTTTTCATCATATACGGGGTTTTCCAGGGACATCAGATCCCGGCTTATGTTGAGCAGGGACGCCACGTGGGACTGCTCCATGTCCAGGAGCCGGGCGATTTCCCGCAGTTCCCCTTCGCCATGTTCATCCTGAACCAGTTTCCGGGCCTTTTCAATCTGCACCAGTTCGTTGGCCCGGTTAAGGGGAAGCCGGATCATCCGGGACTTTTCGCAGATAGCCTTTAACACCGCCTGACGTATCCACCAGACCGCATAGGAGATAAAGTGATAGCCCTTATCCGGGTCGTAGCGTTCAATAGCGTTGAGGAGCCCGATGTTACCTTCACTGATCAGATCCGGCAGGGGCAGACCCTGGCCTTGATATTTTTTCGCCACATTTACCACAAAGCGGAGATTCGCGCTTACCAGCCGGTCCTGAGCGGCCTTGTTTCCTTTCGCCGCCTGCCGGGCAACCTCATTTTCCTCTTCCCTGGTTAAAAGAGGAATACGGTTGATTTCTTTTAAATAGATGGACAGAATATTTTCATCGGTCGCGGCCGGAATCGTCTTTCCGGCTTTTACTGAAGTCATGTACGTGCCTCCCTCGTTAATGGTTACTTATTAAGTAGCAAAAACCATGCCAAGCTTGGAGGCGTTTCATAATTCCTTACTGTATAAGTAATTATGAAAGACTTGGCTAAATCCGCAAAGTATGAAAAAAGGCTAAAAGATACAAAATGACTCCCTTTCCCAAAAATGGGAAAAAGGCGGGTCATAATGACTCATTTTCCCAAACGCCGGAGAAAAACCCGGCCAAAAGCCGGGTTTTTCATCTCTGGTTGTTTACTCAATAACTGCAATAATATCCGACATTTTAAGGATAAGGTGTTCGATCCCGTCAATTTTGATCTGGGTTCCGGCGTACTTGTCGTACATAACCTTCTGTCCGGCCTTCACCTTGATCACTTCGTTGTCGTCCCCGACCTCTATAACGGTACCGGTCTGGGTTTTTTCCTGGGCAGTGTCCGGGATGATGATGCCGCCGGCGGTCTTGGCTTCGTTCTTTTCAAGTTTAACCATGACCCGGTCGGCCAAGGGCTTTACCTTCATAGCGTCCTCCGTTGAATTATTTAGGGTATTTGCAAATAGAATATACAAAAAAGAACACCGAGGGTCAAGAATATTAGAGCCCTAAGGTATTCAAACGGTGAAGTTCCAGCCGTACATTGAGATTGTCCGGGTCCAGATCCAGGGCATATTGAAGCACCCGCCGTATTTCCCCGTCTCTACCCAGGGTTCTGAGACAGCGGGCTATACGCAGCTGTATTCTGGCGGCGTCCCTGGGGTTCCTGACCAGGGAGGCGGCGGTTTCGTAGCTTTTCAGCGCGGCGGCGGCGGCGCGGCGGGCCTCAAAGACGCGGGCCAGATTTGCCGGAACCTGCCAGGGGGGGGAAGGTATGGATTTTAACCGGGCTTCGCCGGCTTCAAGCTGTCCCTCCCGGATCAGTCTGATCCCTTCGTGGAGGCCGATCCAGGGACCCTCAATGTGATTGTAGGCCGCATTTTGCAGCAGCATTGCCGTATCGCCGTAACGGCGCTGATAATCAAAGTAATAGGCCCCCCATTGATAGATACGGCCGTCTTCAGGGTGGCGGCCCAAGAGCAGCCAGGTCTCCGCCAGGCTCCGTTCCAGGGTCCATTCCTCCCGGCGCCGCCGGTACCATTCCAGATCCAGGAGGCCGTTATCTGCCCGGTCAAGCCCCTCCAGAATCGCTATGGCCCGGGGACTGTTGAAGAGCCGGGTATACTGGATAATGCCGAAGGCGGCTCCCTCGTCTCCGGCGGCTCCGTCGCTCCGGGAGATAAGCTGTTCCAGGTAGTACAGCTTTTCCTCCCTCGTACCGGCGCTCGAAGCCAGATTGTAAAGGGCCCTTGTTACAAGAGGACCCTCCGCCGTCCCGTCTCCCGCCGCCGGGATCCGCCCCGGGACAATGGATAGCCATAGATTCCGGGGCGTATAACCCGCCAGAACAAGGGCGTCTCCCTGACGGCCCAGGTTTTCCTCCCCCGGCATTCTGGCAAAGAGCCGGGCCGCCTCCAGAGGGTCGCCGTAATCATAAAGAAATTCCGCCGCAAATTGATAAGCCCCGCCTATTGGCCCCTCCGCGGGGACCGGTGCAAGGAGGGTATCGATCAGGGCGGCAGTCCCCTGGATATCTCCGTTTAGCAGGCGCAGAATCGCAAGATCCGTGATAATCTGAGCTTGTTCGCTGCCCTGAAGGAGGGAACCCACGGCGGTAAAGAGCCTTTCCCCCCGGGGAAGGGCGGCGGCGTCTTCGGGGGACCCCAATTCCCCCGCAAGCGTATAGAGGGCAAAGGCCAGGAAGGGCCAGTCCGTGATTATTGAGGCCCGGCCGGCAAGCTCCGCTGCGGCGGCGCCCTGCGGTTCCGGATTGTCCGTAAGGATAAGTTCCGCCGCCAGGGCCGCCAGGGGCTGGGAAAAGGGAAAGGCCTTTACCGCCCGGTCAAGGGAGGCCCGGTACTGGTCCCGGAGCATGCCCCCCTGGGCAAGGGTCCGCCGCCGCTTCAAAACCGAAAGGCGGGATTCCGCATCCGGGGCCTTTTTCTCAAGCCGATCCAGAAGACCCGTAAGCTTTTTGTCATCGCTTCCTGCAGCCAGGGCATGGTCGTACTCCTTCAACAGATCGTAAAAGGCGCTTTCCCTTTTTGTTTCTGCGCCGGAACCAGAAGAGAAACGGATAAAGTACAGGGCCCCGGCAAGCGTCAAAGACAGGGCGAGACCCAGCGCGCAGACTCCCATAAGGAGAAATCGCGAGGAACTGTCCGGCTGTTTCTGCTTGTAAAGGGCCATGGCTTACCTTATCTGCGAAACCGCGGTTTCCGAAGAGGCGGGCTTATTGACGGATTTTCGTATACTGTCCAGGACGCCGTTAATAAAACGGTAGGAATCATCGGCGCCGAATTCTTTCGATATGCCGATAGCTTCATCAATTACGATGGAAGGAGGCACTTCCCGCTGATACATAAGGGTATAGGCGCTCATCCGCAGCACCGCCAGATCGACCCGGCTAAGCCGGGAAAAGTCCCAGTTTTTGAGATGAGAGCGGATCATGCGGTCCACTGCCCTGCTGTTTTCTATGGTTCCCCCTATGAGGAGCCGGGAAAAGGCAGCGGTTTCTTCGTCCGGGGGCTGTTCCAGCCAGGGAAAAACCGCCAGCTCTTCCACAGAAGTTCCGGCGGCCTCCCACGCATAGAGGGCCTGAAAAGCCAGTATCCGTCCCTTTCTGCGCGACGCCATAGTTACCAGCGGATATTGTTTTCAAAAACCTGGAAGCTGTTTCCCCGTCTCAGTTCGGTAACCAATTCCGCAGTGGCCCTTTCGATAACCTCCTGCTGCCGTTCCTGAAGCATCCTATTGCCGATATACTCCCGCACCGTTATCCGGCTGCCGGGCTGGACCAGATCGTCCAGATCAAGGTTTTTTTGCTCATATTTTTCGGTTATTTTGACAATCTGAAAACCCCGGGGGCCTTCGATCAGCTTGGAAACCTCTCCCTGCCGGAGAGCAAAGACGGTGTCCATAAATTCCTGCCCCACCATCTGCTGGGCCTGCATGTTCCGGGGCAGATAGCCCCCGTCCCCGGCCCGGTATCCGGAACCCTGAGCCTGGGCCCGGATCACCGCCTCATCAAACTTGGTAGGATTGCTTCCTATATCCCTGGTCAGCCGGTCCGCCAGCTCCCGGGCCCGGCTTTTATCGGAACCGTCGGCATTAAAGGGAACCTGGATCATGGAAAAACGGACCGTATCGGGACGTACAAACTGGGCCTTTTCCAGGGTATAACGATTGGCTATTTCTTCTTCCGTGGGAACCTGGAAGGATTCCAGGATACTTTTTTTCTGGGCCATCAGGTATTTTTGAACGATGAGCTGGCGGCGAATCTGCTCTCTAAAGGAGGGAACATCCAGGCCCGTTTCATTCATCACCGCCATGGTGAATTCCTCTTCCGTGGGCTGCCTTCCCAGGGTTTGAATCATGCCCGTCCGGAGCTCCTGTACCTGCTGAGTAACTTCCCCCTCGGATACGGTGACCCGGTCCCGTTCCGCCGCCTGTATGGCAAGCTTCTCGTTGATCATCACGTCCAGTACCTGCCGCCGCTCCTGTTCGTTCAATGTCCGGCGGGAACCCTTTTCCAGCCTGTCAACTTCGGTCTTTAGCTGTTTGACCGTGATGGGTTCGCTTCTGGTTAAGCGGACAATGGCGGCGGGCTGGAGATCCGACTGGGCAAAGGCCGCGGCGCCGGACAGAAAAAGACTAAAAACAAAGATTATAAGCCGTTTCATATATTTCCTTACGGAGGCTTTTCAAAATGTCAGGTTTTGAAAAGAACCCTATGTATAAAATAAACAAAAATACTCCTGGTTACGGAACGGAAACGGCGGAACCGTCCGTTTTGTTTCCAGTTCCCTACAAAAATACTCTAATTCGGCGGTTTTTTCCAGCCTCCCGATTCTGATCCCGGTGCGTCTATGTTAAAACTGCTCTTATGCGGCGGACTCCGGCGGAAGAGGACTGTTCCTTTTGAATCACAAAATGTCCCAGGATTCCGGTCCGTTCCACATGGGGACCGCCGCAGACTTCCTTGGAGAAGAAATCCGTGGGAGAATTGCCCACCGTATAAACCTTGACCTGGGATTCATACTTTTCCCCGAAGAGGGCGACGGCTCCGGCGGCCTTGGCGGCGTCCAGACTCATCACCTCCATGGTAACCGGAAGGTTCCGCCCTATCTGTTCGTTGACGATGGCCTCCACCTTTTTAATTTCTTCCGCCGTCATGGGGGCGTTGTGGGAAAAGTCGAAGCGCATCCGCTCGGAGGTAATATTCGAGCCCTTCTGAGCCACATGATCTCCCAGGACCATCTTCAATGCCCTGTGGAGGAGGTGAGTGGCGGTATGATACCGGGTGGTGGTTTCGCCGTGATCCTGGAGGCCTCCCTTGAAGACCTGTTCCGATCCGGCCCGGGAGAGCTCCTGGTGCTTTTTGAAGGCCTCATCAAATTCCGCCCGGTTTATGGTCATACCCTTTTCCGCCGCCAGCTCTTCGGTAAGTTCAATGGGAAAACCGTAGGTATCGTAGAGCTTAAAGGCCAGCCGGCCGGACATGATCTTCCGGGGATCCTTTAAGAGATTGGGGAGCAGCTTTTCAAACTCGTGTTCCCCCTTCTGGAGGGTTTCGAGGAATTTCTTCTCTTCGTTGTCCAGCTCTTCGATTATGCGGGCCCTGTTTTCCAGCAGTTCCGGGTAGGGACCTTTCATCTGTTCCACGAGGACCTCCGCAATGGGGGAAAGCAGCATGGACTTTCCGTTTCCGCCGTCGATGCCCAGCTTGCGGCCATGGCGCACCGCCCGGCGTATCAGCCGCCGGAGCACATAGCCCGCCCCCACATTGGAGGGGCTTACCGCCTTGGGGTCCCCCAGGATAAAGGCCGAGGCCCGGAGATGGTCGCAGATGATCCGCACCGACCGGTCTTTTTCGGCCCCTTCGGCGCCCCCGCTGCCGTAGATCCAGCCGGCGGCCCGTTCCACCGCCCGTCTGATGGGGATGAAAATATCCGTATCGTAAACCGAAGACTTGCCGTTGAGGATAGTAACGGTCCGCTCTATGCCCATGCCGGTATCCACGCATTTCCGGGCCAGCGGTTCGTAGGTTCCCGGGGAGCCATCGGATCCATCCGCAGTTTTATTGTACTGCATGAATACGTCGTTCCATATCTCAAGCCATTTGCCGCAGGAACAACCGGGCTTACAATCCGGGCCGCAGGGAACGTCCCCCACATAGTAGAACATCTCCGAATCCGGGCCGCAGGGACCCGTACTGCCCGCAGGGCCCCACCAGTTGTCCTCCCGCGGAAGATAGGCGATGCGGTTTTCAGGAATCCCCAGCCGCTTCCAGACCACGGCGGATTCGTCGTCCCGGGGAATATCCCCCTCTCCCGCAAAGACCGTAACCCCCAGCTTTTCAACCGGAATCCCCAGCCACCGGGGAGAGGTGAGGAATTCAAAGCTCATCTCGATGGCCCCTTCCTTAAAGTAATCCCCCAGGGACCAGTTTCCCAGCATTTCAAAAAAGGTAAGATGACTGGAGTCCCCTACGGAGTCGATGTCTCCGGTACGGATACACTTTTGGTAGTCAACCAGCCGTTTTCCCGCGGGGTGTTCCTCCCCCAAAAGATAGGGTACCAAAGGATGCATCCCGGCGGTAGTAAAGAGCACCGTAGGATCGTTCTCGGGCAGCAGGGATTTGCCCTGAATCTGGGCATGACCCTTGGATTTGAAAAATGTTATATATTTTGTACGTAGTTCATCGGCGTTCATGGAAATAGAGTAGCATAAAGAAGGGGGGGGAACAATATGTGATCGCCAATATTTGTCTGTGATAATGACTCTCCCCGCCCTGAAGGCTATTCTTGACCCGCAAAATGATTCCCGGACCCGTGTTTTACAGAGAAAAATCACGGCGAACCTTCGGTTCGACTCCACGAACAGGGCATGTCGTATCCTGATTTTCATAATTGGAACCGGAAAATCAGTTTTGCTTTGGCAGCCCTCATTTTACCTGTATCTTCTTTTTGTTTGCGGAAAACAGGGAAGCGGGACGGGAAGGAAGGAAAGAAATGAAGATACCCAGGAGCAAGCTCGAAGCAAGCTTGCTTGCCGGTATCTTCGTTCTGCAAGGTATGGATTGTATGCGGGGTTCATACCAATACCTGCCTCGCTCATTATAATTCCATC
>JAISMC010000004.1 GCA_031276965.1 Treponema sp.
TCATAAACCGCTCCGGTGGGATTATTGGGGTTGATCACCACAATGGCCTTGGTCCGGTCGGTGATTTTGGCCTTAATGTCCTCCAGATCGGGATTCCAGAGGGACGCTTCGTCGCAGACATAGTGAACCGCCTTACCTCCGGAAAGGGTTGCCGCGGCGGTCCAGAGGGGATAGTCGGGCATGGGGATAAGCACCTCGTCTCCGGGATTAAGGAGTCCCTGCATGGCGATCATGATCAACTCGCTCACCCCGTTCCCGATAAAAATATCATCAATGCCCACATCCATAATGCCCCTGGACTGGAAATCGTGCATTACCGCCTTCCGGGCCGCAAAGAGCCCCCGGGAATCGCCGTAGCCCTGGGCATTCTGAAGGTTGATGATAATATCGTGGATGATCTCGTCCGGGGCGTTAAAGCCGAAGGTGGCCGGATTCCCTATGTTCAGCTTGATAACGTGAAACCCGTCTTCCTCCAGCCGTCTGGCCTCCTTCAAGGCCGGTCCCCGGATGTCGTAACAGACCTCATTCAATCTAACGGATTTCATAAAGTTTCTCATGCCGCCGCTCCCTGTCCTTGATACAGCCAGTCCGCGGTTTCTCCTATGTACTTTAAGAGGACCACCGCATAGACCTCGGTTTGCAGTTTTCCCGTCTCTTTCTGCCATGCCCTGCGGGAGGGCAGAACCTTCCGGACTCTGGCCCTGCCGTCATCCGCGGCGGACCGGTACGTTTCACCCCGTTCCGGCAGGGCCTTCCGCAGGGTATTGTCCAAAAAATAGGCCGAGATGCCCGTAATCACCGCATCCCTGGAATCATAAACCAGCAGGGAAAACTGCTCCCCGGCGGTGGAAAACTGCCGGTTCAACAGCAGGGAAAAGCCGTAGTACCAGCGGATCCATTCGGCGGATCCGGTCTTTGCCAAATCGAGGCGCTGGGAAAAAAAACGGGCCGCCCCCGCATTATCCTTGCACAAAATCCGGGCTACCCCAAAGAGCAGAGCGTTGGCGTCTACCAGGGCGGGCTTGGCTGCCGCCATCCTGCGCTCCAGGGACATGACCGACCCGGAATCGGAAAGGACCAGATAGGTATTCGCCAAAAGCCGGACCAGATTCGGCGAGTAGCGGCGGTCCTGGAACACCCGGCCTTCAAGGTACTGAACCAGGGCCGGCCAGTCTTCCCGTTCCAGGAGCAGAAAAAGCCGCTTATTGGTAAAATAGTAGCCGTTTATTCCAAAAAGGAGGAGGACCAGAACCGCCCCCAATGGCCAGTTTGAACGCCAGAAGATCTGCGCAAAACCGGGACCAAAAACAATAAAGGGAATAAAAAAAATAAGCCCCATAAAGATCAGTAAAATACTATTAAAAAGGATAAACAAAAACCTGAATTTCAATACGAATTCTCCCGATTTATGATGTAACAACGAATGGGCGCACCGGCTTTAATGATAGATGAAAGGAATGGAGACGTCAATCTACAGCGGGAAGCTTCCATTATGTTGAAAAAATTGCCATAATAGAGGCAGGATGAAAAATTTTATTATCAAAGAAATTCCCGGGGAAAGCTACTTTTCCAAACCGCTGTATCTTGACGACCATTTTTTACTGGCCGCACCGGAAATGCCTTTTACCGAGGAACTGCGCAAAACCATCCTAAACTGGGAATTCAAAGAGGTCTTCAGCGACGGCGATCCCAGGGAAGAGTATTACTCCGAGGAAGTGGACGCCTCCCCGGATCAGGGCGGCGCCGATACCCTGCTCAACGACAACGATCAGGTTAAACGGGCCGAAGTCTTTTACGATTCCCTTTACAAGCATGTGGAAAAACTCTTTACCCGGATGATGAGCAAGAACGAGCTTAACTTTAACGATGTGGCGGGAAAGGTTAAAGAGATCTGCGATGTTATCAAGGAAGACCGCCGTTTCCTGCTCCGGGTCAGGAAAAACACCGGTCCGGAGCAGACCTATACGATAACCCATGCCATCAATACCACCATTATCTCAATCATCATCGGGGGTTATCTCAAGCTGCCCAACCACCGGCTTATTGAGCTGGGGGTGGCGGCGCTGCTCCACGAAATCGGCATGTTGAAGCTTCCGCCCCAGATCTACCTCAACAACCGGCCCCTTACCCCCCAGGAGAAAAAGGCCATCCTTACCCATCCGGTATTGAGTTTCAATATGCTTAAATCCTTCAATTTTCCCCTTACCGTCAGCCTGGCCGCCCTGGAACACCATGAACGGGAAAACGGAGGGGGGTATCCCCAGAAGCTTATGGGGGACAAGATCAGCCTCTATGCAAAGATCATCGCCGTGGCCTGCTCCTACGAGGCCCTGACCAGCTCCAGGCCCCACAAGGACGCCAAAGACGGTTACACGGGGATGATCGATCTTCTTAAAAATGTGGGAAAACAGTACGACGATACCATAGTCCGGGCCCTGGTTTATTCCCTCTCTATTTATCCCATAGGCCTCTACGTTCTTCTTTCCAACGGCAAAAAGGGCCAGGTGATCGACGTTAATGCGGAGAATCCCCGCTTCCCCATGGTGCAGATCTTCGGGGACCTGACCCCGGACGGAAAAAACAAAATTCTGGAAACATCCCAGGAGGGGGTACACATTGTCCGTCCCCTCCGGCGGGAAGAAATTAGCTGATGATGGATGCTCCCCCAGCCGAACTGTTTCTTATTGTAATCCTTATTGTGATAAGCGGCTTCTTTTCTTCGATGGAGACCGCCCTGATATCCTCCCGGAAATCAAAACTCAGGTCCAGGGCCCTGGAAGAAAATTCAAACTATAAAAAAGTTTTGGATATCGCGGAGCATCCCGGTCCTTTTCTCTTTATCTTCCATGCCTGGATAGGCTTTCTCAGAATCTCCGCGGGAATTATCGGCGGTTTCCGGATAGACCGGTACTTTGATGCGGCCTTTGACGCATCCGTACCATTCAGCCCCCATCTCAGGCTGCTTATCCTCTGCATGACTGCCCTGCTTATCACCCTGGGGGCCATATTCCTGGGAGAGCTTATCCCCCGGCAGATCGCCCTGGCGTCGCCGGAAAAGCTCCTGGCGGGGGTCCTGCCCTTCATCAAGATCCTCGGCTTCTTCCTCCGGCCCCTTATGATCCTCACCGCCGGATGCTCGGATCTGATTTACCGGATCCTTCGTATTGAAGCCTCCGAACCGGGAATAACCGAGGATGAGCTGCGGCTTGCCCTGATGGAGGGGGAAAAATCGGGGGTCGTGGAGAGCGAAGAACGGACCATGGTGGAGGGGGTCTTCTACCTGGGGGACCGGCCGGTAGGGGCCTTTATGACCCATCGATCGGACATCGCCTGGCTTGCCCTTGACGCCGGCGCCGGAGAAGCCCGGAAGGCGGCTCTGGAAAACGGGGCCCGGCAGTACTTTCCCATCGCCGACGGAAGACTGGACGAGGTGGTGGGCATAGTTTCGGCCCGGGATATACTGGCGGCCCTGCTGGAGAAACCCTGGAAGGGGCTCAAGGCGATTATGACCCCGCCCCGCTTTATCCCGGAAACCATGTCCGCCCTTAGGGCCTTTGAAGTGTTTAAGCGGGAGGAAACGGATTTTCTCTGCGTTATGGATGAATATGGCGGTTTTGCGGGGGCCCTTTCGGTACAGGACCTAATCGAAGAAATTGTCGGTGAATTTGAGGTGGACAAGGAAGAGATTCTCCCCCGGGAGGATGGAACTTTCAGCGCCGGAGGGGGCGCCAATATTGATGATGTGGCCGAAGCCCTGGCGGTGGATCTGCCGGAACATCAGGAATACCACACCCTGGCGGGGTTTATCCTGGAACTGGCGGGGGAGATCCCCAGGCCGGGGATGGTTTTTGAGTGGCGGGGATTCAGGTTCAAAATTACCGCCATGGACGGAAACCGGATCGACAGGGTAGCGATCTATCCCCCGGAAACGGCCAAAACGGAAAATCTTTAGCTTGACGGATCCTTCCGGATCTGGCATTCTTTTCCTATGCGAAAAATCCTCATCTTTTTGACGCTGCTGTTAATAACGGGTTCCTTTTGCATTGCTCAAGAGGCGGAGGATACATACGATCCTGCGGATTATCAACGCATACCCCTGCTCAGGCTTCCCCAGGGCTTTGGCGGCGAGGACGATTACCTTGACCTGCACTTCGGCCTCGGCGGGGGCTTCAAAAAACAGCTCTTCTACATCGAAGGCCTTTCCAGGATGGACTACAATGTGGGGCCTTTTACCCTGACGGCGGAACTTACCGCCAGCAACGACCAGAAGTACGCCCCCGCCCGGGTAATGAACGCGTCGGGCAATATCGGTGGGATCTACTTTATGCTTCAGGAGGGGGGGCTTGTCTACGACTGGAAGTGGATTAGCCTCCAGGCGGGCCGCTACCGGCTCTACGACATTGTGGATTCGCCCTATTCCCTGTACATCAACTCCCTGGGGATTCCCTCCAATACCATGCAGGTAAAGGTGGAAAGCCCCCGGTTTATCTACAGTTCCCGGTGGATAGACCTTAACTCCCGCAGCGCCATTTCCACTCCGGCCTGGGATGAATATCACCGGCGGGGAGATGCAGGGAATGGGTTTGCCACTCCAACACCTACCCCTACTCCGCCTGATACATTGCCTTCGCCCAGTGAAACAGGTTTTCCCGACCGGGGGGTCAACTACAAGATCTACGCCCTCAAATACCGGGACTGGCGTTTCGGCATCCTCGACGCCACGGTTTATACGGAGCGGTCCTTTGACTACGAGTACTTTCTTAACCCCCTGCCCCAGTACTTTATCCAGTACGTAAAGGGTACGCCGGGCAGGCCCTGGACCACCGATTCCAACGAAAACGATCTCCTGGGCTTTTTCTGGGATATTAAAAAGCCGAACCGGTGGGAAGCCTACGCCCAGTTCCTCATGGACGACTTTGGCCTGGGCTTTGTGGCCAAGAACTTTTCCGACAATCCCTGGAAGGCGGCCTGGGCCGTGGGGGGCCGGGTCCATACCTCCTACGGACGTTTCGGTTTCCACCACGGGGGCGCCCTCAAGTATACCTTTGAACCCATCACCTCCCCCCAGGGCGGACGCCATGACGGCGACATTGCCCGGACCGCCTACGGTTATACCTACTATCCCGAAACCCGGTACAACGACGACGAAGACGGTGGAAATACCGTATCCATTCTTATCGAAGACAACATGGTGGGATACAAACACGGGGAAAACAATATCGCCTTCCTCGTGGACTATCAGAATACCTTCGGCGGCTTTAAGGTAAACGCCGAGCTGGAATTTGTCCTGGCGGGGAACAATTCTCCCGCCAACCCCTGGCAGGACTATACCCACCGGAGCGAAATGGGGGATGGTTCCAGGCTTTTGGACGACAGTACCCTGGAAAAAAGGCTGGAGCTCCGGCTCAACGTTTCCCACCGCCGCGGCCCCTGGCTCTTCTACGCCGCAGCCGCCATAGGGGGCCGCTTTAACCGGCTGGAACTGCAGGATGCGGTGCCGCCCAACGCGGTAGTACAGCCCAACGGCGAATGGAGCGTCGCGGATGATAAAATTCAAATCTGGAAAGGCACCCAGGAACATGAGTTGATATTCCGTTTTTCCCTGGGCTTCAGATACACCGTTCCCGTACTTTAAGCCGCCCCGGAGCGGTAACACACTAATGCGGGAACCGCCGTTACAGGCGCTTCCCCTTCGGAGCCGCCATGAAACGCCTAACGCTGCTGTGGATTGTTCTGTTCGCGCTCTGCGGTTTTCCGCTTTTTGGAGAAACCTACGGGATACAGTCCCGGGAGGTGTCGGAACTCAGGTACCTCTACCGCCGGGGGGCCAGGGTCTTCCCCTTCTTCTCCTACCCGGTCCACGGGAGCAATCTCCTGGCGGCGGCGGAGAAGCTGCGGGGCGGCCTCTCCGGGGAAG
This sequence comes from Treponema sp., assembly GCA_031276965.1. Lineage (GTDB taxonomy): Bacteria > Spirochaetota > Spirochaetia > Treponematales > Breznakiellaceae > JAISMC01. The sequence continues at coordinate 5,918 of JAISMC010000004.1, forward strand.
ATGCGGCGGCCCTGGACCGGGTCATCGCGGATCTGGCGGCCTACGACAAAAGGGCCGTCCTTATCCGGGGGGGCCTCTCCGCCGCCTATCAGCACCGGTTCCGCAGCGGCAGGGTCCTCATCGATAAGGGGGGCGTGCCCAACGGCGCCGATTTCAGGCGGGCCTTTCTCTCCTTCCCTCCGGTATTGGATCTAAGCGCCGGAGGCGGCGGCTTTACGGGGCTCTTCCTGGAGGCGGAGGCGATACTCCGGCCCGCCTGGGGCGGCGGCTACAGCCCGGACAACAATTTCTTTTTCCCCTCCTCCCAGTTCGACATCACCTTCGACCTTATCAACAAGGGGGTCCTCTCCTGGAACGGCAAATACATCGACGCCTTTTTCGGCAGGGATGCCAACCACTTCGGGGACACCCCCGGCGGAAGCCTCTACCCTTCCAGGGATCTCCCCTACATGGACGGGCTCCGTTTTATGATAGCCCTGGGGCCCTTCAGCATGGACTACCTGCTCTCCACCATCCAGCCCAAAGAAGCCCCCTGGGATGTATACCCCAACACGGACGGCCTCGATGCAGGCCCGGGGGGACCAGGTGATAATGGCGGGGAACACTTCGGCTTTATGACCAGCGCAAACCCCAGCGTCATCCTCTCGGCGCTGCACCGCTTCCAGTGGAACTTCGGCCGGGTCAAGGCGGGGGCGGGGGCCAACGTGGTCTATGTCCGAAGCAACAATATGTACACCGTCACCGATATCAGCCCCCTCATGTCCTGGCACAATGCGGACATGCGGCCCAACAATATGAACCTGGTCCTGGATCTGAGCTGGGCCCTGTATCCGGGCCTTACCCTCACGGGGATGCTCGGCTTCGACGACATCAACGGGGACATGATTGGCATCCCCGACTCGGGGACCCCCACCATCCCCGCGGGGATCCTCCAGCTCGAGTACGGCTTCCGGGGGGAAAGGCTCCGGGGCGAGTTCCTCTTTGAGGCCGGCTATACCCACTATCTCTGGGGAAACTTCGCCTACGAGACCGACGACGAATGGGGCAGCGCCCCCCTGGCCCGGGGCGTTTACCGGTACTCCCCCAGCAAGGAGGGGGTCATCCTTCCCCTGACCAGCCCCTACGGGCCGGGAGTTATCTGGGGGCGGCTGGTTTCGGCGTTCACGCTCCCCCGGTACAATCTTAAAATCGGGGCGGACCTCCTGCTCTTGACCAAGAACGAAGCGGTCAATCTGATAGACACCTGGTACACTTCGGACGATCCCACCCACCGCAGCCGCCGGATTTGGTACCTGTCCCTGGACCTCCCCTGCACCTATACCTGGAAGCGGCTGGACTTCTACCTCAGCCCCGCCCTGCTCCTGCGGAACGCCAGGGCCGCCTTTGAGTGTACCCTGGGATTTAAGTACACGCTGGAGGGGAAGCGCTTCTTCGCCGAAAAGGACGAAGCCTAGCGGCCCGCCGCGCTTCGCGGAGGAAGCCCCCGGCGGGGGCCCGCCGGGCGCCCCCCTACCCCGCCGGGTCCGCCCGGACCCAAGGCCCCCGCCGGCCCGGTATGGGGGATTTTCCCCGGCGCCGGGCCCGGCGGGCCCCCAAAGAAGACGCCCTGCTTGCCCAAGAAAACGCCTTGTTGTCCGAAGAAAACGCCACAGATTCTTAAGAAAATGACCCGGATTCTTAAGAAAACGGGATGGATTCTTAAGAAAATGGCCCATTTTCTTGAGAAAACGGGATAGATTTGCAAGATTTTACCGCCAAATGTAAGCAAATGTCAAGAAACCGCACCGTATGCGCTATCTTTGGTTCACCTATCGGAAGAATAAGAACCACGAACCACACGAAAAGCACGAACTTTCGCTCTGGCGGCCCTCATTGCACCTGTATCGCCGGTTTGTCTGCGGAAAACGGGGAAGCGGGACGGGAAGGAAGGGGCGTGCCCGAAGCAAGGCGCCGCCGTTCGTGCTGGTTCGTGTCATCGAACCGGAGGTTCGCCGTGGTTAAACCGCTTTTGATTGACGGGTCAAGTTTGGCGCTGCCGGGGGTCCCGGGGGCCGTCCCATGCCGCGGGGGCCCGGAGGCTTCCGCCGTAGAGTTCCTTGGGGTAGACCGCAATGCCCAGGCGCTTCTCTATCGCCGCCAGGCGGGGCAGCTCCTCCGCATCCCCGATGGTAACCATGACGCCCCGCCGCCCGGCCCGGCCGGTCCGGCCCGCCCGGTGCAGGTAGGCCTCTTCACCGGCGGGTACGTCCAGGGCTATCACATGGGTAACGCCGGGTATGTCCAGGCCCCGGGCGGCAAGGTCGCTGGAAACCAGTACCCGGACCCGGCCGGCGCGGAAATCGTCCAGCGCCGCCCGGCGCTTCCTCTTGTCCAGATCGCCGTAGAGGCCGGCGGCGGCGATCCGGTGATGCTGGAGCTGGGCGGTGATATTGCCCGCATCCCCGGGCCGTCCGGTAAAGACCAGCGCCTTGCCGGGGCGGGCCGCGCTGATAAAGGAACGGAGGGTCCGGATCTTCCGCCGGCCCTCGCTGAAGATCGCCCAGTGTTCGATGAAGTTCCGGTACAGCTCTTCGCCGCCGGCCCGGATGGTCAGGCAGCCCTCCCCCATCAAAGGGAGGAGCCGTTCCCGGCTTTTGCGGCCGATGGTGGCGGAACAGGCCGCGGTGAGCAGATCCTTCCGGCGGGATCCCGCCAAAAGGGCCAGGTCCCTGGTGTTGGCCAGGAGTTCGTCTGCGGTAAGCCGGTCCCCCTCGTCCAGTACCAGAAAGCGGAGGCCCTCAAGCTTGAGCTTCCCCAGCCGGGCCAGCATCAAAAGCCGCGCGGGGTTCCCCACCGCCGCCGCGGGCCTTGTCTTTTTGAGGGTTTCGATCTGCCGCGCCGGGGAAACCGAACCGATGAGGAGCGCCGCCTTCAGGGGGCTTCCCTCCAGGAGAAAGTCCGCCTCGGCCTTTATTTGGGAGCAGAGCTCGTGGGTGGGGGCGGCGATAAGCAGGGCCGGCCCGCGGGGGGCCGCTTCTCCGGGGCCGGATTCCAGCAGGATCTGAAGCAGGGGGAGGAGGTAGGCGAAGGTTTTGCCCGTGCCGGTGGCGGACTGGAAGAGGACCCCCCTTCCCTCAAGGAGCGGGGGGATGACCCGGCGCTGAATCTCCGTTGGCTCCAGGATATGCCGCCGGGCCAGTTTTGCGGCAAGGAAGGGATGTATCCCCAGGGCGGCGAAGGATTCCATAAGAACGATCCGTTAATCCGCCCGGGGCGTTTTGCGGCGGGCCGAAAAGAAGCCGCCCCGGCTTTGAGTCCGGCGGAGCCGCCTGTTTTTTTTATCAAGGTAGCTTCCCAAATCCTCCATGAGGTGGGAATATTCGTTTATCTGCGGCTTAAGCTGTCTCATCTCCGCCTCTTTGAGCTGCTGCAGGCGGCTGAAACGCCGGGACCGCTCCTCGATTTTAAGCAGCCGCCTTTCGACCATGTCGAGGAAGCTGCTGTCCTCGTTCTCCCCGGCCTTATCGAAGGCGTCGAACTCATACTTGACCACCTCCCTGTCCCTAATCTCCCCCCAGAGGGCCCGGTGGAGGTTCAGCTTGATGCCCTTCTTCATGTAGGCGAAGCGGCCTTCCTTTTCAAAGCGCCGGATGCTCACCATGATGTAGGCGGAACTGAGAAACCTGAGCGGCCTGTAGGCCGAACCGCGCTTCACGAAGTCGTTGTCCTCCGCCACATAGATGGTCTCGTCAAAACCGCCGATGCGGCGGAAGAGCCGCTTGGTTACAAAGATACAGAAGCCGAAGGCCTTGGGATCGAGCCAGAGATTGAGGATCACCATGAGGTTGATAAGCCGGTGGATGACCCGGTCCAGCCGGTAGTCCGAGAGGGGCCGGATCTCGCAGGTGGCCAGATCGATGTAACGGTCCTCCATCTCGTCATATACATTGCGGATAAAGCCCAGGGGGAGTATCACGTCGGCGTCAAAGAAGAAGAGCAGCTCCCCCCGGGCCGCGGCGGCGCCGGCGTTCCGGCCCGCGGCGGGGAGGCCCCCGTCCACCACCCTGCAGCCGTAGCTTCGGGCGATTTCCCTGGTCCTGTCCCTGGAATGGGCGTCGGCGACTATCACTTCGTAATCATCAAAATTCTGGGCCTTAATGCTGTCCAGCAGGCTGGGAAGCATGGCTTCTTCGTTAAGGGCCGGAATAATAATGCTGACTTTCATGGCTGGGACATCTTAGCACAATCCCGCCGGAACGTAAAGTTTTAGCCCGGCGTCTGGCGGAAAACGGCGCGGTTTGATAGAATGGCGGCGGTTCCGCTTGGGGCCGTTCCGCCGCCGCTTCCGGGCCGGAAACAAAAAGGAGGATCCATGATTGGGATCGGCATTGTTTTTCTTGCGGTCTTTTTAGCCCTTATGACGGGAATCGGCGTATGGGGGATGCGAAAAACGAAGACCCTGGGGGATTTTTTCCTGGGGGGAAGGACCCTGGGGCCCTGGATATCCGCGGCGGCCTACGGCACTTCTTATTTTTCGGCGGTAATCTTTATCGGTTTTGCCGGGACCCAGGGCTGGCAGTTCGGCCTGAACGTGCTGTGGATAGCCCTGGGCAACGCCGTCATCGGCGCCGGGGCGGCCTGGTTCATCCTTGCCCGCCGGACACGCCGCATGACCCAGAACCTGGACGCCATGACCATGCCGGAATTTCTCCAGGAACGCTACGGGGCAAAGCACCTTAAGCCCCTGGCGGCGTCGGTGATCTTCTTCTTCCTCCTCCCCTACTCTGCTTCGGTCTTTAAGGGCCTGGGCCATCTCTTTGAGGCGGTCTTTCATATTCCCTACGACGCGGTCCTCCTCATCATGATCGCCTTTACCGGGGTTTACCTGATCCTGGGCGGCTACTTTGCCATCGCCGTTACCGACTTTATCCAGGGGATCATCATGTTCTTCGGGGCGGCGGTGATGATTTTGGCGCTCTCCGGCAGGGGCGGCGGCGTCTTTGAAATGATCCGCAGGGTGGCGGAAAACTATCCCCTGCACATTCCCCCGTCCCAGCAGCCTTCGCTTCTGACGGTGATATCCCTGGTATTTATGACCAGCTTCGGCACCTGGGGCCTGCCCCAGATGACCCAAAAATTCTACGCCATCAAAAATGAGGCGGTGATCTCCAAGGCGGCGATTGTTACCACGATCTTCGCCCTGATGATAGGCTTTTCCGCCTACCTGACCGGCGCCTATGCCCACGTATTTTTTGATCCCGCCGGCCTGCCCAGAAACGAAGCGGGGGCTATCCTCTACGACTCCATCGTACCCAGCCTGCTGACGGGACAACTGACGGGGAACCTGCAGCTCCTCCTGGCGCTGATCCTCCTGCTGGTGCTTTCCGCTTCCATGTCCACCCTTTCCTCCCTGGTGCTGGTGTCCTCATCCTCGGTGGCAATCGACCTGTACCCGTCCCGGCAGGAGGCAAAGGCGGGCAAAGACCGGTCGGTGGCGATGATGCGCTTCCTCTCGGCGATTTTTATCGTCATTTCCTATTTTATCTCCCGGTTCCAGATCAGCATCATCGTGTACCTCATGTCCCTAAGCTGGGGCGTCGTCTCGGGATCCTTCGCCGCCCCCTATGTTCTGGGGCTCTACTCGAAAAAGGTAAGCAAGGCCGGAGCCTACGCCGGCCTTCTGTCGGGGACCGCCCTGATGATACTGCTCTTTTTCCTCTGGGGCCCCGGCCGGTCTCCCCTGGCGGCGTCCATCGCCATCACCGTTCCCTTTATCGTGGTAAGCGTTGTTTCACTGTTTACCCGCAGGCCGGAGCAGGCCGTTATCGACAGGGCCTTTGAGGGGATCCGGGCGTAATCCCGGCGGGACTATGCGGCGGGGATAATTTTATCCGCGGGGGCGCCGCAGACGGGGCAGTTTTTAGGACGTTCCGTTCCGGAAAAGGTATATCCGCAGGAGGAGCAGGTATAGTACGGCCCGCCGGCAATATCCTCCTCCGTTTCCAGTTGTCCGCCGGCCTGCCGGAACAGGCGGAGATGTACCTTCTCCGCCATCAGCGCATCGGTAAAGGCATAGGCGGGAAGCCCCAGCCCCCGCTCCCTGGCGTAGTCCAGGCATTCCCCGTAGATCTCCTCAACCTCGTGGCGTTCCTTTTCCGCGCTTTCCTTAAGGGCCGGAAGCGGTTCCTTCATGCCCGGCATGGTATAGTAAAAGTTTTTCGCGTGGTACCATTCCGAATCCGCCGCCGCCCGGAACAGCCTGGCGGTATTCTTCATGCCCCGCTTTTCCGCATCCTCCGCATAGAGTTTATAGCGGACATGGGCCATACATTCCTGGGAAAACGCGTTAAAGAGCAGGGTTTTCATTTTCGGATCATCATAGTCTTCCTGCCCCGGAGGGATGTCCCTTTTTTTATGGGAGAGGACGCCCCGCTCGTCGTAAAAAAAATCCACCACGTGATTATAGGGCGCCCTGATGCCGGGCTCTTCCTCTATCCTGGCCCCCGCGCCGCCGGAGACAATCAGCTTCGTTCCCTCCAGTTCATCCTCAAAGTAGGAATGGAGATGTCCGCAGATGATGTACCTTAACCGGTCCCGGCAGGGCGCAAGAACGGCGCTGAGCTTTTTCCACTCCTCCGGGGGAATTGTATTACCGGAAACTCCGTTGGGCGGCGGAATGTGCATCGTCAGGATAATGTTGGGCCGCCGGTACCGTTCCAGGGCCTGGGACAGTACTTCCAGGGAATGGGCGGAAATGATCCGCCTGGAATTATCCAAGGCCGCGATGAGGGTCCTGCTGTCCGCCAGGGCATAGTCCTTGAGGCCGAAACTGCCGTCATAGTAGTCCGTGTCGTGGTTGCCGCAGATCACAAAGACCGGCTTATCCGCCGCGGCGTTTACCAGCTCTGCCATATTAGCGTAGAACACCTTCGAACCAAAGGGGACAATGTCGCCCAGGATCAGCTGAAAATCTCCCTTTCCCGGCGGGATGCCCGAAGTTTCCCTTAAGCCCCGGGCAAAAACCGACACAATTTCGGCGCCCAGCCCGTCGCAGCCCGGATCGCCCAAAACCGTGAAGGAATTAAAATCGTCTATTGGGATAAAACGTTGGGTTATAACCTGAATGCCGTTTTTCATAGGGGTTTCCTTGCTCTCAAGCATAATACATTTTGAAGCGGCCCACAAAGCGGCGCGGCGAACCAGGGGCACGGCGCTTACCGCTTCCCCGTAATGGTGCCGCCGGTGTAGTCGAGGCGGCCTTCCAGAATGGGGGAGCCGCCGCCGTACTTCGCCCTGCTGCGGTCGCCGCAAAAGAAGGCCGCGCCCCTGTCGCCGGAAACCTTGTTGGCCTTGTCCCCCGCGCCGGAGCCGTATATCGTACCGCCCTCCATGGTGAAGGTTCCGCGGCTTATATGAACGCCGCCGCCGTAGCCGTAACGGGCGGCATTAGCGGCAATCTCCCCGCCGGACATGGTGAAGGTCCCGCTGTTCATAAACACGCCGCCGCCGTTATAAGCGGCGGAATTGCCGCAGATCTTCCCGCCGGACAGGGTGAAGGTCCCGCCGTCCACCGATACGCCGCCGCCGGCGGCTTCGGCGGAATTGCCGCTAATCTCCCCGCCGGACATGATGAGGATTCCGCTGTGTACCGACACGCCGCCGCCCCCGGCGCCGGAGTTGCCGCTGACGGCCCCGCCGGACAGGACGAAGGCTCCGCTACCCACATACACGCCGCCCCCCCCGGCGCCGGTGGAATTGCCGCTGACGGTCCCGCCGGACATGGCGAAGCTTCCGCTGCCCACAAATACGCCGCCCCCGCCATAACCGTAACGGATGGAATTGCCGCCAATGGTCCCGCCGGACATGGTGAAGCTTCCGTCCCCCACAAATACGCCGCCCCCGGCGGTGCCGCCGCCGCCGCAATTACCGCCGATGATCCCGCCGGACATGGTAAAGGTTCCGCCGCCCACATACACGCCCCCGGCGCCGCCATTGCCGCCGCCATCCCCGCCCCCGCTGCGATTACCGCCGATAATCCCGCCGTCCATGGTGAAGCTTCCGCCCTCCACATACACGCCGCCGCCGCCGGAATCGCCGGTGGCATTGCCGCTGACCTCCCCGCCGGAGAGGACGAAGGCTCCGCCATCTATATACACGCCGCCGCCGTAACCGCCTTCGCCTTCAGCGGAATTGCCGCTGACGGTCCCGCCGGACATGGTAAAGGTTCCGCCGCTTACATACACGCCGCCGCCGGAGCCGTAGCGGACGAAATTGCCGCTGACGGCCCCGCCGGACAGGACGAAGGCCCCGCCGCCCACATACACGCCCCCGGCGCCGGTGCTGCCCCGGCCGCCGTCGCCGGAATTGCCGCTGACGGCCCCGCCGGACATGGTGAAGCTTCCGCCGTTCACATACACGCCCCCGGTCCCGCGGATCTCCCCGCCGGAGAGATTACAGATTCCGCCGTCCACATGCAGGCCCACCACTATGTCCCCGGTAAGGTCCCCGGCACTGCCGCCACCGGCGATGTCGGAATCGCCGCAGATAATCCCGCCGGACATGGTGAAGCTTCCGCCGCCCACATATACGCCCCCGGCGCAGATCTCCCCGCCGGACAGGATAAAGGCCCCGCCGCCCAGATATACGCCGCCGCCGAGGGTCCCGCCGGACATGGTAAAGATTCCGCCGTCCACATATACGCCGCCGGTCCCGCGGATCTCCCCGCCGGACATGGTGAAGGTTCCGCCGTTTACATACAGGCCGCCGGCGCCGCCGGCGGAATCGCCGCGGATCTCCCCCCCCTCCGCCATAATGAGGGTTCCGCCGGCGACGCTTATGGTCTCCGCAGCCTCAAAGGCGATATCCCGCAGAATCAGGGTTTCCCCGGCGGCGGCGGTAAAAGAAGAGCCGGTCAGGGCGCTTTCGTCCGCGCCGCCGCCCCGCAGGGAGACGGCCACCCCGCTGTGGGCCTGTTCAAAGGAGAGGCCCCCGGGGAAGCTTCCGCTTATGTTGACAATATAGTTTTTGTCGTCCCCCCCGCGGTCGATGGCCCGGACAGCCTCGTTCCACTGCGCCTCGTTTGTTACCTCGAAGCTCCGGGCGATGGCCGCCCCCGGACCAAAATCTTCGGCGTCCCACCGGAGCGCCGGCCGCGCCCGCTCTCCGGCTTCAGCCCGGACCTCTGCCCCCGCTTCGGCTTCCCGTATTCGTCCCTCCCCTTCCGCCACGCCCCCCGCCGTTCCACAGCCGGCCAGAACGGACAGCAGCAAAGCGGCCAGCGTTCCCGCGGCGCATAAGCGGCCCTTCTTTACCGCATCCGTACTACGGGCCGCGGATTTTAAGCCGGAATCCACGGATTTTAAGCCGGAATCCATGGATTTTAAGCCGGAATCCATGGATTTTAAGCCGGAATCCATGGATTTTAAGTCAGAATCCACGGATTTTAAGTCAGAATCCACGGATTTTAAGCCGGAATCCACGGATTCTAAGCCGGAATCCACGGATTTTAAGTCAGAATCCACGGATTTTAAGCCGGAATCCATACCGGATGACCGCTCCGGCGCAAGGCCGGGGCGCTGCGCAGGACCCGCCGCGCCGGGCTCCGGGGACTGCGCCCTGCAGGGGGGAAGGCGGGGTAACTGTTTACAGGATAAAGAATTACGGAACGCTGGGGCGGGCCCTTGCTTCATTGCGCGCCACCTCCCTATAAAACGGGAGCGCTTCCAAAACCCGCTTGGTTTTGGGAAAGCCCCACGGTATAGATCTATTTTACCGGCCTGGTTATACTCATACCCGGAGAAAGGGACTATGTCAACGGCGCTTAAAAACGGGGCGGGGCAAAACCGCCTGATCCGGGCGGATTATCCGGCCCGGGAAACAGATACGGCGGGGGATATGCCGGAGCTTTCGATTCCGCCCGGCCCGGCGGCGGCTTTTAACGGTATCCGGAGCGTTCTTTGAGCGGCTGTACCGGACAAACCCTGACCCTGCTGGGGGATGAGGCGGCGGCCCTGGGCGCCCTTCATGCGGGGATAAGCGCCGCCTACGGTTATCCCGGCACTCCTTCCACCGAAATTCTTGAATACCTCATCGCCCGGTACGAAGGGGCCGCGGGAGATACGGATAGTCCGGCGCAGTCCGTTCCCATAGCCCGCTGGTGCTCGAATGAGAAGACCGCCCTGGAGGCGGCCCTGGGGGTATCCTTCGCGGGCCGCCGGGCGCTGGTAACCATGAAGCACGTGGGCCTCAATGTGGCCGCCGACCCCTTCGTCAACGGGGCGCTCCTGGGCATCAAGGGGGGGCTGGTGGTTGCCGTGGCGGATGATCCGGGGATGCACAGTTCCCAGAACGAACAGGATTCCCGGTTCTATGCGCATTTCGCCATGGTTCCCTGCCTGGAACCCAGAAACCAGCAGGAAGCCTACGATATGATCCGGGAGGCCTTCGATCTTTCCGAACGTTTCCAGGCGCCGGCGCTGTTCCGCATGGTTACCAGATTGTCCCATGCCCGGGCGGCGGTTCAGGTCTCCGCCCCCAGGGAACAGCGCAAACCCGCCAAGGCGGAGGACCGGACCCGGTGGATGCTCCTTCCCGCCTATGCCCGGCGGAACTACAGCGCCTTGATTGAAAAGCAGAGGGGCCTTGAGGAATGGTCCGCCGTCCATCCCGCCAATAAGCTGGAACCGGGGGACCGGAGCCTTGTGGTGATCAGTTCCGGGCTGGGCGGCAACTACTACGAGGAAAATCTTGCGGATCTGATAAGCCTCCGGGGAAAGGCGCCGGCCCGGCTCCATATCGGGACCTATCCCCTGCCGGCGGAGCTGATCCGGAGGCTCTGCCGGGATGCGGAGGAAGCGCTGGTGATAGAAGAGGGGCAGCCCTTCATTGAAACCAGCCTCCGGGGCATACTGCCCCAGCCCCTCAGGATCAGCGGCCGGCTCCGGCCCGGTCCCGGCGGCAGGGGAATTCCGCGGACCGGCGAGCTGGACCCGGATAATGTCCGGGAAGCCCTGGGCCTTCCTCCCCGGCCCAGCGTACTTGACGGCCCCGGCGGCCTTGAAATTTCCGAAGCCCTTGCCGGCTTACCCGGAAGACCCCCCCAGCTCTGCTCCGGCTGCCCCCACGCCGACAGTTACGAGACGATCAAAAGGGCGGTGGCGGAATTGGACGGCTGGCCCGAACATCCCGATACGGCGATTACCTCCGACATAGGCTGTTATTCCCTGGGGGCCTCCCCGCCCCATTCGGTCCCCGAGACCATAGTCTGCATGGGCGCTTCGGTGGGCATGGCCAGGGGCGCCGCCGAGGCGGGGATCAAGTACGCCCTGGGGATTATCGGGGATTCTACCTTTCTCCATTCGGGAATCCCCGGCCTTATCGATGCGGCCGCGGCGGATATCCCCATGACGGTGGTGATCCTGGACAATTCCACCGTCGCCATGACAGGCTGCCAGAAAACCATACTGCCCTCCGCCAAACTGCGGGATCTGATCCTCGGCCTGGGGCTTAAGGCCGGACACCTGGTGGAGCTGGAGGCGAAGAAGCAGCTTATCGGTGAAAACGCCGCCAGGCTGAAAGAAGAAATTGCCTACCGGGGACTTTCGGTGATTATCTTTAAGCGGGAATGCCTTGAGGCCTTCCGCAGGCGCGGCAAAAAATCTTAACGGTTTGCCGCGCAAACGCTGATACCACTACTACTATGCAGGAGCCTATTTTGAAATGCGATGTGATTCTGGCGGGAGTGGGCGGACAGGGGGTGCTTTCCATTGCGGCCATTATCGCCCGGGCGGCGGTTAAGGAGGGATTCCTGATGCGCCAGTCCGAAGTACACGGCATGGCCCAGCGGGGCGGGGCGGTGCTGGCCCATCTCCGCATCGCCGGCGGCCCCATTGCCTCGGATCTGACGCCCCGGGGCGGGGCGGACCTCATCATCTCCATGGAACCCATGGAGAGCCTCCGTTATGCCGCATGGCTTGCCCCGGAGGGAACCCTGATTACCGCGGCGGAGCGCTTCATCAATATCCCCGGTTACCCCAGCCTGCCCCTCATCCTGGAGAGCATACAAAAATTCCCCCGGCGCCGGATTATCGAAGCCGCGGGCCTCGCCAGGGAAGCGGGATTTGCCCGGGCGGTAAACATGGTCATGGTGGGGGCGGCCTCCCCCTTTCTCCCCATTCCGGCGGAAACCCTGGAAGAGGCCATTGCGGAGATGTTCGCATCGAAGTTTTCGGACTCCGGCGGAGTCCGGGACTCTGCCGGAATCCGGGGCTCGGTGGCGGACGCCAACCGGAGGGCCTTCAAAATGGGAAGAGAGGCTGCAAAGTGAACTACCAGTACTGGAACGAACAATTTGAAAAGATGCCCCGGCGGGATCTGGAGGCCTGGCAGCTGGAGAAACTTAGGGAGACGGCGGGCTTTGCCCTGAGGACCCCCTTCTACAAAGAACGTCTTGCCGGAACAGGCATCGGGGAGCCCGGGGACATTAAAACCCTGGAGGATCTAAAGCGCATTCCCTTCACCACCAAGGAAGATCTCCGGAGGGGGTTCCCCTACGGCTTTCTCAGCATTTCCCGGGATGAAGTGATCCGGCTCCATGCCTCAAGCGGCACCACCGGCGCTCCAACCACCATATACTTTAGCCGGGAGGACCTTGCCCGGTGGACCGGCTTTGTGGCCCGCTGCATCTATAGCACGGGATGTAACAAAACCGACGTATTTCAGAACATGATCACCTACGGCCTCTTTACCGGAGGCCTGGGCTTCCATGCGGGGGGCGAAGCGGTGGGGATGCTGGTGATCCCTTCGGGGCCGGGAAACACCACCCGCCAGTTCCGCCTGATGCAGGACTTCGGCACTACCGTGGTCCACGCCACCCCCAGCTTCCTGCTCCATGTGGAGGCCAGGATGCGGGAGGAAGGGATAAACCGGGACCGTATCAGGCTGAAGCGGGCCTTCGCCGGGGCGGAACCCTACTCGGAAGATACCCGCCGGCGCATCGAAGAACTGCTCCGTATCGACGTGTACAATTCCTACGGCCTTTCCGAGATGAACGGCCCCGGCGTGGCCTTTGAGTGCCAGGCCAAGAACGGCCTTCATATCTGGGAGGACGGTTATATTGCGGAGATCATCAACCCCGATACCCTGGAACCGGTGAAGGACGGTGAAACGGGGGAACTGGTGCTGACCATACTTTGCCGGGAAGCCACCCCCATACTGCGCTACCGTACCAGGGACCTCTCCGCCTTCTACACCGGGCCCTGCCCCTGCGGCAGAACCCACCGGCGGCTCCGCCGCATCACCGGCCGTACCGACGACATGCTTATCATCAACGGGGTCAACGTATTCCCCAGCCAGATTGAAGAGGCGATCATGGCCATAAAGGAGGCGGGGAACAATTACCTTATTGTGGTGGAGAAGGAGGGGGTCCTGGACAAGCTTACCGTAAAAACCGAGGTGGGACCGGATATCTTTATGGACGACGCCCGGCCTCTCAACGCCCTCAGGGAACGGATCCGCAAAACCATTCAGGCTTCCATCACCGTCAATCCCAGGGTGGAACTGCACGAACCGGGGAGCCTCCCGGTAAGCGAGGGCAAGGCCCTGCGCGTCCAGGACAAGAGGCCGAAGGATCTATAGCCGGCGGCGTCCGTGCCGATCCAAAACGCAGGGCGTTTTGGTCATTTGCTGCGGGCCGCCATCCATGGCGGCCCGGTTAGGCAAAACTCACGCCGGACCTACGGTCCGCTGGGCACGAACTTGTTGTTCGATAACTTCGATTTGTTCGTGCGGGTTCGCGCCGTTCGTGGGTTTTTACCTCCCCCCGCAAATCGCATAGTCAGCGCTCTTTTTTCCGCAAGCGTTCCCTATATGGCGTACTCCGCACATTCCGGCCCGGAACCAGCGGGCTGATTACACTAAATGATCTGATAAGAAAAAAAGACGGGAAGAAGAATATGAACCGCCAAGGCGCACAAAGGTACACGAAGGACTAGATTCTCAGGCTGTATTCCTCCTTTGTGCGCCGCGAACCGAAGGTTCGGCTTCGCCCTTGTGGTAAAATTCTTAAAAATGCTTTTTAGCCTAATGAAGGTACTGATCAGTTCCGGCCTGGAATTAGTCAGTTCTGACTTAGAACTGATCAGTTCTGATCTGGAATCAGTCAGTTCCGGCTTGGAATCAGTCAGTTCTGATCTGGAATTAGTCAGTTTTAACTTAGAACTAGTCAGTTCCGGCCCGGAATCAGTCAGTTCCGGCTTGGAATCAGCCGTCTCCGGCCCAGCGTTCCGGAGACGGGCCGGATTTGGATAGGACGCCCGCCCGTACCTTGGGGCGGCAGAATGTACAGGGCCTTCCCCTGCCTCTAGCGGTTCCGGCGGGGCTGTGTTATAGTTTTAGTGCCAGTCACATCTCTAGTGCAAAGGGGGGCGCAGTGATCTTCAATCCTGAGTATGAGTGTATGGAACGGGGGGCGCGGGCGCAGCTTCAGCTTGCCCGGCTTAAAAATCTGGCCGAGATGCTTTACGAGCGGGTGCCCTTTTACCGGAATAAGATGGAGGCCCTGGGGATACGATCCGGGGACATCCACTGCCTCAGGGACATTGAAAAACTTCCCTTTACCACCAAGGACGACCTGAGGGAAAATTACCCCCACGGCCTTTTGGCCTGCCCGAAGGACCGGATCGTGGAGGTCCATATGAGCTCCGGAACTACGGGAAAGCCCGTGGTGGACGAATATACCAAAAACGACATCGATATTTGGCGTGAATCCATGGCCCGGACCATGGCCGCCGGGGGCTGTACCAAGGACGACATCGTCCAGAACTGTTACGGCTACGGCCTCTTTACCGGCGGACCCGGCGCCCACTACGGAGCTATGACGATAGGGGCGGAGGTCCTCCCCATGTCATCGGGCAATACCGCCCGTCAGCTCATGGTGCTGCAGGACTTCGGCTCTACCATGCTTACCTGTACGCCCTCCTACGCGCTCTATATGTCCGAGGAAGCCGCCGACGCCGGTATTGATCTAAAAAAGCTGCCCATCTGCAAGGGCTGTTTCGGGGCGGAGCCCTGGAGCGAAAATATGCGGAAGGAAATCGAAGACCGTTACGGCATGAAGGCCTACGACATTTACGGCCTTACGGAGATCGTCGGCCCCGGGGTTTCCTTTGAATGTGAAGCCCAGAACGGCCTTCACATCAACGAAGATCTTTTCTACCCGGAGATCATCGATCCCGAAACGGGAAAGACGCTGCCTGACGGCGAAAAGGGGGAACTGGTCTTTACCACCCTTACCAAAGAGGGAACCCCCATACTCCGTTACCGGACTAGGGACATCACCTTTCTGATGCGGGAGCCCTGCTCCTGCGGCAGAACCACCGTTAAGATGCACCGCCTCTTTGGCCGTACCGACGATATGCTGATTATCCGGGGGGTCAACGTATTCCCCAGCCAGATAGAGCATGCCCTCTTCGAGATTGAAGGGACCGAGCCCCAGTACCTGATAGTGGTTAACCGGGGAGATACCTACCTGGACGAGGTGGAGCTCCAGGTTGAGGTAAAGCAGGAATTCTTCAGCGACGAGACTAAAAACCTGGAGGTCCTGCGGAACAAGATCGAAGGGGTAATGAAGTCCAAGCTGCAGATCAGCCTCAAGGTAAAACTGGTGGAGCCCAAGACCATCGAAAGATCCATCGGCAAGGCAAAGCGGGTCATCGACAACCGGAAAATTTAAGGAGGAAACCATGCCTATTAAGCAGATATCGGTATTTCTTGAAAATAATGCGGGGCGGCTCGCGGAGGTAACCGAGGTTCTTGCCCGGGCGGATATCAATCTCCGGGCCATCGCCATCGCCGACACGGCGGACTTTGGCATACTCCGGCTTATCGTCGATAAGGAAGCGGAAGCCGTACAGGCCTTGACCGGAGCGGGGTTCACCACCAGGGAAACTCAGGTGGCGGCGGTGGAAATCGACGACACCCCCGGAGGCCTTGCGGGGGTTATGAAAATCTTCAAAGAGTACAATATCAACATTGAATACCTCTATGCCTCCCTGGAACACAAGAGCGGCAAGGCGGTGGTTGTCTTTAGGCTGGAAGACATTGAAAGGGGAATCGCCATTATTAAAGAGAAGGGCCTCTCCATGATTGAAAAATTCTAGGCCGGATCCGGCGGGCGGGGAAAAGTGAAAATTTTAATGGCCGCCAGCGAGGCCGTGCCTTTCGCCAAAACCGGCGGACTTGCCGATGCGGTATCCGCCCTCTCCTTGGCCCTGGCAAAGCTGGGACATGAAGTCCGCGTGGTTATCCCCCGGTATTACAGCATAAGCCGCGACAGCCTGAAGAAGCTTGAGGGCGCCATGGGGGTTCCCGTCGGCGGCGGTGAAGAATGGTGCGCCGTCTATACCGCAAAGCTGCCCGGTTCGGCAAAGCAGGGTTCCGTTCCGGTTTATTTTATCGATCACGAAAATTTCTTTGGCCGGGACGGAATCTACGGAACTCCCAAAGAGCCGGACTTTCTGGACAACCCCCGGCGCTTCACCTTTTTCTGCCGTTCCGTTTTTCAGCTCTGCCGGAAGATCGACTGGTTTCCGGAAATACTCCACGCCCATGACTGGCCCTCCGCCCTGGCGCCGGTTTTTCTTAAATACGGCGAAAAGCGCGGCCCCCGGGGGAAATCGGGCTCCTTCGCCGGAACCGTGTCGGTATTGACCATCCATAACCTTGGCTACCAGGGCGTCTACAGCAGGGATAACTATCCTTATACCAATCTGGGCTGGGATATTTTCCACGAGGCCGGCTTCGATGACTGGAATATGATGAACTTTCTCAAAGTGGGGATCAACTGCGCCGGCAAGCTCAACACGGTCTCTCCCAATTATGCCCTGGAGACCCGGACCCAGGCCCACGGCTTCCGCCTGGACGGGGCGCTTCGCTACCGTTCCGCGGACTACCTGGGCATCCTCAACGGCATAGACACGGCGATATGGAATCCCGCCAAAGACCCCCATATCCCCCGGCCCTACAGCGCCGCCGACATGAGCGGCAAGGCGGAGGCCAAGGAAGCCCTCCAGAGAAAATTCAGCCTTCCCCCGGAGCCGGACATTCCCCTCATCGGCATGGTAACCCGCCTTACCGGACAGAAGGGGGTGGGAGAACTTTTCTACCCCGGCTATGGTTCCGCATGGTCTATCTGCCGGGACATGCGCGTACAGATGGTCCTCCTCGGTTCCGGGGAGGCATGGTGTGAACACGAAGCGGGCAGCCTCAGTTCCAGGCTTTCCAATTTCAAGGCCCATATCGGATACCGGGAAGATCTAAGCCACCTCATTGAAGCGGGGAGCGACTTTTTCCTTATGCCCAGCCGTTACGAACCCTGCGGTCTTAACCAGATGTACTCCCTCAACTACGGGACGCTTCCCATTGTACGAAACACCGGAGGGCTGGCGGATACGGTGGAAAACTACAACCAGGATACGGGAGCCGGTACGGGCTTTATGTTCAACGATCTGACCCCGCCGGCCATATACAATACCGTAGGCTGGGCTGTCTGGGCCTATTACAACCGCCGCCCCCACATAGAGGCCATGCGGCTGCGGGGGATGAAGCAAAATTTTTCCTGGAAAAAATCGGCGGAAAAATATATCAAAATGTACGAAGACTGCCTTGCGTCAAAGGCCTGATACGGCAGCAACAGCCTTGGATAGACGGCATTACAGCTTTCTGATGGGGGCCACAATAACTTCCACCACCCGGCGGCGCTGGGTTTTGGAAACGGTGATGGAAAGCTGCCCGCAGGTAAAATGGTCCCCCTCCTTCGGAAGGCCCCCCAGGTTTTCCAGCACCCAGCCGCCCACGGTGGCGTACCGGCGGGATTCACCCTCTTCATCCCCGATGGAAAAAAATTCAAACATGTCTTCCAGATCCGTCCGGCCCAAAACCCTATAGGAGCCGGAATTGGTTTCGATTATATTTTCCACCACCTGATCATGCTCGTCCCAGATTTCGCCCACCAGTTCTTCCATAATATCTTCAATGGTGATGATCCCCAGGGTCCCGCCGAATTCATCCACCAGTACCGCCAGATGGGATTTTTTCTCCTGCATGGTTTGCAGCAGCCTGGGAACCTTCATTGATTTGGTGGTAAATACCACCGGTTTTACGATACTCTCCGGGGAACGGCCGGCCTTGATCACCTGATAATAAAAATCTTTAAGAAGGATGACCCCGGTAATTTTATCGATGGAACCCTCAAACACCGGCAGCCGGGAATAGCCGGTATCCTGGAACTTTGCATCAATGGCATCCGCCGGATCGGCAATGGACACCGCCGTTACATCTACCCGGGGAGTAAAAATATCACCGGCGCTGAGATCATCAAATTCAATGGCCTGGCGGATCATGTCCTCTTCCCGTTCATTGATGCCCCCTTCCTGGCGCACCTCTTCCACAAAGGTCAGGAATTCGGCTTCCGTAACGGAGCGGTCTCCTTTTATTCTGAAAAGGCGGACAATCATTTTTTTCC
Organism: Treponema sp.; assembly: GCA_031276965.1. Lineage (GTDB taxonomy): Bacteria > Spirochaetota > Spirochaetia > Treponematales > Breznakiellaceae > JAISMC01. The sequence goes on from JAISMC010000004.1 coordinate 24,417, forward strand.
ATGCCGATATAAGCCTGTTAACCGGGGTGAGGACAAAAATAAAAAAACCCAGGAGGGGCGCCGCAAACATGGCAAAACGTTCCGGGGCTTCCTTGGCCAGGGTCTTGGGAGATATTTCCCCGATCATCAGGACCAGGACGGTCATTACCAGCGTCGTTACCGAAACTCCGGCGCTGCCAAAGAAACCCACAAAGAGCACCGTGGCCAGGGCCGAAGAGGCGATATTAACTACATTGTTGCCGATTAAAACCGTAGACAGGAGCCTGTCAAAATTTCCGGTAAGTTTAAGGGCCCGGACCGCCCGCCGGTCTCCCCGGGACGCAAGATTTTTCAACTTGGCGCGGTTCAACGAAGAAAAGGCCGTCTCACTGGCGGAAAAAAAGGCGGAACAGAGAAGCAGCGCCCCAAGGGAAATGATAAGAATTAATACAAAAGAATCCATGGGCCTCCCGGGAATTTCAGTCTATACCACAATAAGCGGCTATTGGAAGATTCATCCGAAACGGAATTTCCAAACAGCTCCAATGGACGCCGGGTAAAACATTCCGGAAACTTCTGAAAACTGCGGTTTTTAGAGGTTTCATTTCTTCATCAGGGAACAAGGGTTAAATCCGCAGTTACCCCGCGGGTACAGCGCAGCAGATCCGCGGGATGCAATACCATGAGGAGGCCCCGTTCTCCGGCGCTCACCGAGACGGCGCTGAAGAGTACAGCGGTCTCATCAATAAAAGTGGGGAAGGATTTTTTCATGCCCACCGGGGAACAGCCGCCCCGGACATATCCCGTAAGGGGCAAAAGATGCTTTACCGGAACAAGATCGGCCTTTTTCTCCCCCGCCAGGCGGGCGGCTTTTTTTAGATCAAGTTCCTCCGCCGCGGGAATACAGCAGACCAGGCGGACCCCGGAACTTCCCTGAAGCACCAGGGTCTTGAATATCCTCTCCACAGGAAAGCCGGTACGCTCCGCCGCGTGAACGGCGGAGAGGTCCGGCCCGTCCGCATGGTAACTGAGAACGGTATACGGGATCCCCGCGGCATCCAGCAGCCGCATGGCGTTGGTTTTCACGGCGCAGTTTTAACCGCGGGCCTTCCGCCGCCGGAAACTACACGACCCACTTGTACTCGCCATTCTGTTCCACGCCGTAGAAATCCGCATAACTTACCTTCCACGCCGGCTTTCCCAGCTTATCAATCCTGATCTTGTTCTTTATCAGATGCTGCCAGAATCCGCTCCCGGCAATATTCCCCTGAAGTATGACCCCCGCAGGAGCCCCGTTCCGGAGTATCAGCTTCTGATAGTTATTCCGGTCTTCCCTGGTCAAAACCTCATCTCCCTCCTGGGGAGTAAAGGCGCCCACCGACAGGGTAAGGAGATTGAAAAAGTTTACGGTGTTCTTAACGGCAAAGCGATCCTCGTAGGGAAGATCCCAGCCGCAGATATTTTTTGCCGCAACTTCTCCCTGCTTTTGGGCATTGGGCCAGATGCCGGAGAGCCCCGCGGCATCCCCCACGGCGTAGATCCCCGGTATGTTGGTCTGGAGTTTGCCGTCCACCGTTACCGCCCGCCCGGTATTTACGCCGCTGCCGGCAAGGAAGCCTATGGCGGGGCGCACCCCCACAGCCATGATCACCATATCGCAGGGCACAGCCGCTCCGGTGTCAAGCTCCAGGGCACTGATAAAGCCGCCGCCGCCTGCGGTGTTTACCACCTTCCGGCCCAGGTAAAACTGTACGCCCCGCTCCTCAAAGAGCCTCTGGTATGACAAAGCGGCCCGGGAGTCCATGTTGATGGCCAGCGCCGTTTCGGCCATTTCCACCACGGTAATGTCAAAACGCTTCCCCCGTCTCTCCCCCAGTTCGATGAGGCCGTCCGCTGCGTCCAGCCCCACAAGACCGGCGCCGATAACGGCTATCCTTTGGGCTGTTCCGGCGGCCTCCGCAATGGAACGGGCATCGGAGAGGTGCCTTAGGCCGAAGGCATTCTTCGCCGTTTTAAGTTCTCCGATGGGCGGAGTTACGCTGTTGGCCCCGGCGGCAATTATCACCGTATCCCCGGAGGCAATCTTTTCGTCCCCCGCATAGACCGCCTTTTCCGCGGCGTCCAGCCTGGTAATGGTTTTTCCCCGTATCCAGTCGAGGCGGGGGCAGCTGAGGAGACCGTCGTTGATAAAGTTGATGCTCTCCGCGCTCCGCTCCCCGGAGATAAAGCGGTGAAGCATGCACCGGGAATAAACCTCCCGGTCTTCGGATACGATGGTTACCGTATCTTCGGCCCTTTCCTTCAAAATGGTACGGGCGGCGCTGATTCCCGCGGCTCCGGCGCCGATGATAAGATGTTTCATAAACTCACCTCCGACCAGAAGACATCTTCCACATAGATCGCTTTCCTGGGGCAGGATCTCACGCAATTGGGATTTTCATCATCCCGCTTGCAGAAATCGCATTTGACAATCTTAGATCCGGTAAGCGTATCGGGCTTGATGTTTCCAAAGGAACAGCTCATTACGCACATAAAACACCTGCCGCAACGATCGGGATCGTACTGCACATGCCCCGTGACGGAATCCTTCTTCAGGGCCCCCGACATACAGGCGGCGACACATTCCGGTTCGGCGCAGTGCCTGCAGAAGATGGGCAGATAACCCCCCTTCCCGTCCAGCCGTATCACATTCCGGGTTTCGTTTCCGGGATCCAGCAGATCCAGATCGTAAATGCTGCCGGGCTTTTCCCGGTGGGCCTGCATGCAGGCAAAGGTACAGTTCTTACAGCCGTCGCATTTTGCAGCGTCAATAAAAATTCGCTTCATCCGGTACTCCTTAAATGTTCAGGGCCCGGCGTTTTTCCAGGATAATCTTTTCCAGCAGATCCGCGGATTCCTTGGCGCCGGCATTGATAATGATCTGTCCCCCGGTAAGAGACTTCATATCTTCGGTAAGTACTTTGACCGCTACGGGACTTCCGGTTACATAGGGAGGAAGGCCCAAGTGGAGGGGCAGCCCCAGGGCAAGGCCGAAACAGCCATCGGCCAGGGCCTGTTCTTCGAGCCACTGGGCCGCGGAGAGAACCAGGGGAAGCTGAGGAATATCAATGCCGAGGGTTTCGGCCAGTTCGGTGGCTACAATCTCCAGCCTGCCGATGGCAAGACAGGGACCGAAATTCAGCACCGGCGGAATCCCAAGCTGCCTGCACACCTCTTTAAGGCCGGGACCGGCAAGTTCCGCCGCTTCGGGAACCATGAGGCCGCAGTTCTCGATGCCCCCGGAGGAACAGCCCGCGGTAAGGACGATGATGTCCCGGGCGATAAGTTCTTTGGTCAACGCCACAGTCAGAACGTCATGGCCCCCGGAAACCAGGCTTGAACAGCCCACCACTCCGGCAACGCCCTTGATCTTTCCGCCGGCGATCAGATCTGCCAGGGGCTTCCAGTTTCCGCCGAGAAACTTTTTAAGGGATACTTCGCTTATGCCGGTAAGGGTATTGTCGTTGCCGTGTTCCGGCAGCAGATTAAGTTCAACCTTGGATCTCCGGGCTTTATAGGAGGCGATAACCGCATCGATGATCTCCTCACTCAGCTTTTCCCGTTCGGCAAATACAAAGGGTTTAAGTTCGGCGTTGGCCTTTTTGGCCACATCATCAATACAGATCTGTTTAATCTGAAGCTGGTCGCAGACTGTTTCGATCCCCGGCAAGGTACAGTTGAATTCGGAGAGCACCGCATCGATGGCGCCGGTGGCAAGAATCGCCTCGCTGGTATAGTTATTTCCCGCATGACCGTCAAAAATATCCGTATAGTGGGCGCCCCGGAGCTGCAGGTCCTGACCAACGCAGGTACAGCCGACCAGGCGGAAACCCTTGGCTCCGGCGGCCTTTGCCCTGGCAACCACATCGTCGCCGGTAAGCCGTTCCTGGAGATGAACAAACATGGTATGCTGATGGCCGGTAATCATAATGTTGATATAAGCGGGATCGATAACCCTAAGCCCCACCTTGGCGGGCCGGATCTCCGGTTCGCCCAGGAGTACATCGTTGAGCAGATTCGTCAGGGTAAGGCCGTAGATTCCCGTGGAGATACCCAGGCGGAGACAGTCCACCAGCATATTCACCGGATCCGAGTTCAGGTTGGTGGAACACTTGACCACCCCCTTAAAGACCTCCGCCTTGGCGCCGCCGGGCAGTATCCCCAGTTCCTGCCATTTTTTAAACCGGGGAGGATAAGCCATCTTTTCCACCAGATCCATTTTGACGTATTCCGGCTTGTAGAGATCGTTCAAAACCGCATCGGCAACCTTGACGGCTTTTTCGTGGTTGTCCCCGCCGGCAATACCGAAAAGGGCACAGAGCCGTTCCAGGGCGCCAAGGCCTTTAAGCTTTCCCTTCCGGAGGGCCGTATTTTTAAGATTCAGCGCGGTGTTTTCCACCACGTGAATATAACAGCCCGAACCGGAGGCCACCGCCCGGAGCAGATTCCGGGTAACAATAACATCGGGACCGGCGCCGCAGATTCCCCTGGGCGCATCGGGGGTGATCCGGCAGGGCCCGTTGGCGCAGAGCCGGCAGCATACCCCTTGCAGGCCGAATCCGCATTTGGTTTCCTGACTCTCCACCCGGTGGTGGGAAGTCTCCATAGGCAGTTTTGATATAAACCCTTCCAGGGGTTTATCCGCGCTGGCGCATGTTGCGCATCCATAATAACTTTCGTGCATAATTACCTCTCTCAAAATAAATTATACATTCCTGACTACAATTATCAGAAATATTATAAGCCAGCCGGGGTTTTTTTACAAGATACGCTAAGATGAGTCCCCGCACAGTAAGCGCGGAAATTATATTCCCCACGCTGCCGGCAGGGACCCGGCCTTTTGCTTCCCGGTACGGTCCTGCATGTTCCCGGTCCCGGCCTTTACAGCCGTTTCGACAAGATGATAAAATGACCCGCCGGAAGATTTCGGAAATCCCGGCCTGGGCGTATGGCAAAACAAATATTGGTAGTAGACGACAACATTGCAAGCCTCAAACAAATAGGCGCACAGCTTGCCTCCCATTACGAGGTTTCTCTGGCGAAATCCGGGGCCCTGGCTCTGCAGATATGCAGGCAGGAACGGCCGGACCTTATCCTTCTTGATGTGGAGATGCCGGAAATGGACGGTTTCGAGGCCATAGCCCGGCTCAAAGAAGATCCCGGCCTCAGTGCCATACCGGTTATTTTTCTTACCGGCAACCGCGACGCAGCCACCGAGATAAGGGCCCTTGAATCGGGGGCCATGGATTTTATCGCTAAACCAGCCAATAAGGATATTCTCTTTCACCGGCTGGAGCTGCACCTCCAGTTTGCCGCATATCAATCTTCCCTTGAGCATACCGTCAAAGAGCTTGAGAACAGCATCGTTACCTCCTTTGCGGAGCTTATCGAATGTAAGGACGATAATGCGGGAACCCATGTATTGCGGACCGGTAAGTATGTGGAGATTCTGGGCCGGAAACTGCTTGAGGCGGGAACCTTTGGGGAGGAACTTTCCAGGGAAACCCTTGATATGATAGTCCGGGCCGCCCCCTTTCACGACATCGGCAAGATCGGTGTCAGCGATACCCTGCTGCTTAAGGAAGGGACCCTCAGCGCGAAGGAGTACGAGGAAGTGAAGAAGCATACCCTCATCGGCGCGCGGTTCCTCCAATCCATTTATGAGCGGACCCCGGAACAGCATTACCTTCAATTTGCAAAACTGATTGCCGAAAACCACCATGAAAAATACGACGGTACGGGCTACCCCTGCGGCCTTGCGGGAAACGCCATCCCCCTCTGCGCCCGGATCATGACGGTGGCGAATGTATATGACGGCTGCATTACCGAGCGGGTCTACCGGAAGGCGCTGAGCCACGAAGAGGCCTGCCGCATCATTCTTGATGGAAGGGGAACCTGGTTTGATCCATGGATTGTGGAAGCCTTTGAAGTGGTTACGGAGCAGTTTGCCCGCCTTAAAATATCCGTGGAACCCCTGGTAAAAATCCAGGGAAAGAATCTCCGCCATGGATAAGGGCGTTCCCAAAATACTGGTGGTGGACGATAACCTGCCGAGCCTCAAGCAGATCGGCGCTCAGCTTGGGGAAAGTTACGATATTTCTCTGGCCAAGTCGGGCGCTTTGGCCCTGCAGATCTGTATGCAGGAAAAACCGGACCTTATCCTCCTTGACATTGAGATGCCGGAGATGGACGGCTTTGAGACCCTGAAACGGCTCAGGCTGAACCGCTATCTGGGGAGTATCCCGGTGATCTTCCTTACCGGCAACCACGACACCGAAACCGAGGTCCGGGGGCTCCAGTCGGGGGCCAGGGACTTTATTACCAAGCCGGTGGAGAAGAGCATCCTGCTGCACCGTATAGATCTGCACCTGCGCTTTTCTTCTTATCAGTCCCAGCTTGAAAATACCGTGGCGAAAATGTCGGACAGCGTGGCCCTGGCCTTTGCGGAACTTATCGAATGCCGGGACGAGAATACCGGAGGGCACGTAGCCCGGACCAGCAGATATGTGGGGATGCTGGGCCGCAGGCTTATGGACATGGGGCTCTTTGCCGAAGAGCTTACCTCCACAGACCTGGATATGATGGTCCGGGCCGCGCCGTTTCACGACATCGGAAAAATTGCCGTGAGCGACCGGGTCCTCCTCAAACCGGACCGGCTGGACGACGAGGAATTCGCCGTTATGAAGCAGCATACCGTCATCGGGGAAGAGATCCTCAAGAACATGCTGACCCGTACCCCGACCCAGCAGTATCTGCACTACGCCAGGATGATCGCCGCTTCCCATCACGAGCGGTTCGACGGAAAGGGCTACCCCCGCCGTCTTGCGGGGGACGAGATTCCCCTCTGCGGCCGCATCATGGCGGCGGCGGATGTATATGACGCCCTGGTGGATGACCGGGTCTACCGCCGGGGGATGAGTCATGCCGAAGCCTATGCCATTATTATTGACGGCAGGGGAAAAAATTTTGATCCGCGGATTATAGACGCCTTTGAGGATATTCACAAAGAACTGGCCGCGGCGGCGAAAAAAGAATAGGGCTGCCCGGAAAATTGAATTTTCCGCACAGGTCCAATGAAATGAGGGAGGGGAAAAATGATTAAAATGCTTACCGCTTTTACCGAAGAGATCGACGATGTGGATCTGGCCATGACGGAACTGCTGGAACAGTTGGATTTGGACCGCCGGCTTTTGACCAATGCCCTGGGGATCATACACTGCTACAGCGATTTTGTTGACAGCGGGGTCGTCAAGGCCCTTTCCGGAAAACTTCCTTTTGATACCGCCGGCTCGACCACCATAAGCGCATCGTCATCTTCGGGTATCAGCCAGACGGGGCTTACGGTAACGGTGCTGACCAGCGGCGACGTGCGGTTTGTATGCGGCGTTTCCGCGCCCATTACCGGTTCCGTTGACGCTCCCCTGACGGAACTCTACAACAGGATAACCGCGGGACTCGGCGAAAAGCCCGCCATGCTGATGCCCTTTATTCCCTTCCTGCTCAATGCGGGGGGGGATGAATTTATCGAAAAACTCGACGCCCTCTCCGGGGGCATTCCCGCCTTCGGTACCCTGGCCATTTCCAATGAACCGGATTACAGCAGGACCTATACGTTTTACAACGGCGAATCCTATCCGGCCTCTATGGTCTTGGCCGTGCTGCTGGGCAATGCGGCCCCCGAATTTTTAAGCGTTTCCGTTAATGAAGAAAACATTCTTAAACAAAAGGCGGTTATAACGGGGGTAAACCGCAACATTCTGCAGACCATAAACAACATGCCCGCCATACAGTACCTTGAGTCCATCGGTCTTGTTAAAGGCGGCGACGTGCAGGGTCTGCCGGCCATGCCCTTTATTATTTATCTTGAAGACGGCTCCATGCTGATCCGGGCCTGTATCAGCGGCACCGGAGACGGAGGCTTAATCCTCTGCGGCGCGGTTCCGGTGAATTCCACCGTCGCCCTGGCTACCATGGGATTTGAGGATGTGGTGAATTCCACCGAACGCAAAGTAACGGAAGCCCTGGCCGCGGCCAAGGGCCGGGGACTCCTGATGTACTCCTGCGGGGGCCGCAACTGGTCCCTGGGCATGCAGCCCCTGGCGGAGCACGAAAAGGCAAAGGAATGCCTTAAAGACGTGCCCTACCATTTTGTGTATTCCGGGGGCGAGATATTCCCCTCCCGGCTCAGCGGCGGCAGCGTGGTAAATCATTTACAAAACGACTCGCTGATCATTTGTATTCTGTAAAGAGGATGACAATGGCAGAAGAAGTCCAGGTTCTGAAAGCGGAAAACGCCGCCCTGCAGATCCAGGTGAAAAAACTTACCCGGCAGCTTGCCGTTCAGCAGAACACGATGATACGGTTTGAAAAAGTATCCGCCATCAGGGACGGGCTGGCGGCAAAACTGAAAGAGGAACAGACCAAACAGGAAAAATTTATGAATATGATGCTGGAAAACAGTTCCAACATCATCATACTGCTGGACGGGGAGGGCCGTTTCGCCTACTGTACGAACACCTTTCTTAAAATCACGGGGATTCAGAATTTCGGCCTGGTCAACGGACTGCACTTTTCCGAGGTTTTCAGGCGTTTCAACAACGATGCGTTTTCGGAACATGCCGGAATCTGTGTAAGCCGGGCCGTGAACGGACGGGGAACCATAACGTCCGAGGAGGCCCTGGACATAGACGGCAGCGGTAAACTGCGGATCTACCTTACCAACACCACCGCCATGCGGGACGAGTCCGGCAGGGTGGAGGGGGTTATGCTGCTCTTCCACGATGTGACCGAAACCCTCCGGGCCAAGGAAGCGGCGGAGGCTGCGTCAAAGGCGAAGAGCGCGTTCCTCGCCACCATGAGCCACGAGATCCGCACCCCCCTTAACGCAATCCTCGGCCTTTCGGAGATACAACTGCAAAATAAGCTGCCCGAAGACGCCCACGCCGATCTGGAAAAGATATACAATTCCGGTTCCACCCTGCTGGGGATCATCAACGACATCCTGGACATTTCCAAAATCGAGGCGGGGAACTTTGAGCTTATCCCGGTGGACTACGATACCCCAAGCCTTATCAACGACACGGTGCAGCTTAACATAGTCCGCATCGGCTCCAAGCCCATCACCTTTAAGCTTAACATCGACGATACTTTGCCGGCCCGGCTCTCGGGCGATGAACTGCGGGTAAAGCAGGTGCTCAACAATATCCTCTCCAACGCGTTTAAGTATACCAAGGCGGGAACCGTTACCCTCCGGGCCCACTGGGAAAAGCAGGGGAATGATGCGTATATGATCTTTGCCGTAAGCGATACGGGACAGGGGATTAGGAAAGAAGATATAGACAAACTCTTCTCGGAGTACAGCCAGCTTGATACCAGGGCAAACCGGAAGATTGAAGGTACGGGGCTTGGACTTTCCATCACCAAACAGCTTGTGGAGATGATGAACGGCTCCATCGAAGTGGAAAGCGAATACGGATGGGGCAGTACCTTTACCGTCCGTTTCCGCCAGGGGCTTGTTGATGAAAGACCCATCGGGCCTGAGGTGGCGGAGAACCTCATGTCCTTCCGGCTTATCGAGACCCGGCGCAGCCGGAGCAGAAATCTGGTCCGGGCCCGTATGCCCTACGGGAAGGTGCTGGTGGTGGACGATGTGGCCACCAACCTGGATGTGGCCCGGGGGCTCATGCTGCCCTACGGCCTTACCATCGACTGCGTGTTGAGCGGGCCGGAGGCGATAGAAAAGATCCGCAGGGAAGAGCTAAGATACGATGCGGTATTCATGGACCACATGATGCCCGGCATGGACGGCATTGAAGCGGTCCGGATTATCCGCAATGAAATCGGCAGTGAGTATGCAAAAACCGTACCCATCATCGCCCTTACCGCCAACGCTCTGGCGGGCAATGAGGAAATGTTCCTCGCCGCGGGATTCAACGCATTTATCGCCAAACCCATCGACATTATGCGGCTGGATGTACTTCTTAACCAGTGGGTGCGGGACAAGCAGAACGAGGAGACTCTCTGGAAAGCGGAGCAGGAGAAAGCCGCCGCGGCCGAAACCGGGATCCCGGCGGGGATACTGGACAAGGCAAAGATCGAGGGTATGGATTTTGAAGCGGGGCTGAAACGTTACGGAACCGAAGAGGTGTATGTACGGATACTCCAGTCGTTCTTAACCCACACGCCGGGACTGCTGGATAAGCTCCGTTCCCTTACGCGGGAGACCCTGCCGGATTATGCGGTAACCGTTCACGGCCTTAAAGGAGCAAGCTACGGTATCTGCGCCGGAGAAATCGGCAGGGATGCGGAGGAACTTGAGTTTGCCGCAAAGGCCGGGAACTATGAAAAGACCGGGGCGAAAAATGCCTCGTTTATAGCGAAGGTTGAAACCCTCCTGGAAGCCCTGGGGGAATTGCTGCAGAATGCAGTGGAAGGCGGAGGCAAAAAACAGGAGGCCCCCGCCCCCGGCAGGGACCTGCTTGAAAAACTGCTCGACGGCAGCAGGCGGTTCAAACCTGCGATAATGGAAGAGGTTCTGGCGGAACTTGAACAATATAAATACGAATCGGGGGGAGATCTTATCCCTTGGCTCCGGGAGCAGATCGATAATCTGGAATACGACGTGGTGCGGGAAAAGCTGGAATCCCTTTTGTCATAGGCTGGGGCGCCAAATACCGCAGGCGCTACGATAAAGCCAGGCCGCCTTTCCAACGGCTGCCCGAACGCGATGACCGCGAAGGCAAGCAAGGCCGCTGTGCCCGCTTCCGGACAAATCCAACTAATTGTTGAACATTTTACCGCCGCAAAGAACTGCGGATCAATTCCGCAGGACCCGTTCTACAAGGCCGAGATCCGAACTAAGCTGACGCTGGCCGGGAAATTCTTTAAGCCCCTCCTGAATGATCCTGCGGGCTTCTTCGTAATTTCCCCTGTTGTAGAAAGCCGCAAAGGCATTATGGAATTCCGAAACCCGGTTTGCCCGGAAGACCCGGAGCGCGGTGTTAAGCCGGGAGTCGGGACCATAACGGCTAAGGCTCTCTTCAATATAGGCGGCGGCTTCCGGGTAGGCTCCGGCCGAGATTCGGCGTTCCCCTTCTTTTATAATTACCATACTCCGCAGTTCATCGATCCTGCTCTTGGGGAATCTGGATGCGGATGCGGCAAGAGCTTCCAGGGCGGCCTCCGCTTCTTCCGCAGAGGAGGCTCCGGCGCACTGCCTGATCAGTTCCGCTTCCAGCACCACCGTATCAATTTTTACAAAATTCCCGGAACTTAGAACCGGAGTATGCCGGACCAGGGCTTCCCGGGCTTCGGAGATCTTTTGAGCCCTGATAAGTTTTGTGATCAAATTATTTAAAGCGGCGAAGATCATCTCCTGCCAGCGTTCCCCTTCGGGGTATTTCTCCCCCGCAAGGGCGGCCCATCTGAGGGCGTCTTCTTCTCTGCCGTTCCGGATCAGGGCGCCGCCGAAATTATAGAGGCTGTTCAAAAGATCTCTCCGGGGATTCCCCAAGAAGGGGGAACCGGCGGCGGCGCTTCCCGCCGGAAGCAGGGCCGCCCGGTCCAGCGCAAGAGAAACCGCTTCGGCATAACGGCCCCTGGATTCGGCCTCGGAGATACGATTGGAAAGAATAAGGGAAATCAGTTCCAGTTGGTTTATGGCGGAACGGTCCCGGTAATTCCGGGCCGGCACATAGGCAAAGCCGGTGGTTCTGCCGAAATCATCATGGAAATCTTTTCTATGGCCCGGATCAAAACCATACCGGTTGGTGGTCTCCACATCGATCAGTTCCGTCCCGGACCGGACCGTTACAAAGGCGTGGTCCCTGGTCATTACCCCCGATACATCAAGCCCCGCGGATACTGCCAGGATCATGTAAAGCACCGCTGAAGATACGCAGTTGTACCGGCCCGTGCTGAAAAGCAGATCCATCCTGGTCTGCCGTTCCGAGTAGGACATGAGGAAACGCCGGTGTATATAGTTAAGGATGTACTCTCCCCGCTCCAGAGTATCCGCCGGGGCGGCCGGGCCGATCTCCGCCGCTGCTTCCCGGAGCCGCTCCATAAAGGATGCGTTGTCCCCGCTGCCGGAAGCCCAGAGGGCTGTCTCTGCCAGATCCTGCCAGGAATAAGCGGTCCTGGAGGAATAGTCCAGGGCCCTGGGGTCCGCATCTAAGGAAGGAAAAGAAGTCTGGGCGGAAAGGACAGGGAGGGCAACCGGCATCAAAATCAACAAAACCGCCACAAGGGCAAAAAGCTCCGGAGAACCCGGAAGGAGGTTCATTGACGATCTTAAGCTCCTTTTCATATTATATAAGTATACTGTAATACTGGTTTTTCCAGTACCGGTAAAGTGAAGATAGGGATTTGTAGTACCGGCTGGGGCCGTACCCCCCCGATCCGGAGCTTGGTTCTACAATTTTTTAAACGGGGGTGAATTTAACCGGGGTATGGACCCATATGCACTAACTTAGACTTAACAATCCGTTGATTTAACGGTATGCTGTAAAAAATACCGGAGGTTTGTAGTATGCCGTCGATAGCCCAGTTACTGCCGTTGCTCGGAGAAGATTACGAACGAACATGTATCGAACTCGGGATTATACGGCGGGCGCGTGAAATCAAAACGCCCGCAGATTTAATCTCTAAAGGGGTTAATTCCCCGCCCTTTAGGGCGTAAGACTGGGGGTTTGGGGGATTTGTTCCCCCATAGACGCAAAAATTTCTAGGAGAAATCTTCAATACCCCGCCATTCATGGCGGGGATGCTTTATTGATGTTCTGTTTGTTTCATCCGCTCAACGGCGTGTCGCTTATCGCGGTCAGCACGGTCGCGTTCGCCCTGAAAATAGGAGACTTCAGCGATGTGGCGTTTATGAAAAAGTTCGCCAGGTGCGGCGAATGGTTCAAACAGATAAGCGCGGGCTTATTGCGCGGCGGGTTAATTTCATACCCGAAACCGGCTTATCTGGAAGGCCGCCGCGTGCTCGCGGTAGATGCCTCCGATGTGGTTGAAAAGG
>JAISMC010000032.1 GCA_031276965.1 Treponema sp.
GCCGACAATGCCCAGGCAAAGATTGAAATGGAAAGGATTACGAATTCACATATCAACTTTACCTGGGTTTCCAATTCCAACTACGAGGACAAACTGAACACCATGATGGCATCGGGTAGTCTGCCGGCCGTGGTAGTCCTTACGGGGCTTACCTCAAGCGTGATAAACAACATCCGTGCCGGCGCCTTTTGGGACATCACGGACGAAATCCAGAACTACGAGTATTTGAAGCAGACCAACCCCATAACGATAAACAACCTGAAAATAGATGGGAGGCTTTACGGTCTGCCCCGGGCCCGGCAGGTCGCGCGGAACGGCATTACCTACCGTTATGACTGGGCGGCCAAGGCCGGTATACCTGAACCGAAGACTACCGAGGATATTTACCGTCTGTTGAAATATTTTACGGAAAACGACCCGGACGGAAACGGCAAAAAAGACACCTATGGCATGACCTGGTGTAAATATGACGGGCCCCTTGATATTATCACCTCATGGTTTGGCGGCGGTAACCAGTGGGTCGAGCAGGACGGGAAGTATGTTCCGTATATGTTCACCCAGGGTTATATGGACGCCATGAACTTTGCCCGGAGGCTGTACCAGGAAGGCCTTGTCAACGACGACTTCGCCAGCCGGGACTCCGCGATTTGGGCCGATGATATAAACTCCGGTAAGTCCGGGATGCATATAGACGTTGCCGATCAGGCACAGCGTACCGACAATGCCCTGCTGCAGATTGACCAGGCGAAATACACCGACGCCATTTGGGTTGTGAATTCCGTTTCCAGCCCCGCCGGATTGTACAACCTGCCGACTGTGGGTTATGCGGGCATGGTTGCCATTTCCAAGAGCGGCGCGAAAACCCAGGAAGAGATGCGCAAGGCGCTTAACTTTATCGACAGGACCAACACCACCGAGGCGATGAACCTTTTTACCTACGGTGTTCCCGGCGTTCACTTTGATATTGTGGATGGGTATGCGGTGCGCCGTACGGGCCTGTCGGACGCGGAGGCGGCTAACAACGTGAACGAGGGCCTTAACCAGTTCATGACAAACGTTACGAACAACGCAACCCCCGAAAAACTTAGCCGTATCCGGCAAAGGGTGTTCGATGTTCAATACAAGAGCGACATGAGTATCCTGGTGGCGAATCCCTGCATTACCCTCAGCAATTCAAGCAAGGTGTACTCCGAAAAGGGTTCCGATCTCGATACTATCCGCCGGGATGCCCGGGTTCAGTACGTAGTCGGCCAGATAGACGAGGCCGGCTGGCGGGCTGCCATGGAGACCTGGAAGAATGCGGGCGGACAGGCGCTTATCGACGAGTACAACAGCATGAAGAAGTAGTAACCGGCGGAAAACCCACAAAAGACAGGAATTGTCCTGAGATTTCAATTTCCGGACAATTCCCGCCACGGGCTAAATTTTTTAGCGCTTAGAAACGCAAAGGAGAATACCGTGGGTAACAAAAACAACGTACTGGGGCGGATTCTGCGTGACAGGTGGCTTTATCTGCTTGTTTTACCGGGGGTCGTTTACTATGCCGTCTTTAAACTGATACCGATGTTTGGTATCATAGTTGCCTTCCAGACCTACAACCCATATACCGGATTCCTCAAAAGCCCCTTTGTGGGCTGGAAAAATTTTCAGGATTTTTTTACCCACCGCGAATTCTTCCTTTTATTCAAAAACACCCTTTACATATCTTTCCTGAATATTGTTTTTTACTTTCCGGCGCCGATAATACTTTCCCTGTTACTGAACGAAGTTCGGCACAGTTGGTACAAACGATCCGTGCAGACCCTTGTCTATGTTCCCCACTTTTTGTCCTGGGTTATCGTATACAGCCTGTTTTATATGCTCCTTACCACCGATGGCGGCATCATGAATTTGATTGTCGAAATGATGACAGGACGCAGGATACGTTTTCTGGAAGACCCTGCCTGGTTCAGGACCATAGTCATTGTACAGACGATTTGGAAAGAGACAGGCTGGGGGACGATTATCTTTCTGGCGGCATTGGCGGGTGTGGACATAGAGCAGTACGAGGCGGCGATAGTCGATGGCGCGGGGCGTCTCCGGCAATTGTGGCATATAACCCTCCCCGCCATAAAAAGTACGATCATCATACTCCTCATCCTCAGGATGGGCGGGGTCCTTAATACGGGCTTTGACCAGATTTATTTGCTGACTAATTCCCTCAACCGATCGGTCGCCAATGTCTTTGATGTGTATGTGTACGAACAGGGTATAACCCGGGGCTCCTTTAGTTTTGCCACGGCGGTTAACCTGTTTAAATCCATAATAGGCATGGTTTTGGTGTATGGGACCAATTATATTGCCAAGAAAGCCGGTGAGACCGGTATATTCTAGGGGGGTGCTATTATGGTAAGGAATGATACAAAACTTTCGAGAATATTCGATGTCTGCAACTACATTTTTCTTTTACTCTACGGCATATTGTGTATCATGCCGTTTCTGTATGTTGTGGGCGCCTCATTTGCCAGTTCATCGGAAATCATAAGCCGTTCAATATTTTTAATACCCCGCAGCCCTACCCTGGAGGCCTACCGGTATGTTTTTTCATCGCCGACTCTGCCCCGGGCCATGCTTGTTTCGGTGTGTGTAACGATAGCCGGTACGATAATCAGCATGGCCTTTACCCTTACCATGGCCTATGCTCTTTCGAAAAAACATCTCCTGGGGCGAAACATAATCCTTAACTTTGTTGCCTTTACCATGGTCTTTTCCGGCGGCATGATCCCAACCTTTCTGGTGGTAAAGAGTCTGGGGCTGTTGGACCGTTTTGCCGCTTTAATCCTCCCCGGCGCCATAAACACCTTCAACCTCATAGTCGTAAAGAACTTTTTTCAGCATCTCCCCAATGAACTGGAGGAGGCGTCGAGGATAGACGGATGCAACGATATGACAATTTTTCTGCGTATTGCCCTGCCGCTTTCCATGCCGGTCATAGCGACTT
Organism: Treponema sp.; assembly: GCA_031276965.1. Lineage (GTDB taxonomy): Bacteria > Spirochaetota > Spirochaetia > Treponematales > Breznakiellaceae > JAISMC01. Next base: position 2,981 of record JAISMC010000032.1, read on the forward strand.
TTACCCTTATGTACGCCGTCGCCTATTGGAACGACTACTTTCATTCGCTTATCTATCTTAATGATATGAAAAAATGGCCGCTGCAGCTTATTTTACGGCAGATAGTCGCCTATTCATCGGGAAGAATAGAGGGGGCGGATTATGAATTTGCGCCGCCGCCGGCGATAAGTATAAAGATGGCGGTTGTTGTTTTTGCTACTGTTCCCATATTGTGCGTTTATCCCTTTTTGCAGAAACATTTCGCCAAGGGCGTTTTATTGGGCTCGGTGAAGGGTTGAGCAGGGTGGGCCTCAATAAAAAAGGGTCTGCCGGGACCAAATTGATCTTCCTGGGCGATTCCACGGTGAGGAACGGAACGGGGGACGGCTCGAATGGGCAATGGGGATGGGGTGATCAAATAGCCCGGTACTTCGACCCGGAATTGATCGAGGTTGTCAACTGTGCCTGGGGCGGGCGGAGCAGCCGTACCTTTATCAGCGAAGGCAAATGGAGTGCCGTGCTGGAAATGATAGATAAGGGCGACTTTGTCCTTATCCAGTTCGGGCACAATGACTCAAGCCCGGTGAATGATGACTCCCGCGCACGGGGTACCCTTCCCGGTACGGGGAATGAGGTTGAAGAAATAGACAATCTTCTTACCGGTATGCGTGAAATAGTCCATACCTTTGGCTGGTATCTCCGCCGGTATGTGCGCGACACCATTGAAAAAGGCGCCGTACCGGTACTGGTATCGCCGGTACCCCGTAAAAACTTTGATGAAAATGGCCGGATCAGGCGCAGTTCCTCCGATTATGCCCTGTGGGCGCGGCAGGTTGCCCTTTCTGAAAAAATCCCCTTTATCGATCTTAACGAAATAGCGGCGGCGGTACTGGACAACATTATTATCCGTTTTGGCCTTCCGGTACTGGACGCTTACTTCAAGGATGATCATACCCATTCTTCACTGGCGGGGGCAAAATTGAACGCCGCCCTGGTAGTAAAGGCCCTCAAGGGGCTGGAAAATTGCGCCTTAAAAAACTATTGTCTTGACAGGACTTACCTTTTTGATTCTTTCCATAAAGAAGATGGTCCGGGGATACACCTTTCCGGCAATGAAACTTACCATGTTGAAAAGGGATATGGATTTGATTTTGGAACCACGGCGGAGGCTAAGGTTTTCTTTTTTTCCCTGGCCCTGCCCGAGGGAAACTATGAAGTTACTCTGGAACTTGGCAGTGATCAAGGGGATACCGAAACCACCGTGCGGGGTGAATCCCGCCGCCTGTTTCTGAAAGGAATTAAGACCCCTAAAGGAAGGTACGTTAAGGAATCCTTTACTATTAACATCCGTACCAAACAAATAGACAAAAACCGGGAAGTACGCCTTAATAGCCGGGAAATAAACAAACTGAATTGGGACGAAAAACTGACCCTTGAACTCAACGGAACCAATCCCGGCCTGAAAAGTCTTCGTATCTATCCTGCGGAAATTTCGCCGGAAATTCCGGCAGAATTTCCGCAAGAATTTCCGGTTACGGTGTTTCTTTGCGGAGATTCCACCGTTGTCGATCAGGATAATGAGCCTTGGTGCGGATGGGGGCAGATGCTTCCCTGTTTTTTCAATGCGGGGGTTTCCATCGCCAATTATGCGGAATCGGGCGAATCGGCGGCCGGCTTTATTGCCGGGGGACGGCTGGAAAAACTGCTGACCCATGCGATGGCGGGGGATTATATGTTCATCCAGTTCGGGCATAATGATCAGAAGCAGACCGGTCCCGGAACCGGCCCCTGGACAAACTATACGGAAAATTTGAAGAACTTTATTGCCGAATGCCGTGTACGGGGAATATACCCGGTTCTGATGACCCCGGTAATGCGGCGAAAATTTGAGAACAATAAAGTGATCAACACCCATGGCGATTATCCGGATGCGGTACGGAAACTGGCCGCCACCGAGAAGATCCCCCTCATTGATCTGCACCGGAGTACCAAGGTGTTGTACGAAGGACTGGAGAAACTCTTGGGACAGGACGGTTCAAAAGCTGCCTTTGTACACTATCCTGCTGGAACCTTTCCCGGCCAAACCGGGGACCTGAAAGACGACAGTCATTTTAACGACTTCGGCGGCTACCAGGCCGCCCTGCTGGTGGTGGAAGGCATACGGCAGAACAAGCTCGGCCTTGCGGCTTTCCTGCGTCCCGGGACAGGAGCCTTTGACTGCTCAAGCCCCGATGCGGTTACAGCGGTTACAGATTTTTTTCTGCCCCCCAGCCCTTTTATGGATCTGGAAAAACCCGCGGGAACTTAGGCCCCACACAAAAATAAAATGACCAATCGGTCATGTTATTTCTGTGCGGGTCCTTATGCCTGTGTTCAGGCAGCCAAATAACATTGGAAAAAAATACCGTCCCGTATTACAATAGTCCTATGATCATAGATAATTGTGTTCTTCGTACCGGTCATGTAGAAATATGGCATAACAAAAGCGACGAAGGATCCGGGATTGACTTTTGTTCCCACAGCCACAGGCAGTGCGAAATTCTCTATGTTTTTCGGGGGGAAGTGGAATTTTATGTAGAAGGGTACCGGTATCCCCTCCTGCCCGAAAGTATGCTTCTGACTCCGCCCAATAGTTTTCACGGCTGGAGACCCCGCTCCCACCGGATCTACCACCGGGTTTCCGTTCTCTTTATGCCGGAACTGCTGGATCAAACCGAACAGAAGCTCTTCCTGAAAATGTTCAGTGCCGGCCCTCACTTTTTCCCCAATACCTCCTCAAAGGACATAAGTTTTTTTATCCGCGCCATTCTGGAATGTGGGGATATGGAAGAACCCTTGCGGGTACCCGCCCTGAAAAGCAGGATCGTTTCCCTGCTGTCGGAGATACCCTTTCTGGAGGAGAACTACACCCTGGAACCGGCTTCCGCAGACCAGCGGGTCCTCGGGGTCCTGGAATACCTGGGGAAACACCTCCGGGAAAAAATTTCCCTGGAGGACCTGGCCCGCCGCTTCAACGTCAGCAAGAACTACCTCAATATCCTGTTCCGGGAAGCGACGGGAACCACGGTGAACCATTACATCAGGATAAAACGTCTCGGGTTCGCCCGGCAGGAAATCCAGCAGGGGGCCCACGCGGAAGAAGCGGCCTACAATGTTGGATTTAGGGACTACTCCAACTTCTTCAAGGCCTATAAATCCTTTTATGGCTCTGCGCCATCGGTTCAGCGGTCAACCGGATGCCAACACCACAAGACTACCCTGACGGAACTAAAGAGTACCATTGCTGAGGACAGTAATTGATCCCGGTGATGTATAGATCGTCTTAAAGCGCATGCGGTATTCTTCTTTGTTTCCATGATCTGCCCTTGTACAACATCAGGCATTACTATAGTATTGAGAAAATTCTTTATACAAGAGGCCCCTATGATTTATCTGATAAATAAAGCCATTGATCCGGATGCCATGCCGGTACTGTATGAAAAGCCGCTTTCCGCCGAAGGTATCGCTTCCGATTTTACCGTATACGGCGGGGACTGGAAAGTTGAAGACGGCTGGCTCACGGGAAGAAACCCCGGGAATTTCGCCGGCATGATCATTTCCAAGGCCGATTTTTTTGGCGATGTGATGATGGATTTTACGGCCCGGACGCTCCTGCCCGCAACCCATGATATCAATATTATGTGGAACGGAAGTTGGGATGAAAAGACAAAGGCCCGGGGGCCCGGTTATGTAATCGGCATACAGGGCTGGTGGTACGGAAAGGTTGGTTTTGAAAAACAACCGGACTATAAACTGATGGCCGCCGCATCGCTTTTTCCCTTTGAGCCGGGAAAAAGTTACCATATTCAGGCCGGAAGCGTAAACGGCCACGTTTTTATTCTGGTGGATGGAAAACTGGTTATGGAACTGATGGATCCCGACCCAATCGACAATCAAAAATACGGCAAGATAGGTTTTGAAGCCTATTGTACCCAGGTTCAAATTAAGGACATCAAGATTCGGCGGGCCCTGTGGCAGCCCCATGAAACGGCCTATACCCCGGAATTTTAGGTCCCGGATTTTATGGAAAACCCCGACAGCCAATGTGCCGGACCGCTTCTGACGGACCGGGAATTTTTTCAAGAGGCGCTCCTCTATGACAAACCGGAAATGCGGCCGGTACAAAGGGCCGTTGAAAGGGGAGACTATCCTGAAGCCCGGAAGGCCTTTGCCGGGGCTATACCAAAACTCCTGAAGCCGGACGTATTTTTTTCCATCCCCTATGAAATCCCGGAGGATATTTTTAAACTGCCCGGGGAAGGGGATAAGGAAGCGGCGGACCGGATATGCAGAAACGAATTGGTGTCCTGCGGTATTCCCTGTGCCTTTGGGAATACCATCGACTGGTTTGCAAACCCCACCTTCAACGGGTACAACGAATGGCCGCTGCAGCTTAACCGCCATGAAGACTGGAAACACCTGGCCCATATCTACCGTGAAACGGGGGACGAAAAATACGCCCGCTGTTTCGCCTCCCAGTTTGCGGGCTGGGTAAAGCAGGTTACCGCCCCGCCGGCGGGTACCAGAAACAACCTGACCCTCGGCTGGCGCACCATCGAATGCGGCCTCCGTATGGGTCATACCTGGCCCTACGTCCTGCACGTTTTTTACCGTAACCCCGCCTTTACCGGCGATCTCCTGGTTGACTGGTACAAGAGCGTCTATGAACAGGGCTTACGGCTTTTTCGGGATCACAGCGGCCATGGCAACTGGTTCTCCATGGAAATGAACGGTCTGGGACAGATAGGCATCCTCTATCCCGAACTGGCCCCGGCAAAGGAATGGTACGACTATGCCCTGAAAAAACTCAATGAGGAATGGGATCTGCTGTTTTATCCCGACGGCTTCCATTTCCAGCTTACCACCGAATACCATTTTGATGTGATCAATAACTATCACCGGCTTATACAGGTAATGAGGGCCTACGGCCTGCCCTTGCCGGAGGGGATGATAGAAAAACTGGAACGGGCGGCGGAGGTCTATGTCAAACTGATGAAACCTGACGGCCGGACCCCCGATCTGAACGACGGCGCCCGGCAGTATGTTTCGGTTTATCTTAAAATGCTGGGCGATATATTCCCCGATAACCGGGTCTTCCGGTGGATACTATCCGGCGGGAAAGAGGGGAACAAACCCGCTTATCTTTCAATCGCCCTTCCCTGGTCCGGTTTTGAAGTTATGCGTACCGGCTGGGATAAGGATGCCCTCTGGGCCCTTTTTGACGCGGGGCCCCTGGGCTGCGGGCACGAGCATGAGGATATGCTCAACCTGATCGTATGTACCGGCGAAACAACGGCCCTGGATGAAGGGGGGAGTTACGCCTACGATAACAGCGAAATAAGGGGTTATGTAATTTCCACCAGAGCCCATAACACAGCCCGGGTTGACGGGCAGGATCAGAACCGAAGAAAAAACTACCGCTGGCAGGATGATGACATACAACGGCAGAGCGGGATGAAGTACCGGAATGAAGAGGCCTTTGATTTTGCCGAAGGGGAATACCGGGGAGGTTACGGTCCCGAAGCGGATACCTCGGTTACCCACCGCCGGGGGGTTCTGTTCCTGAAAGAACCTCCCGCCGGGCTTGGTCCTTTCTTTGTTGTGATCGACCGTTTCTTTTCGGCGGGGGATAAGACCCACCATTACGACATTCTCTGGCATTTCGGCGAGACCCCCCCGGAACTCGGTCCTGGGAGAGTTTCTGCCCAAACCATCACCCTCCTCCACTCGGGGAAGCCGGACGCCATGGCGGTGATATACGGCCAGGAGCATCCCGAATGGCAGGGCTGGCTGACCGGCGGGTTCGGCAGGCAGGGGAATTATTACCCGGCCCATACCCTTGTCCACAGTCTTGATGGCGGGAATCTCAGGGTGGTAACCCTCTTATACCCCGGTAAGGGCGGCGCCTGTCCGGTTACGGCGGTGGAGGCGGAAAGCCGTCCGGAGGACAGGAATATTCTCATCCGTTATGAAGGGAGAGAATTGATTTTGAATGAATATGATTACGGCTGTTGAGCCAGGACTTCAAGGGCGTTGACCATACCCTGATAATGACGCTCGCGAAACAGATCCAGGGTCTTTCTATCGGTTCTGTCCCGTTTGGTGTACCCGTATTTTTCATAATCTTTACCGTTGAATTCGAGATCCGCCGCGGGGATTTTAAACTCCTGGTATATCCATTCGGTTAAATATTGGGCCGGTTTATTGGGGGGCAGCCGTACATCCGCTTCGCTGTTTATTTCCCTGAAACCCTTTGAATAGGGCATATACAACTCCAGACATTTTTGACAATACGCCCTGTCTGTTGCGGCGGCGCTTGGGACACAGAAGGCGTCCGCACAGATACTGCCCATGGCATGGAAAGAAAAAACGCCCCGGGGTTTAAGGGTTTTTATAAAATTCATTACAGCCTGGGTTTCATCTTCCGATGCCGGATAGGGGCCGCGGTAGGTTACACTCCACTCGGCGTTAGTATCCAGTCCGTACCCGTAACCAGGGAGATCCCAGAAGACCGGGTAGTTCCGGTTAAGATCCACATGGTTCGGGTTGACCCGGATATAAGAAGGGTGGCCGGTAACAAACTTTTCCCGGCTGTCCGCGTTGACGCAGGGCAGCATGGCTATCCCCGCCCGGGAAAGGAGATCGCGGTTTACAGCCAGGAGCCGCTCCAGGGCGGGGAGAAGAATCTCGGTTCCCGATTCGCCGGCATGGACATAGCCGGTAAAGGCCAGAAGTTTCGATGGGTTGCCGGCAACGATGCCGTACAAGGGCCGTTTCCTGGTAGACTGGCCGAACTGCCGCATTTCCGCCATGCCGGGGTATGCGGCCTTTATGGCTTCCATCCGTTCGACGGTTTTTTTGTAGGTCCAATATATCTCAGGATCCCGTACCTTTACCGCCATGGGGCCGTATACCTCGCCGTTTTTTTCCGAATCTTCGTCGCCGATCCAGTAAACGTAGTAGCTGCCGATCTCAACATCCCTGTCGGTGTAAGCGGCCCACCTTAAATGCCGCTGGGGCAGGGGGCCTTCAAAGATCAATTCCGAAGGATCAGGCGGGGCGATGCCGGAAAAAAATTCGCCGTAGTCTTCGTCGAATACAAAATCGGTAATGGTTCTGCGGTATATCCTCCGTTTAAGGGTCTTGTTTTCTTCAACTTCGTGGGGGCTGGAAAGAACTCCGGAAATTTCTACTACCCCGTCTTTTACCACAGCCTGTGGGGGGTCTTCAAAGGATTTTCTTCCCATACATATTCTCCCAATTACTCGTTTGTGTTTATGACAAGTTCGTCAATATCCCCTTCGGGCAGCGTCAGGGTTTCCCCGGTTTTGATATGGGCCTTAACACTGGTCATATCCTGCCGCCAGGGATCGGGACAGGGACAGACGCTAATATCACCGCAGGAGCCGCCTATTCTATCCGCCCGGGAACGGTTAAGGCCCCGGAGGATTATACCGGTATCCGCCATTTTCGCAAAATTCATTACCGGAGTACAGGGAACTTCGTTGGCTTCAACATCGTAGTGGAAGTTCCTGACTACCAGGCTGCGGCAGTTGGTTTCTATGCAGCAAAGGGCCTTGGTACTGAAATGTCCTTCCCGGGAAACACAGACATTGCTTATCCGCACATTTTCAACATTACCTACGCCCCGGGGGTAATCCCCGTCTTTGAATATCGGCGTTCTGCAATAGCGGGCGGCATCCAGGTTAAGAACCCAGGCCTGGCAGCCTCCCCGGATATTGTTTATCTCAATGTTCCTGATCAGGGAACAAACACTGAGGATCCGCACAAAGGTATGGCAGGACTTGGCATAAATCCCGTCAATAAGGATGTTTTCGATGGGACCGTCTGTCAGATTGACGGCCTCATTCCGTCCGTGGGGATCGTCGGCGTTCAGGGCGATAAAATCATCGTTGGTGGCGCCGGTTGTGGCGGCCTGTAAATTGCGTATTACCCCGTTTTTACAAAACCCCGAAAGGTGTACCCCGTCCTGGTTAGCCGTAAGATGCGGCGCCTCGAAGTCGATGTTTTCGATGAGGAAATCTTCGGTTTCCCGGAGGGTAATGTAATATGCCGAGGGGTCCATCAGGGTAAGGCCGCTCAGGGTAAGTCCTGTTACCTTTTTAAAGAAAAACATCTGACCCGTGGGGCCGGTGAGGTCGAAAAGATCGGGTTTCCGGGGATTTCCAACATTGTTGTAATCCCATACTCCCCCTTCCAGGGTAATATCCCTGCTGCCCCCGGCTTCTTCCTTGTTGGTCAGGAAAAAATCTTC
>JAISMC010000132.1 GCA_031276965.1 Treponema sp.
AGTTCTTCGGGATTGGCGATGGTGGCGGAACAGAGGATGAAGCGGGGCCGGGAACCGTAAAAGGCGGCGACCCGTTTGAGCCGCCGGATCACTTCGGCAACGTGGCTCCCCAGAACCCCCCGGTAGGCGTGGGCTTCGTCTATCACCACGTATTTTAAATGGGAAAAGAAACGTATCCATTTGGGATGATTGGGAAGTATCCCCGCATGGAGCATATCGGGATTGGAGATGATGATCTGTCCCGTATCCCTGGCGGCCACCCGCAGGGAGCCGGGGGTATCGCCGTCGTAGGTGGCGGCCTTGACCGGAAGACCGTAGAGCCCCTCCGGGGAACCGGGGGAAACCAGTTCACCCAGTTCCGCCTGCTGATCCTGGGAAAGAGCCTTGGTAGGAAAGAGGTAGAGCGCCCGGGCCGTCTTGTCCCGGAGCAGGGTCTGAAGCACGGGCAGATTATAACAGAGGGTTTTCCCTGAGGCCGTAGGGGTAACCACCACCACATGACCGCCCCGGTTAACCTTTTCCCAAACCTCGCCTTGATGGGTATAGAGCCGGTTGATCCCCCGCTTCTCCAGGGCCGCGGCAATCCGGGGATCCAGATCCGCAGGAAAAGGTATGAAGGAAGCTTCCGCCGCAGGGATAAGCCGGTCTTCTACAATATTCGGGGCAAATTCAGGGCCGGTGAGAATTTTTTCCAGTTCCGCAGGAGAATCCATAGGCCGATTGTACCCTCAAGCCAAAAGAAACGTAAAGTCCGCTATCGACAGATGGGAAAAAGCTTCCTATACTGTATTATAGCAAATGGGATTTCGTATCCCTAAGACGAACATTACAAAAGAAGGAGGCCCACAATGTCTGAAGTTTTGTCTATTGTTCTAGGAGGCGGCAAGGGAACGCGGCTGTTTCCCTTGACCCAGGAACGGGCAAAGCCGGCGGTTCCCTTCGGTGGAAAGTTTCGGCTGGTGGATATACCCATTTCAAACTGTATCAACGCTGATTTTAAGCAGATCTACATCCTTACCCAATTCAATTCCGCCTCGCTCCACATGCATCTGGCTCAGACCTATGTATTTGATACCTTCAGCAACGGCTTTGTGGAGATCCTGGCAGCGGAGCAGACATTTGAACATTCAAGCTGGTACGAAGGTACCGCCGATGCGGTACGGAAAAACTTCATCCACTTTAGAACCCAAAATCCCTCCTACTACCTGGTCCTTTCCGGGGATCAGCTTTACCGCATGGACCTGAAGGATCTGCTGAAAAAGCACAAAGACTCCGGCGCGGCCATAACCATCGCCTGTACCACCGTATCCAGGGAAGACGCCAGCCAGTTGGGCATTCTCAGGATAAATAAAAACAGCGATATTATTGAATTTCTGGAAAAGCCCGGCTCAACCAGGGACATCGGCGAATTTAAGGTTCCCCCGGAGCTGCGTTTCGACAAGAACCGGGAAGAATATCTTGCCTCCATGGGGATCTATATCTTCAATGCGGCGGCCATGGAAAGCTGCCTGACCAACGAATACACCGACTTCGGCAAGGAGATAATTCCCGCGGCTATCGAGAACCTCAAGGTTAACGCATATGTTTTCAACGGCTACTGGGAAGACATAGGAACCATCCGCAACTTCTACGAAGCCAACATCAATCTGACCACCCTCAAGCCTAATTTTGATTTTTATGATGAGGACAGGCCCATCTACACCCACATGCGGAATCTGCCCCCGTCGAAGATGAATTTCAGCAATATGAATCAGTCCATCGCCGCCGAAGGCTGTATCATCACCAACGCTTCAATTACCTATTCCGTCGTCGGGGTAAGGACGATCATTGAGTCCGGGGCAAGCCTGAACGGGGTAATCTGCATGGGGGCGGACTTTTACGAAACCGAAGAGCGGAGGCGGCAGAACGCCGAAAACCGCCTGCCCAATATAGGTATCGGGAAGGGCGCCATCATCAAGGGGGCCATCATCGACAAGAACGCCTGCATAGGCGAGGGATGCCGCATCGGCGTGGACAACCTGAACCGGGCCGACGGCAACTACGGTCATTACTATATCGTGGACGGCATTATCGTAATTCCAAAGAATACCGTTCTCTATCCGGGGACGGTTATCTAGCCGCAGTTTTACAGCGTTGTAACAGGAACCTGTTTGGCCGGTGGGGACTCCGGCTCCGGGGATTCTTCCGGCGGCCCGGCCTCGGCGCTGAGGATGATGCCGCCCTCCCGGGTACCGGCGGTAAAAAATGCGCCCTCGGTATACTCCCCCTCCAGAATTAAAAGCGACAGGGGATCTTCCAGCTCCCTCTGAATGGCCCGCCGCATGGGCCGGGCGCCGTACTTTGGATCCCAGCCTTTTTCCAGGAGGAGCCGTTTGGCTCCGGGAAGCAGACGGATACGAAAACCCTGTTCCGCAAGGCGGCGGGAAAGCTCCTCCAGTTGGAGGTCCAGGATGGCTCCGGCCTGTTCTTCGTTCATGGCATGGAACACCACCACATCGTCCACCCGGTTTAGGAATTCCGGGCTGAAGAGGCGGCGCAGCTCCGACATGGCCGAGGCCTGGATCTCCTTTGGATCCATGATCCCCGTGCCGGCGCTGAAACCCAGCTTCGAGTCCCGGGAAATCTCCCGCACCCCCGCATTGCTGGTCATAATAATAACCGTATTTCTAAAGTTGACCGTATGCCCCAGGCTATCCTTGAGTTCCCCCTCTTCCAGAACCTGTAAGAGCAGATTGAACACCTCGTGGTGGGCCTTTTCAATCTCGTCAAAGAGGACGACGCGATAAGGATTACGGCGTATGCGCTCGGTGAGGAGGCCGCCCTCTTCGTAGCCCACATATCCCGGAGGCGCACCCACCAGACGGGAAACATTGTGTTTCTCCATAAAGTCGGACATGTCGATTCTGACCAGGGAATCTTCGTTCCCGAAGAGGTATTCGGAAAGGCGTTTTGCCAGGAGAGTCTTGCCCACCCCCGTGGGGCCGAGGAAAATAAAGGAACCCAGGGGCCGCTGGGGAGAGGAAATCCCCGCCTGGGACCGCCTGATTGCCGATGCGACCAGGCGGACCGCATCGTCCTGGCCGATAACGGCCTTGTGAAGCTCGTCCTCAAGCCGGAGCAGCCGTTTGGAGTCTTGCTCTTCCAGGCGCATCATGGGTATGCCCGTGGTCTCCGCCACCACCCGGCGTATATCCTCTTCGTTTACGGGGATTCTCTCGTCCCGGGAAGCCCGGAGCCAAACCTCCCGCACCGATTCAAGCCGGTGGCGCAGGTTCCGGACTTTGTCCCGAATCTCCGCCGCCCGCTCGTAGTTCTGGACCGATACTAAAGCGCCCTTTGCCTCGGTAAGCTGCTGTATCTCCGCCTCGATGCCGGAAATTTCCGGCGGCTGGGAATTATACTCAAGTTTCCGCATGGCCCCGGCCTCGTCCAGAATGTCGATGGCCTTATCGGGCATAAAACGGCCGGTAATGTAACGCCGGGCCAGCCGGACGGCGGCATGTACCGCCTCGGGACTGTAGTTTACCCGGTGGTGATCCTCGTAGCGTCTTTGAATTCCCTTCAGTATCTCCAGGGTATCGTCAAAACCGGGTTCATCCACCAGGATTGCCTGGAAACGCCGTTCCAGGGCGGCGTCTTTTTCAAAGTATTTCCGGTATTCCCCCAGGGTGGTGGCGCCTATACATTGAACATCTCCCCGGGAAAGGCTGGGTTTGAGCATATTGGAGGCGTCGATGGTCCCCTCCGCGCCCCCCGCTCCGATAACGGTATGGATCTCGTCGATAAAAAGGATCACATTTCCCGCCTGGGAAATCTCCTTCATGATCTTTTTAAGCCGTTCCTCAAACTCACCCCGGTATTTGGTACCCGCCACCACCGATCCCAGATCCAGGGAAAGTATACGCTTCCCTTCCAGGGCATCGGGTACGCTGTCCCCTGCAAAAAGCAGGGCCAGCCCCTCCACAATGGCGGTCTTCCCCACGCCGGGTTCCCCGATAAGGACGGGATTGTTCTTGGTACGCCGGGCTAGGATGCGTACCGCCCGTTCAATTTCCCGGAGGCGGCCCACCACGGGATCCAGCTTGCCCGCCTTTGCCAGGGCGGTAAGGTCCCGGGAATACTCGTCCAGGGTAGGGGTAAGGGGAGGATAAAAGGCGGGCTTTACCCGGTTCCGCTGGATCTTTTCGGGGATTTCCTCCTGGTGGAAAAAAAAAGGCTGGTAACCGTCGGGGGCAAAGGAATCTTCCGGCTTGGGGGCGGCGTGGTTAAAGGTGGTCTGCACCACCACCCGGAGCATATCCGTATCCACCGCCCGCTGGTTTAAGTAGATCTGTACCGGAGAATCGGTTTCCCGCATAGCGGCAAAGAGGAGGTGCTCGGTACCGATATAGTCGTTTCCCAGACTTCGGGCTTCTTCGGCGGCGCTTTCCAGCATGGTCCTGGTCCGCTTTGACGGAGGCACATCCCCCAAAACCAGGGCGCCGGACATGCGGGGAATTTCACCCTCAATAGTATGCCGGAATTCCAGCAGATCGATCCTCAGGAACATCAGGGCTTTACAGGCAATGCCCCCCCCTTCTTTAAGGAGGGAAACAATTACATGCTCCGGCAGCAATTGATCCGAATTGAAGCGGCGCGCCTCTTCCTGGGCCTCGATAGTCAGAATACGATGGGCCCGCTGGGTTAAGCCTTTAAACAAGAAAACCCCCTCGAATAAAGACTACTATATCCCCACCGGGAATACAAGCTAAATGGACTTGTTCGAGAACCCGGCTGGTCTCGAACAAATTTTCCAAAAACAGCTTGAAACCAGAGCCGGATTTTTATTCGGGAGTCTGGTTTAATACCCCGCGGCTTGCCGCGGCTCAAAGGTCGCAACGCTTACAAAAATTTGGTAGTAAACCAGACGGTATAATAAACTTCTTTGCAGAACGAGCCTCCGCTCCAATCAACACAACACTTAAGATACCGCACGGCTTGCCGTGCGGAGGCTCATTCGCAGTGGGGTCTAATACCCAAGAACCCGCCTTTCGGCGGGGGAGCTCAGGGCGGGGAGGTTCATTCACCGCATATTACAGTTTTACTATGCTGAAATTCCCGAAATTAGTACGGCCGTCGCTCGATATGAGTACCACCCCCGCCGCCGCCGGAGTGAAAGTATAGGAACGTCCAGGACCGGGACCTCCGGCGTCTATTATATTGAGGATCTGCTGCTGGCCGCCGGAGGTTTCAAGATAGACCGAAAATCTAACCCCGTCGGAACTATTAAGACCGGAAAATGTAATTTGGTAGGTTACACTTGGGGGGGTTGGGGGGGTATCAAAAAAGTAATACTTAATGACCCCCGAAGGCAATGTCTGCGGCAGGCCACCGGTTACCAAATAAGATGTCGTCGTTACGGTCAATGAATCCGCCGCTTTATCGTTTCGTATTCCCCGGATAACTCCCTCAATTTGAGGCAGTGAACCTTCATCGCTGTCGGGGGGGCCTATGGCCTTAACCCAATAATAATAAGAAGTGGTATCGTTATAGTAAGTACCGGTGGGGGCCACATCATAATAGGAATAACCAGCAGGCTGCAGTGGCGGAGCTGCTATCGTATTTACTAAAGAACCCGATGCAGGGGGAGGATCTGCGGAAGGGGCGCTGGCCTTGTAAATTTTATAACTCGCCGCATCAGGAACGGCGTCCCAGTCCAGCCTGATGGAAACCGGCGACTGGACGCTGCCCCGGGGAACGGGGGTTTTTAGTTTCGGCAGGGTTGTAACGGGATAATAGGTACTAGTAAGCTCGTTACCATCGGCATCCTCCGCGGACACCTCGTAGTAATAGCTGCCGGAACTGAGCCCTGTATCCTCATACGCATGAAGCGGCGGCGTTACCGGGGTTAAAAAAGAGGTAGAACCGGCGGATGGACCCCGGTAAATATTGTACTGGACCGCGGCGGGAACCGGGGACCAGCTTATTTTGATGCGGCTGGGGGACAGGGCTTTGATAGCTACTCCCGACGGCGGATAAAAAACCGCCTCCGGCGGATTGGAGGAATTAAGGATAACCCCGTTGTCGCAGGCCGCAAAAAGCAGGCCAAAAAACAAGGGGAAAACAACTTGCTTCGTCAATTCGCTCTTTTTCATAGTTTGTTTAAGTATCGGCATCTTCCTGGAATAAGTATACCGCCTGGGACCCCAAAAAACCAGTCCGGATGCCTTTTTTCGCGGGTCCCCTGGGGCATACTCTTCTAAAATTTCCGCAGCAGCTCAACGGGTATAGTTTTGCCCGCCCGGCGCGCCGGAATCCAGGAGGCCAAAACGGAACTGCCAATGGTAAAGAGGGCGATAAACAGTACCGTGGTCCAGTCTACGATGATGGGGATGGTTTCCAGGTAGAAGCCGGGGTCCAGAATCCTTACCTCCCCGCCGTGGAAAAGCCGGGAGAAGAAGCCCAGCGACCGTTCCAGGCCCCGGATAAGGCCGTTGATGTTGCACCCTATAAGGAGCCCCAGGGCAATGCCGGCGGCGGCCCCAACGGCGCCGGTAAGCAGGGAACCCCAGAGAAAGACCCGGCTGGTATCGGCGGGGCTTGCGCCAAAGGCCTTAAGCACCGCAATGTCCCGCTGCCGTTCAATGGCCAGCATAGAAGTGGCGGAAGATACGTTAACCGCCGCCACCAGGACTATCAGGGCCATGATAAAGAGCAGGAGCTGCCGGGTCGATTCGTAGGATCTGTACTGGGAACGAAGCAGTTCCTTCCAGGTAAACACCAGGTACTCCGGCCCCAGGGCAAAGGCCAGGGAGGCGGCGGCGTTGTCCGCGGCCCTGCCGGCGGCCCTGCCGTAGGGATCTTCAAGCTTCATCACAAGATGGGAATAGGACAGCTCCGGCGCGAGGATCCGCTTTCCCGCTTCGTAGGTCATAATGCACCACAGGGAATCCAGTTCCCGGTACCCCGAAGAAACGATGCCCTGCACCTTGAAGGGGCTGATCCGGGGGATATTCCGGCCCTCCGGGGAAATCCTGATGGTCATTATCCTGATGGTGTCCCCCACGGCGGCCCCGATGTTCCGGGCCAGATCTTCCCCCAGAAGCACCGCCTGATCGGTTTCGAAGAGGGCGCTTCCCTCCCGGATAACCAGATAACGGGCGCTTCCCCCGTCTTCCCAGAAAGAGGGTTCCACCGCCCGGATCGTAGTTCCGGTTTTACCCTTTTTCCCCACCAGAATCCCCAGTCCCTGCCGTTCGGGCCAAAGGCCCCGCAGCCCCGGAACCTGTTCCCGCAGATCCGCCGTGTTAAGGGCCGCCGCCAGATCCTCTATATCCGCGGGATTTTTGCGGTTATAGATCTGGAGATGCCCCGTCCCCAGTTCCAGATACCGGTCGGTGATGCCCCGGATCATGCCGTCGGAAACGATGAGGGTAACCATGATGGGAACAAGGCTCAGGGCGATTCCCGCGGCGGCCCCCCGAAGATACCGGCCCCCCTCCCGGGCCCGGCCCAGAAGGTAGCGCAGGGCAATGAAGAAACCGGGACCCGTTTTCACCGGGACCCCGTTTCGGGCTTGACGGCGGGGCCGCCCCCAGGGACAGGGTCTCCATTGCCGGCGGAGACCAGAACGCCCCCCTCCAGAATATAGCGGACCCGGGCGCGGCGGGCCACGGTTTCATCGTGGGTTACCACAATCAGGGTCTTGCCCCGCTTTTCCGCGCTGGCGTAGAGCAGTTCCGCCACCACGGCGCTGTTTCCCGGATCCAGGTTTCCCGTGGGCTCATCGGCCAGAACCAGATCGGGGTTGTTTACCATGGACCGGGCCACGGCCACCCGCTGGCGCTCCCCCCCGGAAAGCTGGGAGGGAAAATGCTTTAGCCGGTCCTCCATGCGGACATCCGAGAGCAGGGCCCGGGCCTTTTCCAGGGCCTCCTTTTTCTTCATCCCCGCCATATAGGCGGGGAGCATCACATTCTCCAGGGCGGTAAAATCCTTAAGGAGATAATGAAACTGGAAGATAAAACCTACCCGGCGGCTCCGGTAGCCGGTAAGGCTGCTCTCGGAAAGGCCGCAGATCTCCATACCCCCCACCTGGACCGAGCCCGAATCGCAGTGGTCCAGCCCGCCCAAAATATTAAGGAGGGTGCTCTTGCCGCTGCCGCTCTCTCCGGTGATGGCTACGGAACTTCCCGCTTCAATCTCAAAACTTATCCCCTTGAGAATATGAAGCTCCTCTACCCCGGAATCATAATTTTTTACGATGTTCTCCGCCCTAATCAGGGGCTTCACCGTATTATTCATAACGCAGAACCTCCGCAGGCCTAATCCGGGAGACCCTTCCCGAAGCAAACCAAGCCGCCAGTACGGCGGAAAGAAAACCAAACATGAATATCAGCGCCGCCTCATGGGGGATAACCCGGGAGGGTATCTCCTTAATGTAAAAGTTCGCAGGGGAAAAGATGGCAAAGCGGTCCCCCGTGATGCCTCCCCCAAAGAGGGATACGGCAAAGTTCATCACGGCAATAACGCCGTTCACCATTCCTTCTATAAGGGTGAAAAAAACTTGAATATTGAAGGCGATGAGAAGCCCCAGAGCCATGCCTATGCCGGCGCCCAGGAGGCCGATAATGAAGCCGTCGCAGGTAAAGACCAGCCGTACCGCCGAATCGGCGGCTCCCACCGCCCGGAGAAGGCCTATCTCCTCCCGGCGTTCCAGTACAGCCCGCCGCTGGGATTGAAAGATATTGAGCCCCACCACAATGAAGATAAGCCCCACCAGCACAAACATGAGGAGCTTCTCCGTCCGCAGGGCGCCGAAAAAGGCCCGGTTATAATCCCGCCAGGAGCTGATGAAGACCGTTCCGGCAGATTCCGCGGCGGAAACCTCCGCCTCCGGGGTATGTACGGAAAGTCCCGTTTCGGAGAGGGCCTTTACAACCGGCGGAAGAGCCCCGGAATCCTGCCAGCGGCTGCTCAGTTTAATCCCCAGAGAGAGGGTGTCGATCCCGTCCAATTCCCCCGCCCTTTCCAGATTGATAAAACCCCAGCCCAGATCGTATTCATAGAATCCGGTACGGAAAATGCCCCTTACTATAAAAGGAGTATTCTCAGCCTCCTCGGAGAAAAGGCCCGAAAGGGAAATCAGAATGATCTCGTCCCCCGCCATAACCCCCAGGCTGCGGGCAAGTTCTGTCCCCAGGATAATATCGTTCCTGCCGTCTATGTCGAAAGAACCTTCTTCAAAATCAATTTTGGCCGCCATGCCCCGGTCCTTCTCCAAGACATCCGGGGGAAGTCCCCGGATAACCGCCGCATGCTGGCTTCCCCGGCTGCCCCGGATCAGGCCCTTTAACTCCCTAAAGGGAACCACCGACGAAACCAGGGGAAGTTCCCCAAGGTTCACCGGAATATCCGCGGGAAACCCGTCCACCCTGATGTGATAAGAAGAAAGCTCCAGGATACTTTCGATAAAGCCCATCTGGAAACCGTTCATTACCGCAATGATCACCGTCAGAGCCAGCACCCCCATGGCTATCCCCAAAACCGCTAAAACCGGCGCAGGGGAAGAACGGTTTTGGCGGCGGCTGGAGATGTACCGGGCCGCCACTAATCCAATCCACCGGTTATTCATTGGGCCCGTCCGGGACATTCCCCGCCGGAGAGGGCCGTATCCGCTCTTCCGAAATTTTACGGCCGTCGCTTCCCCAAACGGCCCGGAGTATCACTTCTCCGTTCATGTACAGTTCCTCCACATCCCGGCCTTCCTCCCGGCGTACCGTCCGTTCCAGAACACCGCCGGTATAGTTCCGTTCCGCCGTCCGGTTCCCGGCGCCGTCGTATTCATACTC
The DNA here is from genome assembly GCA_031276965.1 of Treponema sp. GTDB lineage: Bacteria > Spirochaetota > Spirochaetia > Treponematales > Breznakiellaceae > JAISMC01. The sequence goes on from JAISMC010000132.1 coordinate 9,831, forward strand.
CAAAAGCCGCTCGTCATCCCCGGCGATCCAGCGTACCGCGGTAAGCCGGTCCCCGGACCAGGTATTTTGAAGCTCCCCGATAAGGCCGCCCTCCGCATCCCAGCGGGTTTCCCTCAGGACCCGGCCCCGGTCATCGGCGCTATATTGTATCCTATCGCTGTTCCCCATGAGAATATCCCTGAGGAAATCTGAATCGTAGGCCGGAGAGGGAGTAACAAAGACGATCTCCGCCGCCGCGTCCAGCACATAGCGGGGGAAATGTATCCGCGCCGGAGTCTGGACCGCAGCGGCGCCCTCCCCCACGGCATCCTGAACAGAGGGGATAATCCGGTCCACTGCCCGCAGGGAATAGAAACGGCTGTAGCGGTAATAATCCGTCCAAAGCGGGATCTCCGCAGGAGACCCGGCCTCCGGCGGAAGACCGGATTCCGGCACGGCCACCGGGTCCTTCGCCCCGGGAGAGCCCGCTTTGAACCGGGCTTCCGCCTTGACCAGCAAGCCCTGGTTATAGCTCAGCAGGGTACGGTAAACGCCGCCTTCGCCGTTAAACTGATGCTCTTCGGTGAGCCGTCCCTCCTCGTCGTACAATTCTATAAAACCCGAACCGTCATCGCCGAAGGCCGCAGTCAGCCGGTCCCGGCGCAGTTCATCCCGGAAGATCCACTGCCGCCGGTACTCTTCCCCTTCCTGGTAGAGGATACGGAGCTCGGCGGCATAGGTCTCTCTATAATAGGGCAGCAATGCCCCGGGCAGTTCCTCCGGGAGGGCCCGGTCCACCGAAAGGGCGTACCTGTTCCGCAGGGCAAGCCGGGAAAACGCCGGCTCCAGGGCCATTCCGGCGGCGTTGGAAACAAACCAGTCCTGAGCCCCTGCCAGACCGGCGGCCATACCGCCCAGGATGAGGAGGCCGGCGAAAAGGACCGGGCCGCAGGCCGGGAACCTACGCAAGGCCCGCAAATTCCCGGGCATAGCTGCGGGGATCAAAGGGAGCGATGTCCCCGTACTGTTCTCCGGTACAGATGAATACCAGGGGAAGTCCCAGTTCCGCCGCCAAAGAGAAGGCGGCTCCGCCTCTGGCGCCGGAATCGTACTTGGTCAAAATCACCCCGTCCAGGGCCACCGCTCCGTGAAAGGTCTCCGCCTGGGCCAGGGCGTTCCTGCCGGTAGTGGCATCCAGTACCAGCCATTTTAGATACCGGGCTTCCCCGGCTTTGGATTCCACCACCCGGTCTATCTTCTTTAATTCTTCCACCAGGAAGGACTTGGTATGCATGCGCCCCGCGGTATCCGCCAGGATCAGATCCCCCCCGCCCGACTGGGCCGCCTCCACCGCATCGTAGACCACCGCCGCCGGATCTCCCCCGTGCCGGTGGGCCACCACCCGGAGGCCGAGCCGTTCTCCGTGGATTTTAAGCTGATCAATGGCGGCGGCCCTAAAGGTATCCGCCGCGGCAAGTATGGGCCTGCGCCCGTACCGGGACCGGTAATGCTCCGCCAGTTTGGCGGCGCTGGTGGTCTTTCCCACCCCGTTCACCCCCAGGAGGAGGATAAGCCCCAGGCCGTTTCCCAGAGCCGCCTCCGGATCAAAGACGCCGGCGGAACCGGACCGGGCCTTGAGCAGTTCCCCCTCCAGCAGATCCGCCAGAGCCCGGCGTATCTCCTCGCCCCCGGTAATTTTTTCCCTCTTACAGAGATCCCGCAGGGCGTCCACCACCCGGTAGGCTTCGGCGGCGCCGAAATCACCCTCCACGAGAAGATCCCCCAGATCCTCAAACAATTCCTCCGGAACCAGATTTTTAAAACCGAAGAAACTTTTAATGCGTCCGGCAAAGCTGTTTGCCATAATCGTCCTTTAATCTGCCATGAAACCGGCTACCGTTCCATTTTGATTACGCCTTCATTCGAGCTGTACAGATACCGGAAGGCCCGGTAAACGGATTCCGCCACGGTACAGCCGAAAACAGTCCAGGCGGCTATTGAAATATACCGGAAATTGCTGGCTTCGTCATAGATACCGGGATCGCCCCCCTGGTTATATGCATTGGTATAGGTCGCCGCTATGCCGTTGATAAGAACCGCCGCGGGCAGGATCACCCAAAAACGGCCCCAGGCGCCATAGAAGCGCCGCCTCATCCGCTCAACCTGCCGCTCTCCGGGCTCCCGGACCTCAAAGACCGCACTGCCGTCTATTCCCTGGAAAACCTTGGCGGCGCTGCCTTTGTAACTTTCAACGAAAATATATTCGTAACGGCCCTGATCTATGTTGATGGTGAGGGGAACCTCTCCGGCATAGAGGGCGCCCCGGTACACCGAGGCGGAGGAGACCTCCGGCGCGGTTACGGTCAGGGCGGCCTGGGCGATGGGGGTCAGGTTGATATAAAGTTCCGCCAGTTCTCCGGGATTCAATTCTACTTCGGTAACAAGCGTCCGGTGATCTTCGGCAAAGACCCGCAGCTCCACCGGCCCCGGCGGACGCTCGATAATCGTTGTCCCGCCCCGGCCGGCAAAGGAATCGTCGATTATTACCGCCGCATGCGCCGGCGCAGTCTTTACCGTTATAGCCGCCGGAGCGCTCCCGGAAACCGCCGCCCGGAGCCGGCCTGCCAGCTCATCCATCGCGCCGTTCATGTCCTCCAGGGAAAAGACGATGCTGTCTTCATACTGAAAGGAACGGGTAAAGAGGGTATACAGTTTAAGACTGATAAGGATACGGCCGTAGTATTCCGAGACCGACCCCGCAAGAAAGGCGTCGGCATTCTGATCCCTGCAGAAACGGTACTCGTTCCCCGGTTCGGGAGGAGGGGGGAAATTGTTTCCGGCGTTTTCTTCGGTAAGTTTGAATTCGGGCTCCCCCTCAATGGGGGGGATCTTATCCGCCTCCCGGTAGGCCGCCTCCAGTTCCGCTATGGCCTCGTCCGCCGCGGCCAGTTCCCGGCGGTATTTCCAGGAAGGATTCCCCTGATAGAGGAGCAGGTCCCGCTCCTCCCGTTTGGCCGCCAGGGCCTGCCCCGCTCCGGTCAGGGCCTTGGCCCTGGCATAATCCGCATAGTAGGCATATTCCCGGGAAACCCGGATTCGCCGGTTTACCGGATCAAGGGCGTCCACCAGCGTCTTGGCCATGATCTCCCCGGCAATACGGTTCGAGGAGGGCAGGGCGGAAACGTCGAAGGCGGTAATGCAGAGGACCCATTCTTTGTTGATGGGCGGCGGCGGCTCCTCCGCAGCTTTGGCCCTGGAATAGGCCGGCGCCGCTCCCATAATCAGCAGGGCCGTAAGAAAGGGAAAAAAACCTCCGCGCCTCCTGAAAAAAGCACGGTCCCTATTTTTGGGCATTCTTCCAAACAAAACGCAAATACTCCTCGATAAAAGGATCTATATCTCCGTCCATAACCGCCTGGATATTGCCGGCCTCCGTTTTGGTCCGGGCATCCTTGACCATAGTATAGGGCTGAAAGACATAAGAACGGATCTGATTTCCCCAGGAAATATCCTTTTTCTCCTGGGCAAACCTTTCGTTTTCCTTTTCCTTTTCCTGCCGGTAGTATTCATAGAGCCTGGCCTTGAGCATACTCATGGCGATGGCCCGGTTTTTTATCTGGCTCCGCTCGTTCTGACAGGCCACCACAATGCCCGTGGGAAGATGGGTGAAGCGGACCGCGCTGTCGGTCTTGTTTACATGCTGGCCTCCGGCGCCGCCGGAACGGTAGGTGTCCACCCTAAGGTCCTCGGGGCGGATCTCCACCTCGATGGAATCGTCAATCACGGGAAAGACATAAACCGAAGCAAAGGAGGTATGCCGCCGGGCGTTGGCGTCAAAGGGGGAGATCCGCACCAGCCGGTGTACCCCGGATTCGCCCTTCAGGCAGCCGTAGGCATAGTCCCCCTCTATCTTGACCGTGGCGGACTTTATACCCCCCTCAGCCTCCAGGCGGTCCTCTTCCTCTATGGAGAAGCCCTTCCGTTCCGCCCAGCGCAGATACATACGGTAGAGCATCTGGGACCAGTCACAGGCCTCGGTTCCCCCGGCGCCGGAATGGACCGTCAGGAAACAGCCGTTCCTGTCCACCTCGCCGGGCATCAATTCATAAATGTTCTGCTTTTCATAACGGGTGGCAAGAAGCTTGAGGGTAGACTCAATTTCCCCCCCCTGGGATTCGTCCTTGGCTTCGCAGGCCAGCTCGTAGAGGGTTTCCAGATCCTCAAATTCCGCCTTAAGACTTTTCCATGGTTCATAACGGGCCTTCAGGGCCTTTAATTCCCCCATAAGCTTCTCCGCCCGGGGGGCATCGTTCCAGAAATTTTCTTCCCCCGCCTGGGCCTCTAAACCGGCGATACGCTCCGCAAAAGAAGGACCTTCCGGCTTGTCAAAGACGCCTCCAGGTTTCAAGAATTCGTTCTTTTAAGTCCCCGATGGGGGCGCCTAATTCGGATAACAGCATAACGACTCCTCATTCATCTTCCGGCGGCTCCGGGCCGCCCGCTAAAATCCAGGTCTAAGAACGTCTGCCAGCGGCATCCTTGCCGGCGGCATCCCTGCCGGAAGTCTTTTCGTTTCCCTTGGCAACCAGGCGGCGCCACTTCTTGTCCCGCAGACTGGAAAGCACCAGGGTACCGTTCACAGGGAACTGAAAAATCCGCAGCCGGTCAAACGCGTCGGTGGCCCGGTCCAGATCCCGTTTTAAGCGGTTCAGCGTATCCGGCGATATAAAGGCAGATTCCCAAAGGCCCCGCTGGATCTTTTCCAATCCGTACTGGGAGAGCAGATCCGCCAGTTCCTTTGCCCGGCCTTCGGAACCGGGGTCCACCGCGATGGAGACGAACATGATTTTATTGTATGAAGAGGGACAGAAAATTGCAAGATGAGTCTGCCGCCATTATATAACGACAGATCCGGCCCCAGGCTGCGGCGCCGCACGCTTTGCGTTTCCGGGATGACTTGACCGTTTTTGACGAATGTCCATATTTGTTAAGCCTTAAGGCCATGTTTACTGCGGCGCCGGACATACAAGGAGTGATTCGCCGGTTCATGGGGATATTTTTAAGCGGTCGTTGGCGAACCTGTGGTTCGTCAAAAACTGAAGTTTCCGAACAACTCTATTGTAACCTGCTTGGCAATAGATCAAATTGATTCCATTGGCTTGCCCGGGAAGGTAAATTTGCCGATTATAAAAGCATGAAGGGATACAAAATTATTCTTGTGATTGCGGCGCTTATCCTGCCGGGACCAGCCTTTTCCCAGGATGCCGGGACAGAGGTTTTTGCCCCCTTTGTTTCCCGGATCACCGCAGAGGTAAAGAATAATCTGGTCCGCCTTAACTGGGTGGATTCCCGTGATATCCGGGGACCGGTCTTTGTTTACCGGTCCAGGGAACCCTTTGTGGAGGGTATCCCCAGTTCCAGGCCCGTGGAAGTGGCCTACGGCGTACAGACCCATATTGACGAGGTGGAATCCCCCGGCGCCTGGCATTACTATGTTATCGCCAGCGACGGAGAGGGCCGGAAGTATACCGTTCCCATTCCCTTCAACAACACCCTCAGCGTTGTTATTGAAGGGATCGAAACCGCCCCCAGAACGATTACCGGCCTGGAAGCGGCCCTTGATGGAGACGGAGTAATCATTTCATTCCAGGGCGCCGGACGAACGGACAATGCTATCCTTTACCGGAGCCCGAAACCCCTGCGGGAGGAGCGGGATTTGCTGGAGGCGGCGATTGTCCAGTCCGGAATAGGCTCTCCTTTCACGGATTACCCCGTACCGGGGATTCCCTATTACTACGGCGTGGTACTGGAAGACGATCTAATCTCGGGGAAAACGGTTCTTTTCCCCGGACAGAATAGCACCCTTAACCCGGTGGAAGTGCCCCGAAGTCCGGGCCGGTCCTCCGCCGGCGGCGATATGCGGGCCATGCCCCTGCCCCGGATCACGGTGAATACGGCAGTCCCCGGGCGGATCGCCTCGGAGCCCCCGGTTCCCGCAGCCTTGAGCGCCGAGGCGGTCCGGGCCATTGCGGGCCTTCGTTCCCAAAATACAAGGCCGGTCCAGGATAAAGCCCCCCGGGCCTTTAACCAGGATCTGGAAGGTCCCGCCGGCGGCGAAGACGGAAGCCTCCGTTCCATTGTACAGGGACCCTTCATCAGACGGGACTGGAATACATCCCGGGAGGAACTTATCCGTTACCTGTCCCTGCCTCGAAGCGCCGCTGCCGAAGCCCGGGGCCGGTACTATCTGGGCCAGAGTTACTATTTCCTGGAAAGGCCCCGGGAGGCCCTTTTTGAATTCCTCTCCGTCCAGGCCCATTATCCCGGGGAGGCCTCCGAATGGATTCAGGCTGCCCTGGGAAAAATCACCAACTGAGCCGGTTAAGACCTTTTAAAACAGGCCAAAAACCTGAAGCTACTGCAGGGTTCTGAGCAGCGCCCGCAGTTCCGGATCCGCCATGGAGTCCGCCGCGGGACCGCCGACCTGTTTTTGTTCCTGGAGGATCACCTCGTCCCCGGGGGCAATACGGTCAAAAAAGCCGTTCCGGGTCAAATTTCCCATGGCCACCTCTTCATCGGCCTGGGTAATGACCAGGATGCCCACCACATCCCCGGCGGAATAGTTAAGGCCCATCCCCTCGCTCAGAGTCATGGGCTGTCCCTTCTTAACCACTTCGTAGACTGCATCAACCTTTACCCCGTCGGCCTTGCCTTTGTCGATAAGCCCCTGGGAGCTTCGGCGCTGGATCAATTCGCCGCGAAAAGGCAGGGAAGCCCCCAGTTGTTCTACGATGCCCCGGGATGCGTTTCGCAGGCGGTCCGTGCCGGTTCTAAAGGCATAGAAAGTTCCCGCGGGGGAGCCGGTCCTTCCCACAAAAAGTTCCCCTTTAATAGAAAGATCCCTTTCATTTTCGGTGATGCTCACTGCAAGGAAATAATCCGCCCCCGCCTCACGGGCGCTGCGGAAGGCTGCTGAAAAAGAGGGCTGGCGCAGTTCCAGATCCATGGGAAGCATATCCCGGCTGTGAACCAGCAGATCCTTAATGTAAGAAGAACCCAGGGCTCCGGAATCAGTATGATAGAAGCTGGATTGGGAGCCTATGGAAAAGACCGCCAGCTTCCAGTGCCGGCTTGCAAGTTGTACCGGGTCTACGGCCCAGCGGCGGTACAGGGCTCCGGCCAAAAGGGCGTTATAGGTTTCCACCGCATCGTTGATCGAGCGATCCCCCAGGCCCAGTTCCTGCATGAAGCGGAGCTCTTCCAGGAACCGGGCGGGGTAACCCTGAAGGCGGAGCAGTTCGGCGGATTCCCGCCGGTCCCGGGCTTAGGGATTAAGCCGCAATCCCCGCCGGTATTCAAAGAGAGCCTCCTCAGACAAATTCCGGGACCGGTAATCCCGGCCCCGGACGAAATGCCAGGAAGCCCAGCGGGCCCGGCCCGGTTCCTCAAGGCTGGTTCCTGAGATAAGCAGTTCCTCCAGGGCGGCCCGGATGAATTCATCGTTAGGAGCGATACCGGCGGCGGCGGAGAGTACCGCTATGGCATCGGCCCGGCGGCCCAGCCGGCTATAGGCAAGTCCCTTGAGATACCAGGCGCCGGCATCCTCCCGGTTTTGGGCGATGGCCTCGTCACAGAGCCGGGCCGCCTCGTCGTACTGACCCAGGCGGTAACGGAGGCCCGCCAGAAGGGACCGGGCGGGGATATAGCCGGGTTTGAAGAAAAGAGCCCGCTCCGCATGGCGGACGGCATTCTGGAGCCGGCCCGCCCGGGCGTCAAGATAGGATGCGTAATAATAGACGCGGTAATCTTCAGGATGCCGTTCCAGGGCCCGGTCGATGTAGGTCTGGGCGCTGCCGGTCTCCCCCAGCGAACCCAGCGCCAGAGCCAGGGAAACCAGAAGCCGCCGGTCATCGGGATAGCGCCGGACCGCCTCCCGGAAACGCCGGACCGCCTCCCCCGCCCGCCCCCGGGCAATGTCCAGCTCCGCCTGGGCAAAGAGGGCCTCCCTGTTATAGGGCTCCCGGATAAGAACCTCGGAGATAAGCGACGATGCGGAATCCAGGCGGCCCAGGGCGATGAGGATGGAAGCTTCAAGATTTGCCAGTCCCATATTTCCCCTGGACAGGGACCGGGCCTTGCGTACCCAACTAAGGGCCTGATCAAATTCCCCCAGTTCGTAGTAACATTCCGCCAAGGCGCCGGAGGCCTCCGCATGGGCCGGATTAAGCCTGAGACACTCCAGAAGGGACTCCGCCGCCGGGTACCAGTCCTCCCGGACCATGTAATCCCGGCCCTCATTGTAGTAAGCCGCAGCGTCCGCGCCCTGGGCGGGAAGCGGACCGCCTTCCGTAACAAGGCAGAGCGCCAGGGAGAATAGTAAAAACCGCAGCGATACAGAGCCCCGTTTGGGCCGTTCCGGCGGGTTTTCCGGCGGCGGAAAATCTGCGTTCCCGTCAACCTTCACGCCTCACTCCTCGAAGAGCTTCCATCGTTCCAGGAAGAGCCGGATTCCCGGTGGAGGACAATCTTCACGGTATTAATCTTATGTCCTTCCATGTCCTGAATGATAAATTCATGGCCGCCGTATACCGTCTTTTCGTAGCAGACGGGGATCTTTCCGAAGAGATCAAAAACAAAGCCCCCCAGGGTATCAAAATCCTCAACGGGAAGATTCGCGCCTATCTCCACGGCCAGATCCTCAAGGTTAACCCGGGCGTCGCAGAGGAAGACCCCCTCCGCCAGCTTGAGGACATCCTCCCGTTCATTGTCAAATTCATCCTGAATATCCCCGATAATCTCCTCTATGATGTTCTCCATGCAGACAATACCCGAAACGCCGCCGTATTCATCCACCACTACCGCAATATGCACCCGGCGGCGGCGGAGTTCCCGAAGCAGCTCGTCAATGCGCTTGGAACCGGGCACAAAAAAGGGTTTCCTCAGCAGGGAAAGAACATCGAACTCCCCGCCGCCGGCCAGGCTCTTGAGCACATCCTTGACGTATAGAATACCCACCACATTGTCTATGGTATCCTGATATACGGGGAAACGGGAATGGCCGCTTTCGGTGATCCGCGCCAGCAGCTCTTCCCGGTCCGCTCCGGCGGAGAGAAAGACCGTATCGATCCGGGGAACCATTACTTCCTTAACCGTCGTCTCCGAAAGTTCCACCACCCCCTGGATCATCTCCCGCTGGTCCGATTCCAGGGCCCGGTAGGTTTTCCGGTTTATTTCCTTCTCCCTGGGGGAAAACCACTTCTTCAGATTCATAGGAGAATACGCTCCCCGGACAATTCCGAAAGTATCCGTTCCTGCAGGACCAGCATGGTCTCCGGCGTCTCCTCCGGAGAAGTTCCGGGCTCAAGCTTGCCCTCGTGATCAAGGCCGTCCAGGTGAAGTATGCCGTGAACCAGGAGACGGCGCAGTTCCTCATCCTCGGACACCTGGAAATGCCGGGCGTTTTCCGCCAGGGTTTCCAGGGATATGACAATGTCCCCAGGCAGATAGCGGCTTCCCGCACCGGCGTCTTCCAGGGTTTCCCCCATGGGGAAGGACAGCACATCGGTAGGTTCGTCCCTGTTCCTGAAACGGGCGTTAAGATCCCGGATCAGACGATTATTGCAGAGGAGTACCGAAAGATCCCAGCGGTCCCGGTTAAGCTTTTCCAGCACCTTGAGGGCAAAGCTGCTGACCCTGGCGCTCCATGGAGGAAGGGGCAGCTCTCCGGCGCTGACCGCAACCCGGTTCATCCGCGCTCCCCCGGACCCGTCCCGGAAAGAGCTTCCCTGACCGGCTTGGGATATTCGATCCGGGAATGGTAGTGCCCCGCCAGCACCCGGACAAAGGCGTTCTTGATGGTCTCCAGATCCCGGAAGGTCAGCTCCGACTGTGAAAGCTGGCACTGTTCAAATTTGGACATGATCAGTTCCTGGATAAATTTCTCAAGCCGGGCCGCGGAGGGCTTCTTCAGAGTCCGCACCGCCGCTTCGGTTACATCCGCCAGCATAACCACGGCAGACTCCCGGGACCGGGGGGGATTCCCCGGATAGGTAAAATCTTCCATATTTACCTGACTTTCCCGCTTGAGGGCGGCGTGATAAAACCAGCTAATCACCGAATTACCGTGGTGTTCCCCGATGATGTCGAGCACTTCCTGGGGAAGGCTCAGGCTCCGTCCTTTTTCCAGTCCAAGCTTTACATGGCTGCGGATAACCGTGGCGGAAAGCCGGGGCGCCAAATCGTTGTGTTTGTTGTAGGCGGTCTGGTTTTCCACAAAGTAATCGGGCTGATCCATCTTGCCGATGTCGTGGTAGTAGGCCCCTACCCGGGCCAGGAGGGCGTTGGCTCCAATGTCCTGACAGGCCGACTCCGCCAGGTTACCCACCATGATGGAATGGCTGTAGGTTCCCGGAGCGGCGGTAAAGAGCCGTTTCAGCATGGGCGAGTTAAGATCCGAAAGCTCCCTCAGCTTAAAGGTGGTGGCCGCATTCAAGGCATGCTCCATCAGGGGAAGGCAGCCCAGGACCAGTATCCCCGAAGCGACGCCGTTAAAGGCCGCCCAGAAGATCAGGGGCGGGTACTCGCCGGGGGGACTCCGGTTGGTCAGCAGCAGCCCCAGGGCCGCCGCAGCATTTACCGCCGCGAGGATAAGCCCCGCCTTGACCAGATCCATCCGCCGCTCCGCTCCACGAATCACAAAAACGGCGAAAATCCCCGAGATAAAGGCAAAGAGGTAGGCGGCGCTGTCAAAGGAGCCGGACAAAAAGGCGCTCAGGGGCAGCCCCGCAGCCATGACCAGGGCGACCCGGGAGCTAATCAAAATTGAGGGAAGCATCATTACCACCGCGGTAGGAAGGAAAATAGAAGCGGGGAAAAAGGAACCGTCGTCCGTTCCCGGCGCCAGCAGGGCGCCCAGCAAATAAACGGCGGCCAGAACCGAGAGCAGGTAGATCTCCCGGCGGGTAAGGCGGCGGCCCATGACCCGGGGATCCCCCAGATAGATGATAATAAAACCGTAGATCAGGACGAGGATCACCATAGCGCCGATTGCAAGCCGGGGATCCCTGACGGAAAGGGACAGGTTAAGGGCCTTGAGACGGACCATATCCTCGTCTCCGATGATAAAGCCCTTCCGGATAATCCGGTCCCCCCGCTCTATCCGGCGGATCACCGGCTCCACGTGGGCCCTGGTCTCCGCCAGCCGCCGTTCCGTATCCACAGAAGAAAAGAAAACATTCTCCGACACAAAGGGCATAAGGAGGGCCCCGGCGATGCTTTTGAATGAAGAGGAGAAGTTTCCCCCCGCCGTATAGTGGTTAATCGCCTCTTCCGCCGTATCCCTGGTAAGGATACGCTCATAGCGGATCTGTTCCCGCTCCGCCCTGGATCCGGCGGTACGGAGCAGTTCCACCATATCGGGATTGTACTGATCCAGGCCGTGCTGGGGCATGGAGAAGATCCCCGTTTCAAGAAGATAGTCCAGGACCGAAGCGCCGTTATTCAAAAGCCGGTCCCGGCTGGGATCCCGGAAAAGGGTATTCAGAATATCCCCGGAAAAAGCGCCGGGGAACTCGGCCTGTACCGCGAGGCGGTAGGTTTCAGCGGAGGCCCGCTTTGCAAAGAGATCCCGGGAAAGGACGGCAAAACGCTCGTAACTTTCCCGCATCTCAACCCCTGCGGGAACGGAAAAGGCAAAAACCGCGGGGACCAGCTTTTCCTCTGCCTCAAGCCGGAGACGGGTGGCGTTTTCATCGGTATAGCTGATACTCTGCTCGGCTATCACATCCCGGTCCGCCACCCGGCCGGCCTCAAATTCGCTGAGATCCCCCGTGGAGGAGGAGGCGGGCCTGCCGCTGATCACCGCCGCGGCGGAAACGATAAAGGCCAGTACGGTTACCATAAAGGGACCAAGGCGGGACGTACAGGCCTGCAGGACCTTTGAAAAAAACGCCGGCCCGGAGCCGTCACTGGCTCTTTTCATTATTTGTCCCTTCGGGGTTTTTCCCGGCAGAAAATTTGTCCGCCATATCGCCGTGAGACGACGCGGCGTCGTAGGCCTGGATTATCTTTTTGATCAGCGGGTTTCTGACCACATCGCCGGTATTCAGGTAAGCGAAATGCACCCCCTCCACGGAAGACAGGATGGAAACGGCATGGAGCAGCCCCGATTCATCCTGCCTGGGCAGATCGATCTGGGTAGCGTCCCCGGTGATCACCGCCCGGGCCCCCTCCCCTATCCGGGTGAGGAACATTTTCATCTGCTCCCTGGTGGTATTTTGGGCTTCATCCAGGATGATCATGCTGTCGTTCAGGCTCCGGCCGCGCATATAGGCCAGGGGAGCTATTTCGATGGTCCGGGTCTCCTCCATGCGGCGGATCAGATCGTAGGGAATCAAGGCCTCCATGGCATCGTAGAGGGGACGGAGATAGGGATTGATCTTCTGGGTCAGATCCCCGGGAAGGAAGCCCAGGCTTTCCCCGGCCTCCACCACCGGCCGGGTCAATACCAGTTTCCGCATCTTTTTGGAGAGTACCAGCCTGAGGGCTTCGGCAATGGCAAGAAAGGTCTTACCGGTTCCCGCGGGGCCCACACAGAAGGTAATGCCATAACTGCGCATACCCTGGATATAACGGGCCTGATTCCCGGTCCGGGGAAAGACTTTACCGAAACCCTGGGGAATGTGAATAAGGGCCTCCCGGATGGCGTCGGAGGAACGGAGGTCGAGGGTCCCCGCCAGGGCCTCTACATATTCCGGAGAAGGACTCTCCCCGTCCTCCACCGCGGCAATAAGGCGGTCAATCATCATTCTAAAACGCCGTACCCCGGCCTTATCGGCCCCTTCCAGGCGGATCTCATTCCCCCTGGTGGCGATGCGCCCCCCCAGCGAACCTTCAATAACCTTGAGGTTTCTGTCATTGGCGCCGCATACTCCGGACAGAACGTCCCGGCTGTCCAGCACAATGGTAATACTATCGTCCAAAAATACCTCTAATCCGCATCAGCCGGATTTTCCCGGACCATGTTCTCTCTGGCAAGCTCAAATCTATGGAGTACGATTGGCGTCCGTGTCAATTGAAGTCTATAGCTCCGGGAAAGACTGCGTCAAGGCATCGCCGGTAATTTTCAAAGGCGTCCCCGGAACCCGTACCCGGCGGAAAAAGTTCCGGCGGGGCCTTTACTTGATAACAAACTGGTCCTTATCATAGGTAATCTCCGACTTAATCTCCTCCGCCGGTACCCACTGGACCAGAAAGGAAATCTCCGGATTGAGGCGGTACTGCCAGTCGCTTTTGTTGGATGAACTTTTATTGTCCAGATAGGGAGTCAGGGTAATGCCCAGTTTGGCATTCCAGTCCCCCAGATGGTGAACCATGGTAAGATTGAAGGACTTGAACTTAAAGCCCGACTCTTTCCGCAGATCCTCCCGGTCAAAACGGAAGGAGTTGAAGAGATCGACGAAGGGGTTCTTTTCCCCCGGTATTTCGGGGGTGTTAAAGAAGGGCCAGTCCTGGACATAGCGGTAAATAACGGAATTTTCCGAAGTGGTAGTAAGGGATATGTCCAGAAAGTTGGTAATGCTCATCATAAAGCCCAAGGAAAAGGTAAACTTTGAATAGGTGTAGCGCTGCAAATCGAAGATCAGGTTACTGTTGATGCTGACGGAAAAGGAGAGCCGGTTCTTCCAGACATTGTCCTTCCTGAAGATCTGGGCGTAGGAGAGGCGCAGATCCCTGGGACGGAGCGCCAGATCGTTGGGGTCCTTTACCGTCCATCCGGTACCGCTTACCAGTTCATACTCCACGGAACGGGCCATGGAGTAGGACGCGGCAAAGTGGTTCAGGATCAGGCTGGAGGTGAGGGTGGTAAATTCCTCCAGTTCGGGATCGTAGACCAGATACTGCTGGGCCGAATAGGAGGGGGCGAAGCGCAGGGTCTCGGTAAAGTAGAGGGGTTCAAAGATCCGTTTCTCGTCATTATAGGGATCGATGATCCGGCCCCTGGCGTTGGTCTCGGTGATCCAGGCCCGGACAACAGCGTCTCCCCCCAAGGTAGGCTGCCGGGGATACATGTCGGAGGTGATCGCCAGGCTCTGGTTATAATTCAGCACCGACGCATTAAGGTTTGCCGCCATGCGGTGTAGTTCAATGTTCTTGTTGTTCCATTTGGTATAATCCACTTCCCAGCTATTGGCGCTGTTGTTAAAGAGATACCTGGCCAAAAGACCCCGCAGGGTATATTGAAAGCTTGTATTGCCCCAAACCGCGCTTTGGTACAGGGGCTTGAAGGTGGCGCCGTACTCCCAGGAGGTGGTAAAGTAACGGCCGCTGTTGACCCGCCGCCGGGCGGCGTCCCGTTCCGCCGGGGTGTCGAACTCCTCCGCCTCTTCGTTCATATAGGAATAATCCTGCCAGGCGGCAGTTCCGAAGAGGCGCAGGGTGTTGGAGAAGAGCGGCGTAGTATCGGCCAGGGTAAAGTTTACACTGCCGTCGGTTCTCAGCGTAAAAAGCACCGAGGAAATATTCCCCCAGTCAATATCCTCAGCCTCTTGCCAGTGGGCGTCGCTGGACCGGAACTGGAGTTCGGAAGAACTAGAGGGATTGAGGCGGTAATCAATGCTGAACCGGGGACCGTGGCTCAGGGGAATGTCAAAACGCTGGCTCAGGGCAGGGGGATCCAGGGTTTCGTCATCACCCGAAGCTCCCCCCTCCGGAGGCTGCTGCCAGGGAGGCCGGGGGACGCCGAAATCCCCAAAGAGACCGGCATCCTGGGCTTCGCCGTTTTCCGGTTCGGCGGCCTTCTCCTGAACGTCTCCTAAAGAAAGGGGAGTCCCCCCCAAAGAGGCGCTGATGGAATAGATGGTAAAGCGGTCGGGATAGAAGAAACGCCGCCGGGGCGAGACACTGCCGGAGGATTCCGACCTGGAATCCCTGGTTCTAAAACTAACCGCCGAGGCCCAGCTTGAGATCGACAGATCCGTAATATAGGGGGCCAAAGCGGGAAGGGAGATGTGAGAGGAGCCGCCGATACGCCATTCATAAGAACCTATGGGGTCCAGGGAAGATTCCTCCCCCGGAGCCATGCCGCTTCGGAGCATGCTGACCCAGTCAAGGGCCTCGGAACGGTTCAAAAAATCCTGATCCACATAGGGGTCCGAATAGAAGGGCATCTCCCAGGCTACGGAACCGTAGCTGCCCGAAGCGGAACCCGCCATCTTCAAGCGGTAGCGGAAGGGAATCCCCTCGGAAAAAAAATAAGAGCGGTTCCAGGAACTGGCCCCGTCGTAATTGGCGAAGGGGGTATAATAGGTAGAATCAATCTGATAGACATCCCGGGTAAAGCCCAATCCCGCGGAAAGATTGAAGGGACCAAAGACGCCTTTCTGGGGAAGGGTAAGCTCCGTTCCGGCATAGGTCCCCAGGTTGGCGTAGGCGTCAAGCAGGACCGAAAGGCTCGTATCACCAGGGTCCCGGACCGGTCTCCCGGTACTCCGCAGGAAAATCCCCTCCCGGACCTTTTCGGCATTTGAATCGTCCCCCACAATCCGGGTCAGAGAACTTTCCGCGGATACCGCCGTTTTGGGACGGCCCAGTATGTAAGTAGTGGTCTGAACAAAACTGCCTTCCCTGGAACGGTAACCCAGGACCGGATGAAAGATAATCTCATCCGCAGGATAAAAGAAAAAGGGCAGATAGAGTACAGGGATCTCCCCCACCTTGAGGACCGTATTCAGGGCCGCCCAGTCCGAACCGGGGAGAAGCCAAATTTTGGAGGCCTCCACGGACCAGAAGGCTTCCTTATTGGTAGCGTTGGTAATTTTAGCCCTGGTAAGAACGGTTACATCCTGGTCGTTCCGGGAAATAAGCGTACCCGCAAAACGGTAGGCGGTCTCGCCCGCCGCCGCGGCATGTTCCGAGACCCCGTCCATAAAGACCCCGGACCAGTTATCCAGATTCACCGTAATAGACTCGCCCCGGAAAGTCTCCCGCGTGGCCCCGTCTTCTTTTATGTACTCCACCCCCCCGGAGGCGCTTAAAATATTACGGGTTTTATTGAAGAGAATTTCCCAGGCCTTGATCCGGTGGACCGTCTCCCCCTCTTTAAGACTGACCATCACATCCCCCACCAGCCGGGCGTACTCCTCGTTTACCGCTTCCAGGGTAAAGTATTCAGTACTCCGGGCAGATTCAATCGTGATGATCCTGCCCTCCGCGGCGGCTTCGGAATCAGGGGAAAGGCGGTAGTAGTCCCGTAAGCGCCGGACAAGTTCTTCCTTAGTCCCCCCGTCGCTCAGGCCAAGTTCCCGGCACCAGTACGCCAATTCCATCAGGGTGGAGGTTCTGATATCCATATCCAGAACCTGAGCCTCCGCAGGGTCCATGGCGGGTTCCGTTTCCGGGACCGCATCGTCTCCGGCGGCGGGTTCCGCCGCTGTTTCCGCCCCGGCGGGCAGATCCTCCCCCCCGGGAACCGCCTCCGGAGTTTCGCCGTCCGAAACCGGAGGATCCGCCGGTTTCTCCGCCGAATCCCCGCCGTTCAAAGCTTCCGCCGCCGGAGGGGCAGGCTGTACCGGCGCAGGAGGACTGCCGGCCTTACCGGAACGGCCCCGGGCCTGGAGCAGGCAGAGCGTTCCAAAGAAAAAAAGGCATAACAGGGGGATCGTTTTGGAGATCCGGGGAATGGTCATTTCCTCCTGGCCAGCAGTTCTTTAATATAAGCTCCCGTATAAGACCGGGGATAGGCGGCGACCTTTTCGGGGGTTCCGGTGATCACCACCTCCCCTCCCCGGTCACCCCCTTCAGGACCCAAATCGATAAGATGATCCGCCTGGAGCAGCACGTCCAGGTTGTGTTCGATCATGATCACCGTGTTTCCCTGATCCGCGAGGCGCTGGATCACCTCCATAAGCTGCTTCACGTCGGCAAAGTGGAGCCCCGTGGTGGGCTCGTCCAGAATGTAGAGGGTCCGGCCGGTGGACCGTTTGGAAAGTTCCAGGGCCAGCTTGACCCGCTGGGCCTCCCCGCCGGAGAGGGTCAGGGCCGACTGGCCCAGCTTCACGTAGCCCAGGCCCACGGAAAGGAGGGTGTCCATCTTCCGGGCGATGTGGGGAATGTAGGAAAAAAAGCCCGCCGCTTCCTCTATCGTCATATCTAATACATCGGCTATATTCTTTCCTTTATAGCGAATTTCCAGCGTTTCCTTGTTGAAACGCCGGCCCTGGCAGACATCGCAGGTGATATACACGTCGGGAAGAAAATTCATTTCGATTTTGATGGTCCCGTCCCCCTGGCAGTTTTCGCAGCGGCCCCCCCGGACGTTAAAGGAAAA
>JAISMC010000140.1 GCA_031276965.1 Treponema sp.
GACACAATGGTACTATTAAAGAATTTTCATCTGGAGAAGATATAGTAACCGGAATTGCGGACCAATTTTCATTAAACAGGGAACAACGGGAAGCCGTACTGGAAAGAATTTATAAAAAGGAAAACCGTATAGTGAGAACCCCACTGTGGCACCGGCTGCTTTATCGTGCGGCGGATTCACTGGCAACTAAAAAATTAATAACACGGCCGACTGATACGATGCGATTGACTAACAAAAAAGAATGGATGTTGACCGAAAAGGGATACGATACCGCGCTTCAGTTGCTTCATATACCTTTTTCAAGGAAAGAACGGCTTCCCGTTACCTCTTTTGAAGTTCAAAGGGAAATTAAAAAAATCAAAGAGTCGCCCCGTCCCGATGATTACGATCCGTTTGAAACGGCAAAACCTGCAAAAATGGGTACCAGGACATCAAGTATCCGGTCAAGAAGTTTTCGCCACGCAGTAATTGAGACCTATAATTATACATGCTGCGTCTGCGGTTTAAAAATGAGTTCGCCGGATTCTTTATCGTGGGAAGTTGAAGCCGCCCATATCGTTCCGCATAGTTTAAAAGGCAAAGATGATTTATGGAATGGCGTTACTTTATGCAGATTTCATCATTGGGCCTTTGATGTCGGCTGGTTTTCTTTTTCAGATGACTATCGAATTATTGTTTCATCTCAATTTAAGGATATTCCGCCTGATTTCGGACTGATTGAGGGGTTTGACTTGTTCAGGAATAGCCTAAAGCCGAATAAAATGATACTATTACCGGAACATGATATGTTTAAGCCGCATAAAAATGTTATTGAATGGCATAGAAATAATGTTTTTTATCCCTAAGGCAAAAGGGCATTGATTATGAAGTATTAGGAATATATAAAAGACTACCTTGAAAAGGAAGGTATGATATTAATTGAAAACCGCAACAACATTCTGGAGCGGCCTGATTTTCCGGAACTAATCAATACGGTAAATCCATACCTCCTTTCGTATAGTGCATTCGCGCCCGCTTCTACCATCGTAAGACATCTTATTGATGGATATATTTTATTAAATGAAGCAATATGTCTTGATAATTTATTAAAGAACTTGGCAATTTTCATCAATCAAAAATTTTATTCCGGCTGGAAATCCGGAATAAAAGGAATTGATCTTGAATTTGATAGAGATAGTATCAGATACATAGTTTCGATAAAATCAGGCCCTAATTGGGGTAATAGCTCACAAATTGAGAAAATGATAAACAATTTTGATACCGCAAAAAAGACATTGCGGACAGGTAATTCTCATTTGAACATTATTTGCATAAATGGCTGTTGTTATGGAAAAGACAATAATCCGGATAAAGGTTCATATTATAAATATTGCGGTCAAGCCTTTTGGGAATTTATCGGGGGAAATGAAAATATTTATACGGATATTATTGAACCTCTTGGACATAAGGCGAAAGAACGCAATGATGATTATATGGTAAAATACTCTCAGATGGTAAATAAATTTACAAAAGAGTTTATAGAATTGTTTTGTGACAATAATGGTAATATAGATTGGAACAAATTGGTAAAATTCAATTCAGAAAAAAAATTGTAAAAGGGCGTACATCGCATAACAGGGCTGATATGCTGCGGACGCGGTAGCGCCCTTGGCCTCCATTCGCCTAGGTCAGTCGCCTACGGCTCCTTCCCACGGCTCACTCCGGCACATTTTGCCAGCCCTGGTCTTGCTCCGCAAGCCCTTATTCGGGCTGGCAAAACGTCATATAAGATAAGATTTATCGTTTTGGGGCTGGGAGAGCCAGCCCCCGGCGCGATACGCGCCGAAAAGGCACCGTTATTGATGGGCTACTTCGGCAAGGGACAGTTCACGGCGTACCATGTTGCTGATAATTTCCGTAGGAGACTGCTTGGTCGCCAGCATTTTTGCCGTCAGGTATTGCGCCGACAACTGATCAAGAATAACCATCATGTTATGGTAATATTCTTTATGCCGTAACGCCGACTCGTTGATCGTAACGTTCATACCCTTTACGAAATATTCGCGCATTGGCCTTAGGGATGAGCCCCCAGCGCCCGGATGTTCATATCCAGGTACTTCGGGGGAAGCCGCTCCCTGAGGACCGCCAGTATCTCTTCCCGGCTGAAGGGGAGGAGCCCCCCGGCAATGGCCCAGCCCAGGAGGGCAACGTTGAGTACCCGGGGGCTGTCGCAGTATTGCCGCAGGGATTCCCAGGGGACAAGCGAAAGCCGGCCTTCCCCTTCAAGCCGATCCCGCAAATAATCGACCATCACCGCAGGATCGTAGGGTTTCCCCAGCATGCTTGAGACCGGAGGGATGCCCCGGTCCAAAACCAGAAGGCGGCCCCGGGGGGAAAGAAAGGAAAGAGCCCGCGCCGCTTCCGCCGGTTCAAAGGCGATAAGCACATCCGCGCCGCCGGGGCCGATGAGGGGCGAACTTACCCCCTCCCCTACGCGGAGATGGCTCGTCACGCTGCCGCCCCGCTGGGCCATGCCGATAGTCTCCGAACCCCGGATATCAAGCCCCCGTTTGACAGCGGCCTCCCCGATGAGCCGGGAAAGCAGCACGGTACCCTGGCCCCCTACTCCGGTGATGAGGCAGTCCAGTTTCATCGGGGGGCCTCTTTTTCCCCGGACGGCCGCGGCGGCGCGTCTGGCGGAATGCCGCCGATGGCCCCGGCGGGACAGACGGTCTTGCAGATACCGCAGCCGGTACAAAGGCCCGCGTCGATAAAGGCCTTCCGTTCCGGCCCGCCGGTTCGTGCAGGTTTACTGCCGCCGGGGTATGCGGCGGAAAGGGAAATCGCCGGACAGCCCAATTTGGTCACGCAGATCCTGCAGCCCGTGCAGGTTTCCCGGCTTACCCCCCAGTTTGCCGCGCCCCGGGCGGCGCCCAGAACAACGCAGGGCCCCTCAAAGACCAGGGCTCTGAGCCCCCTCTTGTCCAGCACCTTCAGCACCGCCTCTTCCGCGGCATTGATGTCGAAGGGGTCGGCCCTGACAATCTCCTTCACCCCCAGGGCGCGGAGCACGCCGGGAATACTGATCTTTTCCGCCGGGGAACCAACGGCGGTCTTTCCCGTTCCCGGGTGAGGCTGGCTGCCGGTCATGGCGGTAGTAAAATTATCGAGTATGGTTACGATGGCATCGGCGTTGTTGTACACTCCGTTCACTATCCCCGGAATCCCGGTGTGAAAGAACGTAGAGTCCCCGGCAAAGGCGAAATTCAAAGCATCCGGCTCCGCCCGGTTCAGACCCTGGGCCATGGTTATCCCCGCCCCCATGCAGAGGCAGGTGTCCACCATATCCAGAGGCTGGGCGTTTCCCAGGGTGTAACAGCCGATGTCGCCGGAGAAAACCGCCTTGCGGGGGGGAAGGCCGGCCTGCTGCCGGTTCCGGTTGTAGCGGTTCACCGCCTCCTTGACGGCGAAAAAACTCCCCCGGTGGGGACAGCCGGCGCAGAGTACCGGCGGCCTTGCGGGCAGATCCGGAGGCGCGGCCCGGACTGTTCCCCCGCCGGTATCCGCCGGGATGCCGAGAAAGGCGGAAACAGCGGCGGCTACCAGGGCCGGGGTATTTTCCCCCGCTCCGGGCATGTCCCCGCCAAGCTTGCCCCGGATCTTTACGTTGAGGTTGAAGATCCCGCAGAGCCGGATAAGGGCGTCTTCAATGACCGGATCCAGCTCTTCCACAACCAGAACTTCCGTAAGGGGGCCTTCCCCGGAACCCTCAAGGAAATCCCGGCCTAAGGCGGAGGGAAAGGGAACCGTGGCAACCTCAAGCAGCGTATATGACACTCCCCCGCCGCCTTTACCGCCAATAGCCGCCAGAGCTTCTTTCACATAGGCGCGGCTTACCCCGCCCGCGGCGATACCCCGGCGGGGGCCCCCGCGGCCGGACATGCCGGCAGGGGAAACACTGATCCTGTTGGCATGGTAAGCGGAAAAGACCTCCCCCAGTTCAAGGAGATCCTTCTCGATCCGAATATGGCTGCGGTAGGCCAGGCTGGGAAAGATCACCCAGCGGCCCCCCTCTTTGGCAAATCCCGCCGGGATTTTCCGTTCCCCGCGGGGCAGCAATTCTACCGAAGCGTAACTATGGCAGACCCGGGTGGTAGGGCGGAGGATAGCCGGGCGGCCGTATCTTTCCGAATACTCAAAGGCATCGGCAGCCATAAGGTAGGCTTCCTCCGGATTTACCGGATCAAACACCATGATCTTCGCGTAAGCCCCGAAACGCCGGGTATCCTGCTCGGTTTGGGAGGAGATGGGGCCGGGATCATCCGCCACGACAATCACCAGCCCCCCCTTGACACCTACATAGTTAAGGCTCATCAGAGGGTCCGACGCCACATTAAGGCCCACCTGTTTCATGGTTACCAGCGCCCGCCCTCCGGCTATGGCGGCCCCGGCAGCCACTTCCAGGGCTGATTTTTCATTCACCGACCATTCCACATGGACAGGATCCCCCCTCTCGCCGGCGGGGGAGAGACCGGACAGGGCCCCTTTTTCCTTGGCGATGGTTTCAAGTATCTCCGTAGAAGGGGTTCCGGGGTAGCCGGTGACCACCGAAACCCCGGCCCGCAAGGCTCCCAGGGCAATGGCCTCATTCCCCATGAGCAGCTTTTTCACTTCCCCTCCCCTGCGCGACAATGTGGTGTTCGCGGGATCAACTTCCCTCGCTTCCGGATCTTATAGGAGTCCGGGGTCCACCCGAGTATATACGGCGGTTTCGCCGAATTTCAAGTGAAGCCAAATTGGAACAGCCCCATCCGGCTAACGGTTCGGTGTTGTCACGGGAAGGGCTAATCGGTATCCTTGAGCCATGATAGCCGAAGCCGGAAAAGCCGGTGAAAAAAGCTGGTCCAGGGTTGAACTTATCCGGGAAGCCTTCCACTACCAGAGCCGTTTTGAGGGTTCCACCATGGT
>JAISMC010000042.1 GCA_031276965.1 Treponema sp.
GAGGAGCATCGTCAGGGGCCGGTTCATGGCAGCCATAATGGGGCTCAAGGCAATGAGAAAATGCAGAGCCTTCCTGACCATCTCTCTCTTCAGGGTTTCCGGATCCGTTTGTACTGTAATCCACCCCAAAGACCAAACATCAATGAGTACGCTATTTTTCATATATTTTATTATAGCAAATTCCATGCCAACTAAGTCATATCGGAGAAGAAAAAAAATATTAAGCTATTTCCTTGTAATTCAAGTAATTAGATGATCGAGGAATAAGGACCGCCGCCCCCGCCCGCCCGTATGTCTATAAAAATATACAAAGGGGAGTACGGAAATACTACTATTATCGGCGGCAGAGGCCCTTTTCTTGAGTCCCGGGGCAGGCCCGGCGGGTCCTTTTTACTTCAACTGTTCCACAATTTCAGCGATGATCCGGCCGGCGTCGTCGTAGGGGACCTGGCAGGTGCCCGCCTGACGGTGGCCGCCGCCGCCGTACTTGAGGAGCAGGCCGCCCACATCCACGGTGGCGGTCCGGTTGAGGATGCTGTAACCTACGGTAATAACGCAGTTCGCCTTGTTCCTGCCGTCTATGGTCCACAGGGATATGTTCTGTTCTGGAAATATCGTATAGATCAGGAAACGGTTCCCCGCGTAAATAGGGTCTACCCCCCGCAGATCGGTGATGATCACCGGGCCGTCAATACGGCTGTACTTCTTCACCATTTCGGCAAAAAGGGCGGCCTGTTCATGGTACACCCCTATCCGCTCCTGAACATCCTCCATGGCCAAAATCTCATCCACCGTCTTATCCGCGCAGGCCTTGGACAGATTCTGCATCAAATCGTAGTTGCTGATGCGAAAATTCCTGAACCGGCCCAAACCGGTGCGGGGGTCCATGATAAAGCCCAGGAGGATCCAGCCCTTGGGATCCGTAATCTCATCCCGGGTCAAAGCCCCGGAATCCACCCGGTCCACATAATCCACCATTTCGGCAAACCGTCCCAGTTTTTCCGCCCCCCCGTAGTAGTTATAGACAATCCGGGCGCAGCTGGGCGCGGCGGTGTTTTGTCCGGAAATGCCGCCGGTGTCCCCCAGGCGTTTGTTTTCACTGGCATGATGATCGAACCAGAGCCCGCATCCCTCGATATAGGGAATATTGGCAAGCACATCCTTTTCCGTGGCTTTCACCAGGCCGTCCTGTATATCCTTGGGATGGACAAACAACCACTCGTCGATGATACCCAGATAGTAAAGCAGGGCGCCGCAGGCCAGGCCGTCAAAATCGGATCTTGTTAATAATCTCATCGATCTGTTCCCTCCTTGAATATGACAAAACTCCGGGCTTCCATAGTACATATCCCCCCCTCCAGACGCCCGCCGCCTATGGCGTGTATCGGCTTACCCTTGGGGATATTCACCGGCGCCCGGACCTGCGCGCCCGAGGGGTTAACCCCGATTACCAGGGAACCCCTCCGGTACACAAAGGGAAGTTTCCCCTTTTCGGCGTAGAGGATCCCAAGGTTCGGCTGGGCGTTGAGTTCCGGGATGCTGCGGCGGAGCCGCAAAACAGCCTTGAGACTGTTCAGGAGGGAATCGGCCTTCCCCGCCTCCTCCTCCACCGTGGGCGCATCCCCGGCGGGGTCCACGGGGAGGTAGAGCCTTTCCGCTTCGGCGGCGGAAAAACCCAGATTCTTCCCCGGCGACCACTGCATGGGTGTGCGGGAACCGGTCCGGTAATATCCCCCCTCCTTGGTTGGCAGATCCAGATACCGCATTCCAATCTCATCGCCGTAATAGAGGAAGGGGACCCCCGGCAAGGTAAAGAGTACCGCATAGGCGATCTTCAGCTCTTCGGGACTCAGGTTATACCCGGCGCGGATGGTATCGTGGTTGCCGGTGATGAGGCTGATATACCCCATATCCCGGGTCTTTTCATACTTTGGGAGATAGTCGTTGAGGAAAAGGGTAATATCCCCGGGGGCGTCCGCCTTGAAAAAACTCCGGTCATCCTCAAGGCTCACATGTCCGGGGGAACCGCCGTAGTTCCGCAGCAGGGTACGGTAACCCCCTTCGGTGAAATGGTGAAGGAGAAAGTCCGCATGGAACCCCGCCCGCAGGGAACGTTCCGGGTCGCTCCATTCCGCCACCAGCATGGCTTCGGGGTAATCGGCATTGAGCATGGCCCTGATATCCTGCCAAATGGCCTGGGCGCCGCTCTTTTGGTCGTCGTCGTTCTTGACCAGGGATGCGGCCATATCCACCCGGAAACCGTCACAGCCCATATCCATCCAGAAACGCATCACATCCTTCACCGCCTCCCGGGTGGCAATACAGCCGGGATGATCCGGGGGCATCTGCCAGGGCTTGTCAGGCTTCAGGAAGCCGTAGTTTAAGGCGGGCTGGCACTTGAAGAAGTTGAGCAGGTAGGTCCCGTTCCGGGGGGATTCCCCGCCGATAAAGCTGTAACCATCCGCCCCTTCAAAACAGTGGCTGGTCCAGATGTACCGGCCGGAATACTCGTTGGGTTCGGCCTTTTGGCTCTCCTTAAACCAGAAATGCTCCTCTGAGGTGTGGCCGGGAACAAGGTCCAGGATCACGCGGATCCCCTTTGCATGGGCTTCGGCAAAAAGCCGCTTAAGATCATCATTGGAGCCATAGCGGGACGCCGTCTTCTTGTAGTCCCGCACATCGTAACCCGCATCCTTAAAGGGGGAATCAAAACAGGGATTGAGCCACAGGGCGTTACAGCCCAGATCCTTAATATAATCCAATTTGCGTATTATCCCCTCAAAATCACCGATGCCGTCCCCGTTGGAATCGTAATATGATTGGGGATAGATCTCATAAAAAACCGCATCTTCCAGCCATTTTGGCATAGTATCATCCTCCTTGCTTGTTTTAAATCGAAAGGGGCCGCACCCGCGGCGGGCAGTACAGGACCGGGACCGGATCTCATCCCCTTGTCTTCAAGTAATTATACACCGGGACCGGCGGTTTCACAAGCATTATTTAAACTCTGGTTACGGCGAACCTTTGGTTCGCAACCTTCGGTTTGAAACCTCCGGTTCGCGCTCTGCTCCGGAGGTTTTTTATTATCCCTGTTTTATATATGTGCCGGGCTTTTCCCTTAGCATAAGATTTATAACCAGATTCCTCCTAATGTAAATATGAATTGCAATTTTCCAGCCCTTATTCCGTCTACCTTTTTTGTTACGTCCTTTCCGCCTCCTGTCATCAGTGTTTTCTGACAAGGCTGTTTCAGCAGGGATAAATTCCGTAATACGATAAAGATCGATGAAGCATTTCCGCTGCCAAAAAACACAGCATTGCCGGCCCGTTGAAAAAATAATGGCGAAAAAAATTATTCTAGTACCTTGATTGGACTAAGGGCTTGTCCCTAAATACGTTCCTGCTAGGTGTCGATATAAAACCAGGAGGGGAGCATGAAACAACAGCACTCATGGGAAATAACTGATGCGTTCTGGGAAGCCGCCAAGCCGTTGATACCGAAACGAGGGCGTGAGAATGCCAGGGAATACCGCCGAAAACCGGGGGGAGGCCGTCCGGCCATGAACCCCCGC
>JAISMC010000167.1 GCA_031276965.1 Treponema sp.
CTATTCATGTCCAACCTCATCTGCCTTATCTCCCTGATAAGGCTGGTATAGTTTTGGACTGGATTTTTAGTTATTAGGCATCCGCTTTTTCGGCTGGATTTTATTTTTAGGCATCACGCGGGGAATTGCATGAACCTCCGTTCCAAAATTCCTCCGCCGAAAGGCGGGCTTTTGGGTAACGGGCCTTCCACTGCGAATACCGGTACATAGAAACGCTTGGACATATCTTGGACATATATGGTACAGAACTGTTGTTTTTCTGAAAAAATTGTGGTACTATGTACACGCGAGGAAAAGATATGGCGGCCGATTTTTTAGAGCTGGCAAAAAAGGTACGGGAAGTGTTGGCAACCAGGCGTACCGGTGAGGATGTTAAGTCGCTGATAGATGCTGCCAACTATGTGGTGCTGAATCCCAATGAACGGAAGGATATGCTCAGAAAGGAGATCCTGACGGGGATGATCCGGGACATCGAAGAATCCGGGTATTTCAAGCAGGAAAAACTGTCCCACATGGAGAAAATTATCCCCAAGATAGGCGGTTATTTTACCGATCCCTTTTCGTATAACGACTGCCTCTCGGACGAAGAAAAAGCCGCCCTTCATATCAACCCGGAGCTTAAAATTTCCCGGGAAATGGCGGAGTGTATGAGCGAAAAAGGCCTTGCCGAAAAGGATCCCCGCCATATTGTCCCCATTATTTACTATATGAATTTATTTGCCGTCAGCAGGAAGTATAAACTGATGGAACTGCGGAGCAGGGGCATTACCAAGGTAAAGATAGTTAATATGGGCGGCGATCTTGACTGCGAGAAAATTAAGAATCATGACGGCGGGATCTTCTCCATTGATGAAGTGCCCCATCTGCCCCTGCCGGGCTGCGACGCCGCCTACTGCCGCTGCGATTTTGAAGCATACAAGGAAGAGCTGGAGCAGGTAATGGGGTAAGGCCCTCGGGCTTTTAGGGCCGCGCTCCCCGGCATCTTTTCAATTTGCCGGTCCGTCCCCTTCAGGCCGGGCATTTTCGGTCTATACACAGGCGTCATAGAAACCGTTAGGTTACCGCCGGAATAAGCCCCGCAGTAAAGATAATCCTGACGGAGACGTTTTTCCTCCGATCCGTTTTACCGCTGTCAGGGTTCGATCATCGTACCGATTCCTTCATCGGTAAAAAGCTCGATTAAGAGGGCATGGGTCAACCGGCCGTCGATGATGTGGGCCTTCTTTACCCCGCCGTCCAGGGCCATGGCGCAGCACTCGACCTTGGGGATCATCCCCTTGCTGACCACACCGTCTCTTATAAGATCCTCCAGGCTCCCCCGGACGGTGGCCTTGATGAGGGAATCCTCGTCCCGCAGATCCCGAAGTATGCCCCGGACATCGGTCATAAGGATGAGTTTCTCCGCCCCCAGGGCGGCGGCGATCCGGGCGGCGGCGGTATCGGCATTTATGTTGAGGGTATAGCCCTCCGCATCTTCGATACCCAGGGCCACCGATGAAACCACCGGGATGGAGCCGCCGTCCAGGGCGTTTACCAGGACCGAAGTATCCACGCTTACAATATCTCCCACCAGACCCAGATCCCCGCCGGCGGATTTAAGCCGCCGGGCCTGGAGCATGGCCCCGTCTATGCCGCAGAGCCCCAGGGCCCGGCCGCCGGCCTGTTCTATCAGGGCGGCTATTTTTTTATTCACCCCGCCGCAAAGCACCATCTGGACTATCTCCATGGTCTCCTCGTCGGTGTACCGGAGCCCCTGCACAAAACGGCTTTCCTTGCCCACCGCATTGAGCATGGTCTCAATCTCGGGACCTCCGCCGTGAACCAGTACGGTCCTGATCCCCACGCAGGCCATGAGAATCACATCCTGAATTACCGCCCTTTTCAACTCCTCGTTGATCATCGCATTACCGCCGTATTTTACTACCATGGTTTTGCCGTTGTGCTGCTGGATATAGGGCAGGGCGTGGATGAGTACTTCGGCCCGGCTGCTGTTACTTATCGTCTCTTTCATGACCGGTAATCTCCGTTTATTTTCACATAATCGCAGGTTAAATCACAACCCCACACAACGGCCTCGCCGGGACCGTTTCCCAGGGTGATGCGGATCTCAATCTCCTCTTCCGCTAATATACGCCTGGCCTCATCTTCGGAAAAAGAAACCGGTCCGCCTCTCCGGCACAGGAGAATCTCTCCCGCGGAGCTGGCGTAAACGATGTCCGCCAGGGCGGGATCAAAGGGAATCCCTGCGTATCCTAGGGCGCAAAGTACCCGTCCCCAGTTGGCGTCAGCGCCGGAACAGGCGGCCTTAACCAGGCTCGATGAGGCCGCCGACTTTGCCAGGATCTCCGCCGCATCCTCGTCCGCAGCTCCCCGGACCGTAACGGTCAAGAGTTTAGCGGCCCCTTCCCCGTCCCGGGCCATGGCCCGGGCAAGTTTAATGCAGAGAGTTTCCAGGGCGTCCACAAAAGCGCTGAAACCGGGGCCGCCGCCAGCGGGGCTGTTTCCGGCGGCGCCGTTGGCCATTATCAAGACCATATCGTTGGTGGAGGTATCCCCGTCCACGGTAACCCGGTTAAAGGAATGTTTTACCGCCCGCCGCAGGGCCCGGTCCAGAGCTTCCGCAGGAAGGGCCGCATCGGTGGTGATAAAGGCCAGCATGGTGGCCATATTGGGATGTATCATCCCCGACCCCTTGACCATACCCCCCAGCCGTACCGGGACGCCGCCCCATTCGATTTCCAGGGCACCTCCCTTCTTCCGGGTATCGGTGGTCATGATTGCCTCCAGGGCGGCGTCATGTCCCGCGGCGCCGGCACTGAGGGAGGCCGCCAGGGCGCCGATGCCCGCTTCAATGGGAGCCATGGGCAGGGGTACGCCGATAACCCCGGTGGAGGCCACCGCCGTTTCCTCCGGCGCTATCCCCAGCCGGGCCGCCGCCAGCGCCGCCATGCGCCGGGCCGCGGCAATTCCCGCCTCGCCGGTACAGGCGTTGGCATTCCCCGAATTGGCGATCACGGCCCGGCAGGAACCCGCAGCCAGGTGTTCCCTGCTCACCAGAACGCTGGCGGCCTTAACCAGGTTGGCGGTAAACATGGCCGCGGATACGCAGGGCCGGTCCGAACAGATCAGGGCTAAATCCCGTTTTGAGGTCCTCCCCTTGATACCGCACCGGATGCCTCCGGCCCTAAACCCTTTCGGGGCGCAGACCCCGCCGTCTATTTCTTTCACATCGTACCCCCTGCGGTCATGCGCCGTTTGCAAACATTTGAAAGCAGAAGACTAAGGTACTGCCGAATTGGAAAAAATGCCCCAAAAGCAAGGACCCTTCAAAACAGCGCCGGTATGGCGCCGAGACCGTCGCTTTCTTCAAAGCCCAGGAGGATGTTCATGTTCTGCACAGCCTGGCCTGCGGCGCCCTTTACCATATTATCAATGGCGGAGATGACGATCAGGGTGGTCCCCCTCCTATCCGCATGGACCGAAATGTCGCAGAAATTGGAATGCCGTACCCGGCCCGTGGCGGCAACGGTTCCTGCGGGGAGGACCCGGACAAAGGGCTCGTCCCGGTAGAATTCCGCATAGATCTTCCGGATTTCCTGAAGCTTTTCCCCGGTTTCCTCCGGCTGGGGCTGTACGGAATCCATACCGGCGGACTTCCATGCGCCGGCCAGGGGTATATAGATGGTACTGAGTATACCCCGGTTCATGGGAACCAGGTGGGGGGTAAAAATCACCGGCACCGGGGAACCGGGTTTCACCGGCCCCAGACCGGCGGCGGTCAGGGGCCGCATGGCCCCCAAATTCCGGCTTATCTCCGGCGTATGCCGGTGTTCCCCGATTTTGTAGGGAGACACCGAATCGGCGCATTCCGGAAAATGGTAGGCCCGGGCCGGCTCCCGGCCGCCGCCGGAGATCCCGGAGGCGGCGTCCACAATGATCCCCGGTCCGGCGCCGTCAAGGGCGGCAAGACCCCGGGCCAGGGCGGGAAAGATGCCCAGGGAAGCGGCGGTAGGATAACAGCCGGGATTCCCGATGATCACCGGCCCTGCGGCGGCAAGTTCCCTGATCCGGTTCCGGTAGAGTTCCGGGAGGCCGTAGACCGAGCGGCGGCGCAGTTCGGGGTACTGATAAGCCTTGCCGTACCAGGCGGTATAGGCCGCCTCATCATCACCAAAACGGAAATCGGCGGATAAATCGATGAAGGAAACGCCCTGCTCCACACAGGCCTTGGCATAGGGCTCTCCCACTCCGTGGGGGAGAGCCGCAAAGACCACGCCGGCATGAACGCCGCCGGATTGGACGGCGGCGGCAATTACCTCACCGGGACTTACCAGGGGAGCGGAAATCTTCCCCCAAAAATTGGGGTAGATTTCCTCGATCCGTTCCCCGCCGCGGCTTACCGAGCCCAGAACCAGCCTGTCAATGCGGGGATGTCCCGCCAGGAGCCGGACCAGCTCTGACCCCGCATAACCCGCCGCGCCGATAATACCCGCAATCACCTTCAACCTCCTCAATCAGAAAAAACATTGGACCTGTCCGGAAAACTGAAATGTCCGGACAAGTCTATTGTACAGCGCGATGGAAAATATTTTAAAAACGGCGGAGAAAGGAATACCGGCGGGCCGGAGAAAAAATTTTCATAATGCATAAATTTGCATAAAAAACCGGATAAGTCAATGGACTTGCTCAATAATCCGGCTGGTTATTTCACAAGTCTCCCAAAAAACACGGATTTTTGACAAAATCCATGTTTTTTGTTGTTTTTTAGCGGTTATTGTTCAGAAACTGAAGTTTCTGAACAACTCTAATCTATAATGTACAATGGGCGGCATATTTGATCCGGTTTCAAAATCCGGGAGTTTTGAAACAGCCTTACTTGCCGATAAAATTTTTCGGAATATTTATACATTCTCATAATGCAGTCCGTTTAGGCGGCGCCGCAGAAGTTCACGTTTTAATATGAACGCCGGCGGATAAGGTTCCGTGCCGGACAGACAATGGTAAGCGGAAGCGGTTTCTGTCCGGCCCGGCGCACATCGTACACGCGGGACTCCGGGTACTATCCGATCCGTACCGGCTTCTTGTTATTCCGCCCTTATCGTGTTATAGATGTAGTATGCGTGTTTCCCAGTTTGCCGGAGCCGTCCTTGGTGCAGCGCTTCTGATTACCTGCGTATCAAGGCCTGTATCCATTCCCGATGATATTACCGCGGAGGAATTGATCCAGCGGGGGCAGGAGGCCTCGGACCGGAACCGGTACAAACAGGCCCTGCAGTACTACGAAGCTATTCTGGACCGGTTCCGTACCAATACCGATCTAATCTGCGCTGCAGAATACGAAATCGCCTTTATCCACTACAAGCAGAAACTGTACCCCCAGTCCCGTTCCGAGCTTGAGGGACTCCTGACCAGGTACGACGATTCCGATGCGGAGCTTCTCCCCCCTCAGTTTAAGATCCTGGCGGAGATTGTTCTCAAACAGATCACGGAAAAGGAAAACGCCCCTCTGCTGAATCTGCCCTTTCTAAAAAAGAAAAACCAGAACGTCCAAACTACTGAGGCAGAATAATCGCATTAACCCTGAGCCCCCGGTCCGCTACGGCTTTGTTTACCATGTCCCGGGAGATCTTTCCCCGCTGACGGGGATGGGGGGGCGCATCCCCGATAAGAATGATAAGTTTTGACTCCGCTTCCCAGGGGAATTTAAGCGCCGCTTCATAGAGGGCCTCGTAAACCGCCTCGGGGATATCCCGGCCGCCGCCAACCCGGAGACCGTTC
Source organism: Treponema sp. (assembly GCA_031276965.1). GTDB lineage: Bacteria > Spirochaetota > Spirochaetia > Treponematales > Breznakiellaceae > JAISMC01. The sequence continues at coordinate 5,779 of JAISMC010000167.1, forward strand.
AGGGTTTTTTGGAAGCTTTCAAAATCCCCGGTAAAGGGAATGATCCGGTTCAGGTAGGCTTCAAAATAATCCTTGTAAAGTACCATGCCGATGCGGAAACTTCTGAAGCGGGCAATAGTCTCCCCCAGCATGGGGATAAGACGGAGCCGGACCGCATCAATATCATCCTTCATACTATTGGTAGTATCCAGGCAGATAACCAGGTCCACGTTTTTCCCCTGTTCCGGTTCCAGGATGGTCCGTATCTTATCCACCAGATCCTCCGGTCCCAGGGCCCGGATCAAATCCCCCTGGCCCGAGGCGGCAATATCGCTAAAGGCGTCCAGGGTATCCTTCATATAGTTCCGTTCCGGGGGGCCCTCCAGGGGCTTCTGGCTTACCGAAAGGACAAAGGGATTATCCCGAAAACTGCCCCGGTAATCCCCGTAGGGCAGGGAAAAGGCGCGGATATTCAAGAAAGTACCGTCCACCACATAGACTTCGCCGTGCCGGGTACCGGGATAGCCGTAATAGAGCAGGTAGGGAATGTAGATGTGAAAGGCCGGACCCAATTCGGGGTGGTTTTCCGGGGTGGAATCGATGAGGGACCAGATCCCCGATTCCCTGGAAATGGGCGCTCCGTTAAGAATCCGTATTTCGCCGCCGTTGATACCGTTCCATACTCCCGCCCGGTAGGCGTAATTGTCCTCCCTGCGGGAGGGGTCCCGGGTAGTCTCCGTGAGGAGCACCGAAGCTATCTCCGGCTTTTTCCTGATAAAGAGGTGAAAGCCTCCGTCTACCCGCTGCTCTATCCTAAGATCCCCTGCGCTCAGGGACAGATCCTGCCCCCAAAGGGATACGCCGAAGAACAGGATGAGCCCAAGACCGGCAAAAGACTTTTTCTTCATGTTGTAATTATCGGTCCAAATAAGACTTATCTGAGGCTGATTCAAACCCTCACATTTTGAATCCGCTTCATTTGCGTTACCGAAAAACCCTCCAAAGCCCTTGCCATTTAAGTTTTTTTGATGTATAAACGAAAGTGGTACGAAATTATTCCGAAAGGTGTTCATAAGTGTTGATCGACTTGAATAAACGGGAACGGATTATCCTCAACCGGCTTTCGGGAGACGGTACTGTCTCCGTGGCCGCCCTGGCCCAGGACCTGGGTCTTTCGGAGGTAACTATCCGTTCCGACCTCAAAACCATGGAGGACAAGGGCTGGATCAACCGTATCCGGGGCGGGGCCGCTCCGGCGGTACACCGGCAGATTCTGGAACGCCAGCGGGAACGCCTGGAGGAAAAGAACGCCATAGCCAGGGCCGCGGCGGAACTGGTCCGGGACGGGGATGTGATTATGATCGAAGCGGGGACTACTACCGCCCTAATCGCCCGGTATTTGACGGGAAAGCGGGACATCCATATCGTAACCAATTCCGCCCTGGTCTTTGCCAATGCCCGGACAAATCCGGCTCTGGAGATCACCATGACCGGAGGGGAATTCCGGCGGCCCACCGAATCCTTTGTAGGACCCATAGCCATCCAGAACATAGCCCGGCTTAATGTGCGGCTTGCCTTTGCCGGTACCGACGGCTTTACCCTGGAACGGGGCATGACCACCCATCTGGCGGAGGGGGCGGAAATCGTCAAGGCCATGAAGGACCATGCGGAAACCACCGTTCTGGTGGCGGATTCCAGCAAGTACGGCAGAGTCGGTTTTATCAGTGTACTCCCCCTTTCGGACATGGATTTGGTGATCACCGACCGGGAACTTGGAGATGAGGCCGCGGCAGAACTTGAAGGGGCCGGGATTGCCATTAAAAGAGTAATGTGAAGGATCTATGCGCACGCCGCAAGGCGGGTGATAAAACAGAGGGGCTCTAAGCCCCACGGCTAAACGAGGAGTTTATATGGCACATATTTTGATAATGCCCCGTCAGGGTAATACGGTAGAATCCTGTATCATCGTTGACTGGAAGGTAAAGGAAGGGGATCCGGTTTCCGCGGATACTACGGTTTGTGAGGTTGAAACCGACAAGGCCGCCTTCGATGTTCCCGCCGGCGCAGATGGCTCGGTGCTGAAAATTCTCCATGCCGCCGGAGACGATGTCCCGGTATTGGAAGCCATTGCGGTCATCGGTCAAGCCGGTGAAGACTGGGCCGCCGCGCTTGGAAAGGCGGGCCCCGGCGGCGCGGCCTCCGTTCCACCGGCGGATACGGCTCCCGTCCAGGCATCCCGGGCGGCGGAAACGGTTCCGGCCGCCGTTAAGGCTGCCCCTCCGGGAACCGCCGCCGGAGAAGGTCATGCCAGTCCCCGGGCGCGAAACCTGGCCGCCAAAGAGGGGCTTCCTCTGGCGGGGCTTGGCGGATCGGGTCCCGGCGGACGGATCATTGAACGGGATGTGGCGGCAGCCCTGGAACAAAGGCCCCTTCTCACCGCCGCGGCCAAAGCCGCCGGAGGCGCCGTCCCCGCGGCAGGTTCCGGCCTGGGCGGCAGAGTTACCCTGTCCGATTTGGCCGCCGGAACCTTCCCGGCGGCGGCTGACGCCGGCGAAGGGGCGATCGCCGATACGCCCATCAAGGGCATACGAAAACTCATCGCCGACCGGATGTATCAGTCCCTGGCGGAAAGCGCCCAGTTTACGCTGAACGGCAGCGCCTCCGCAGTACGGATGCAGGAGCTCCGTTCCCGTATGAAAGCCTCCGGCGAAGATCTGGGACTAGCTAAGATCACGGTAAACGACCTCATCCTCTTTGCCGTTTCCCGGCTCCTGCCCCTCTTCCCCTTTATGAACGCCCACAAAACCGGAGATATTCTCCGGACCTTTGAACGGGTCCATCTGGGGGTGGCGGTGGATACCCCCAAGGGGCTTATGGTTCCGGTAATAAGAAACGCAAATCTCCTCCCCCTCCGGCAGATTTCTTCTGAGGCGAAGCGGCTTGCCGCGGCCTGTCAGGGGGGCGGCGTAAAACCCGATGAACTTTCGGGTTCTACCTTTACGGTAACCAATCTGGGAAGCCTGGGGGTTACCAGCTTTACCCCGGTGATCAACATCCCGGAAGTGGCGATCCTGGGGGTCTGCGGCATAGAGCTTAAACCTGTAGAAGCCAGGGACGATGCCTGCGGCGTCCGCTTTGAACCTCATATTGGCTTCAGCCTGACCATCAACCACCAGGTTGTAGACGGCGCTCCTGCGGCGCGTTTTCTCAAGGCCCTGGGAGAAGCGGTGGCAAACATCGATCTGTGGCTTTCCAGGGGATAGAGAGATGTCCGGGCCGCCTATGCCGTCCGGTATCAAAGCGGCGCGGGATAACAAGCCCCAGGACATTGGACTTGTTCGACAACCCGGTTGGTTTTCGGACAAGTCTTCAAGAAAACGCAGATTTTTTGATGGAATTTATGTTTTTTGTTGTTTTTAAGTGGTTGTTGGCGAACCTTCAGTTCGACGGAAAACTGAAGATTCCAAACAACTCCATTGTTTTTTGAAAGGAGACGCGTGTGTACGATACGATAATAATCGGCGGCGGTCCCGGAGGTTACCTCGCGGCGGAGCGGCTGGGATATCAGAAGAAAAAGGTCCTTCTGATTGAGGAGCAGCATCTTGGGGGGACCTGCCTTAACGTGGGCTGTATTCCCACCAAGACCCTGCTCAACTCGGCCAAGCAGTATGTCCACGCCTTAGAGGCGGGAAAGTTCGGCGTTACCATCCAGGGAGCATCCTACAATTGGGCCGAAATCCAAAAATGGAAGAACGAAGTAGTGGAAAAGCTCCGTTCCGGGGTGGCTTCCCAGATGAAACGCTTTGCCGTGGAGGTAGTAAAGGGCCGGGGAGAGATCCTGGCCGCCCCTTCCGGGGGCAGCCCCGGCAGGGTAAAGGCCTCAAGCGGCGAAAAGGCGGGAACCGAATTTGAGGGGCGGACCATCCTGATCTGCGCCGGTTCCGTTCCGGTACTGCCCCCCATTCCCGGTGGACAGGATAATCCCAGGGTGGTGGATTCCACGGGGCTCCTCTCCACCGGCGAAGTTCCCAAAAGGCTTACGGTCATCGGGGGCGGAGTCATCGGCGTCGAATTTGCGGGCCTCTTCTCGGCCTTGGGCTCTGAGGTAACGGTCATCGAAATGATGGACGAGATCATCCCCTTCATGGACAGGGAGCAGGCCCCCATCTTCCGCCGGGCCATGAAACCGGTGGACTTCAAACTTGGCTGCAAGGTGGAAAGAATCGAGGGGGCGGCGGTTCATTATACCGCCAGGGACGGAAAGCCCGAAAAGGCCGATTCCGAACTGATCCTCATGGCGGTAGGACGCAGGCCCGTCCTCGATACTTGGGGCGCAAAAAACGCCGGGGTCGATACAGGCCGGGGAGTCAACGTTGATGACCGGATGCGGACCAATATTCCCGGAATCTGGGCCGCCGGGGATGTTACCGGAAAGAGCCTCCTCGCCCATTCGGCCTACCGCATGGCCGAAGTCGCCGCAGCGGACATTCTGGCGGACGGCGCCCGGCAGACCGACAGGATGCGCTATCATGCGGTACCCTGGGCCGTCTACGGCATACCCGAGGCGGCGGGGGTGGGAATCACCGAGCAGGAGGCAGCTTCCGGGGGCACGGCAATCCTCAAGGCCAGCCTCCCCATGAAGGTTTCGGGCCGTTTTGCTGCGGAGAATACCTTCGCCGGTCAAGGGGCGGTAAAGGTCATCGCCGGCGCCGATTCCCGGAAGATCCTGGGGATCCATGCAGTGGGGGCCTATGCTTCGGAATTTATCTGGGGCGGGGCGGCCCTGATAGAGCAGGAACTGCGGATCGAAGATGTAAAGCAGCTCATCTTCCCCCACCCCACGGTCTGCGAACTTATCAGGGATGCGGTCTGGGAGATAGGCTGAAGGAAAAGAAAGCGGAAAGCGGAGCGCAAAAAGGATTGGACTTGTTCGAGAACCCGGTTAGTTCAACAGAAACCGAGATCCCCGGACAACTCTATTCTTGTTTAACAGGTGAATCAACAACCCCGCCGGTAGATGGGGTATTGAACCCGCCTGCGAATACAATTTGGCAAGGAGATAAAAATGCCTAAATCATTGGTGGTAAATCCCAAGGATGTGCGGAAACCGGAGATCCTCAAAATCAAGGATATTCCGGTTAATCAATACAAGAGCGATATTAAAAAAGAGCTTGCCCTCTATGGCAAGGACCGGCTCAAGCGGATCTGGTACGACATGGCCACCATCCGTGAATTTGAAGGCATGCTCAATACCTTCAAAACCCAGGGAACCTGGAAGGGTATTGAGTACAACCACAAGGGGCCGGCCCATCTTTCCATCGGCCAGGAAGCTTCCTCGGTGGGCCAGTGTGTCAACCTTACGGTGGACGATTTTATCTTCGGAAGCCACCGGAGCCACGGGGAAATTCTTGCCAAGTGTTATTCCGCACTATGGCAGCTTTCTGAAGGGGGAACCCCGGGAGAGCAAAAGCTGGAGGCGATCATGAAGGGTTTCCTGGATGGAGAAACCCTGGGTACGGCGGAAAAGATCCCCTACAAAAACACACGGGATCTGGCGGAAAATTTTGTTCTCTACGGAACCCTGGCGGAGATCTTCGCCCGGAAGGCGGGATTTACCCGGGGACTCGGGGGTTCCATGCACGCCTTCTTTACCCCCTTCGGGTCCATGCCCAACAACGCCATCGTGGGAGGCTCCGCGGACATCGCCACCGGGGCGGCCCTTTACAAGCGAATCAACAGAAAGCCGGGGATTGTGGTTTCCAATATCGGGGACGCCGCCATGGGCTGCGGACCGGTCTGGGAGGCGATGATGCTGGCCGCCATGGATCAGTACCATACCCTCTGGCCCCGGGGCGAAGGTACGCAGGATGCGGGAGGAGCGCCGCCTATCCTCTTCAATTTCTTCGACAACTTCTACGGCATGGGAGGCCAGACGGCGGGAGAAACCATGGGCTACGGCATTATGGCCCGGGTCGGCGCCGGGGTTAACCCCGAGAATATGTACGCCGAACGGGTGGATGGCTATAATCCTTTGGCAGTGGCGGATGCCGTCGCCCGGAAGAAAGAGATCCTCCTGGCGGGCAGGGGGCCGGTACTTCTGGACACCCTCACCTATAGAACATCGGGACATTCCCCCTCGGATGCTTCCAGTTACCGTACCCCCGAAGAGGTCAAGCTTTGGCAGGATGCGGATTCCATCAAGGCCTACGGCAGCTATCTTGTGGAAAACGGCATCGCCTCCAATGACGAGCTGGAGGCTCAACGGGAAGCGATCGGCGCAAAACTGCTGGAAGTGGTCAAGCTTGCCGTTGACGATACGGTTTCTCCGCGCCTGGGGGGGGCCTTTATCGAGTCGGTGATGTTCTCCAACGGAAGGGTTGAAAAATTCGACGACCGTAAACCGGAACTTTCTCAGGCGGTGGAGGAGAATCCCCGGGTCAAGGCCCTGGCGGGAAAGACCCGGTACGGCTTCGACACCGAGGGGAAACCGGTATCCAAAAACAAGGCCTTCCAGTACCGGGACGCCATCTTCGAAGCCCTGGTTCACCGCTTTGCCATCGATCCTACCATGGCGGCCTGGGGCGAAGAAAACCGGGACTGGGGTGGATCCTTTGCGGTTTACCGGGGCCTCACGGAACTGCTGCCCTATAACCGGCTCTTCAACAGCCCCATATCCGAGGGGGCCATCGTGGGGGCCGGAGCCGGCTACGCCCTGTCCGGCGGCCGGGCGGTGGTAGAATTGATGTATTGCGACTTTATGGGGCGGGCGGGGGACGAGATATTCAATCAGGCCTCCAAGTGGCAGTCCATGTCCGCGGGGCTCCTCAAAATGCCCCTGGTGATCCGGGTTTCGGTGGGCAACAAGTACGGCGCCCAGCACAGCCAGGACTGGGCCGCCATTGTGGCCCACATTCCGGGACTCAAAGCCATGTTCCCCGCCACCCCCTACGACGCCAAGGGCATGCTCAACCTTGCCCTCCGGGGGACCGACCCGGTTATCTTCTTTGAGAGCCAGCTTCTCTACGATATGAGCGAACAATTTGAAAAGGGAGGCGTCCCCGAAGCCTACTACGAAGTGCCCGAGGGAGAACCGGCGATACGCCGGCAGGGAAAGGACCTGACCATCATTACCCTGGGCGCCACCCTTTACAAAGCCATGGATACCGCAAAGAAGCTGGAAACCCAGTATGGCCTGCAGGCGGAGGTGATCGATCTGCGCTTTATCAATCCCCTGAACTACGGTAAGATTGTAGAGTCGGTAAAGAAAACCGGAAGGGCGCTCCTTACCAGCGACGCCGCCGAGCGGGGCAGCTTCCTCCATACCGTAGCGAGTAATATCCAGACCTTTGCCTTCGATTATCTGGACGCCCCGGTGGCGGTGGTGGGAAGCCGGAACTGGATAACTCCGGCGGCGGAGATGGAACAGCTCTACTTCCCTCAGGTGGACTGGATTATCGACGCCGTCCATGAACGGATTCTGCCCCTGCCGGGCCATACTCCGGCTACGGTACAGACCACCCTGGATCTGGAACGCCGGAACCGGCTGGGAGTATAACGCCGCTTATTCCGGACGGCGGTTCTGCAAAAACCGCTGTCCGGCAGGGGGCGGGCCCGTCCTCTGCTGACGAAAAAGAAAAAGGAACATATACTGGAAGTACCCATGGACCATAAGACTGTCATCAACAATCCCTGGATAAGTAAAGAGGAACGGCTGGATGCCCTTAAGGCAATGGAGCAGGCAAACCCTCAAAAACATGTTAAAACAGGGGAGATCAACAACCATATCCACACCATTTACAGTTTCAGTCCCTATACCCCCAGCATGGCCGCTCTGGAAGCAAGAAACGCCGGCCTGGAGGCGGCGGGGTCGGTGGATCACGACTCCATCGCCGCCGCGGAAGAACTGACCGCCGCCGCCGCGGAGCTGGGTATCGGGGCTTGTGTGGGTTTCGAGGTCCGGGTAAGTTTTAAGGCCGGGGCGGACGGAAGGGAAGGGCCCTTCGCCGGACGGAAGATCAACAACCCCGATTCCGCGGGAATAGCCTACATGACCGTGCAGGGAGTGCCCGCCCCCCGGATTAACGAGGTCCGGGCTTTTCTTGATCCCATACGGAGGGAAAGGCTGGAACGGACCAGAGAGATGGTCCGGGGAGCCAATGCGCTGCTTGCCGGGGCGGGGCTTGAAGAGATCGATTTTAAGAACGACATTGAAGATCGTTCCAAATATGCTGAAGGGGGGGAGATAACCGAGCGGCATCTGCTCCAGGCGGCGGCGCACAAGCTTATCAAAAAATACGGCAGGGGGCCTTCCCTGACGGAGGGGCTTTCCAAAAAATTCGGCGTCAATCCGCCTCCTAAAATCCAGGAGCGCCTCTCGGACCCCGGTAATCCCCACTATCTCTTTGATCTTCTGGGGACGCTAAAATTGGGTTTCCTCTCGAAGATATTTATCCAGCCCGGCGAAAGAGAATGTATCCCCGCGGAAAAGGTATGCGCCTTTGCCCGTTCCATTGGGGCCATCCCTGCCTATGCCTACCTGGGAGACGTGGGGGAATCTCCCACCGGGGACAAGAGGGCCGAAAAATTTGAAGATGAATTTATCGAGCCCCTTTTTGATGAGTTGGCCCGCCTGGGGTATCAGGCGGTAACCTATATGCCCCCCCGGAATACGCCCGGACAGATCCGGCGGATACAGCGGCTTTGCGCCGAAAGGGGTTTTATGGAGATCTCCGGGGTGGACATCAACAGTTCCCGCCAGTCCTTCAACTGTCCCGAAGTACTGGAACCGGGCTGCCGGCACCTCGTGGACACCACCTGGGCCCTCATCGCCCATGAACGGCTCTCATCGGCGGACAGCCGCCTCGGTCTTTTCTCGGCGGAAAATCCCCTGGCGGGAAAACCCCTGGCGGAACGGCTTGCCTTCTATGCCGCAGCGGGGCGGAATTTGGATCTGAAAGATCCGGGGGCATCGGGACAAAAAACAGCGGAGGACCTGCTGAGGGGGAAAACCTGAGGCTCCCTGTAAAACAAGCCGTCCGTCCGGGGAAGCTGGTCCGTATCTAAGGAATTGATGCCCGCTGCCTGCGGACATGTTCATACAGTTTTAAGGAAGGTATCTATGAATTATGCAGCATCTCAAGCTTTAGCTCCCCTGGTCCGGGGCCTCTGTATCAATGCGGCGGGCAAACCCCGGGTTGTCATTACAGGTCCGGCGGACGAAAACATTCCTCCCCAGGCTTTGACCATCGATATCAGTTCCGCCTGGGAAAAGAATCATTACAACGAAGAATCTGCGGCCAAGGTTATGCACGAAGCCTATGCCGCCTGGGAATTCGAGGCGGCCCCCGGCGGAGCGGAAGCGGCGGTCCGGCCCGAACCGAACAGGAAGCAGCCCTCCTGTATCGCCCTTAAAACCAACGGGACCATCAACGCCCTATTCTGGGTTGACCGGGATTTTGACGCCGCAAAGAAGCGGCAGGAAGAAAACAACGCCGCCCTCCTCGAAGAGAATCTCCCCCCGGAGGGGGCAACGGGTATCTGTCCCGAAGCGGCCCGGGCGGACAACCGTTCCAATGTGGTGAGGAACCGGATAGGCCTGGTGACCGGCGGCGCCCAGGGCTTCGGCGAGGAAATCGTCCGGGGGCTTGCCGCATCGGGGGCTCTGGTTTATATAGCGGACCTCAATATTGAGGGGGCGGAAAAGCTGGCGGAAAGAATAAACGCCGCGGAAAAGCGGACGGCGGCCATACCGGTTAAGGTCAATGTGGCGGAGGAGGCTTCCGTGGAGGCCCTCTTCAATACCGTCGCCTGTACCACCGGAGGGATCGATCTCTGTATCAGCAACGCAGGGGTGCTTAAGGCGGGAAGCGTTCTTGAGCAGGACCTTAAGGCCTTCAAGTTTGTAACCGACATCAACTACACGGGGTTCTTTATTATATCAAAACATGCGGGCCGGCTTCTCAGGCTGCAGCAGCTTACAGCCCTTGGCTGGAAGACCGATATTATCCAGATCAACTCCAAATCGGGCCTGGAAGGTTCCAAAAAAAACGGCGCCTATGCGGGGGGTAAATTCGGCGGCGTCGGCCTTACGGCAAGCTTCGCCCTGGAACTGATAGAGTACAATATCAAGGTTAACGCCATCTGTCCGGGGAATTTTTTCGACGGTCCCCTCTGGTCCGATCCTGAAAAGGGCCTCTTCGTTCAGTACCTTAAAGCGGGCAAGGTTCCCGGCGCCAGGACCGTGGCGGATGTAAAGGCTTTCTATGAGGGAAAGGTCCCCATGAAACGGGGCTGTACCGGGCCGGACGTAATGCGGGCGATTTACTACATCGTGGAGCAGGAATACGAAACCGGCCAGGCCGTACCGGTAACCGGCGGCCAGGTCATGCTGCATTGATCCGTAATCCGGGTTCGTGCAGGCGGGGCAGCTTCAAAATCCGGTTGGTTTTGAAACTGCCCCGGATTTCCGGAAATTTATGGAGGCGGATATGGAATACACTTCTTCCGGCGCGGGGCTCAAGGGGAGTTACGCCATTGGTATAATCGACATTGGCATGACTAATAAAAAGGTGGCGGTCTACGATGAAACCCTCAAACAGATCGACGCCCATTACCGCAACTTTCCCCCCAAAATGGTCAACGGCATAGAGACCCACGACCTGGAAGCCATGGAGACCTGGTTTCTGGAAGAGCTGGGAGGATTCGCCAAGATCTATCCCATTAAGGCCATAGCGGTTACCACCCACGGGGCAACCTTTGTCTGTGTAGGCAGAGACGGCAAGCCCTCGGTCCCCTGCGTGTACTATACCTACGAACCGGGAGACGCCTTTCACGACCGTTTCTATGCGGCCTTCGGCAGTCCCGTAGATCTCCAGGCCAAAACCGGCACCCCCGCCCTCAAGGCGCTGATCAATACCGCAAAGGGAATTTTCTTTGTAAAAGAGCAGTTTCCGGAGCAGTTCAAAAATACGGCGCATCTTCTGACCTACCCCCAGTACTGGGCCTTTCGCCTGACCGGCAAGACCGGAGTGGAGGGTACCTATATGGGTTGTCACAGCTACCTTTGGGATCAGACCGCAGGGAAGCTCTCCCCGGTGGCGGAGGCCCTGGGGGCCGTCCCCCTCATGCCGGGGGAGTTGAAAAATTCCTGGGATGTCATGGGGACCCTCACCGGAGAGGCGTCTCAAAAAACCGGGCTGGACCGGGACGTAATCGTTACCATGGGCATCCACGACTCCAACTCCTCCCTGCTCCCCCACTTTGCCAAAAAGGGGGAAACGGGATTTGTGCTGAATTCCACCGGGACCTGGTGCGTCATTATGAATCCGGTAAAAAAATTCGGCTTTGCCAAAGACGAACTGGGGAAGGTGGTCTTCTTCAACATCTCCGCCTTCAGAACCCCCGTTAAGACCGCTATCTTTGTGGGGGGCCAGGAATTTGAAATGTGGTCCAAGATCCTGATGGATCTCCACCGGCGGAAGGACATACCCTCCTATAACGAAGAACTGTACCGTTCGATGTTAAGGGAGCGGCGGGCCTTCCTCCTCCCGGAGCTGATCCCCGGTTCGGGACAGTTTCCCCATTCCAAACCCCGGGTGGCCGAAGGGGACGTTGAGTATCACTATGCGGATATTCTAAAAAGCGTTTCCGGCGGGGGGGACAAGATTCCCCCCTGCTTTAGGGACTACGAAAAAGGCATCGCCCTTCTCCGCATCTCCCTCGTCATGCAGACCCTGACGGGGCTGAGCCGGACCGGACTGGTTCCCGGCGCGGAGGTATACATTGAGGGGGGCTTTCGCAGGGACAAGGCCTACAACATACTTCTCTCATCGGCCCTGAGCGGAAACCGCCTCTTCCTTACGGATATTACCGAGGCTACCGCCTACGGCGCTGCGATGACCGCCAAAATGGCCCTCACCGGTAAGACCCTGGGGGATTTGGCCCGGGATTTTGAAATCGACTATCAGGAAGTAGCCAAAAGCGATATGCCCGGACTTGAGGCATACCGCGGGGCTTGGTTAAAATATACGGAGTGAGGAATTCCGCAGGATCTCCTCCGCCGGCAAGGAGCGGTAATGAAAACAAAGGCAGTACGGATTTACGGAGTAAACGATCTCCGGCTTGATGAATTTGATCTACCGGAAATTAAGGATGATGAAATACTGGCGCGGATTGTGTCCGATTCAATCTGCATGTCCAGCCACAAGCTGGCCCTCCAGGGGGCAAAGCACAAGCGGATACGCCATGACCTCACCAAAAACCCCGTTATAATAGGCCACGAATTCTGCGGGGTTTTGGAAAAGGTAGGCGCCAAATGGGCCTCCTCTTTTAAGGCGGGGGACAAGTTCGCCATCCAGCCGGCGCTGAACTATCCCGGCGCCGATGGGGTCGCCACCCTTTGGGCGCCGGGTTATTCCTACGAATACACCGGTGGGGACGCCACCTATGTCATTATTCCCAGGGAAGTAATGGAGATGAAGTGCCTTCTGGAATACAAGGCGGACAACTACTTCATGGGTTCTCTCTCGGAGCCGGTTTCCTGCATCGTTGGAGCCTTCCATGCCCAGTATCATACTAAGGGCGGTTCCTATATCCACGATATGGGTATTGTGGAGGGGGGCGCCATGGCTCTCCTCGCCGGGGTCGGTCCTATGGGGCTCGGCGCCATCGATTACGCTGTTCACAATCCCCGGAAGCCCTCTCTCCTCGTGGTTACCGACATCGACAGCGCCCGGCTTGACCGGGCAAGCCAGCTCTTGACTGTGGAGGATGCAAAGAAAAACGGCGTGGACCTCCGCTATATAAACACCAGAGACATGACCGATCCCGTGGCCCGTCTCAAGGAAATGAACGGCGGCAGGCTCTACGACGATGTGTTTGTCTTTGCTCCGGTCAAGCCGGTGGTAGAGATGGGAGACAGGCTTTTGGGCCACGACGGATGCCTTAACTTCTTTGCGGGTCCCACGGATACCTCCTTCTCGGCGGAATTCAACTTTTACAATGTCCACTATGAGTCTCACCACATCGTGGGAACCTCCGGGGGCAATACCGGCGATATGATCGAATCCCTTGCTATGATGGCCAGGGGAGAGCTCAACCCGGTATTCATGATTACCCACGTGGGGGGCCTTAATGCGGCGGCAAAAACCACCATCGATCTGGACCAGATCCCCGGAGGCAAAAAGCTTATCTACACCCATAAAAATCTGGAACTTACCGCCATCGCCGATTTTAAAGAAAAGGGCCGGACCGATCCTTTTTATGCGAAACTTGGGGAGATCTGCAAACGCCATAAAGATCTGTGGAGCAAAGAGGCGGAAGACTATCTCCTGGAAAACGCCCCGGAGATCTGATTCCGTTCTTGAGCAGCCGGGACTTTCCGGCTATAATTAGCTCCGGGCTGCGGAACAGTTGTAATCGCACGCCCGGTAAACTCAAACCTGTGGGGTACATTTTGCGTTCTCAAAAAGAACTTTCCATGGACGGAAAGATCCTTCAAGCCGTTAAAGACCTGGACCTTCCCGGCCGGGCGGCTCTGGCGGCGCAGTTTCTCCTGGAGGATAACGAAATTCAGGCTGTTCAGGAATACGCCAATACGGTTTCCATTAAACGGCTCGGTTACAACGATCACGGCCCGGTCCACATGCGGACCGTGGCCCTGAACGCCGTCAACATGATGGGGCTCCTTAGGCAGGCGGGGATCAAAACCAGCCTCGAATCGGAGGAATGCGGCGACTTTGACGACAGCCTGACGGCGGTGCTCTTTGCCGCCCTGCTCCACGATCTGGGGATGGCCATAGGCCGTCAGGATCACGAGCTTCACAGCGCCTATGCCTCCATGCCCATCATGGAGAGAATCCTGACCAGGGTATATCCCGAAAATCTTTCAAAACAGGTAATAGTCCGTTCCGTAGCCCTGGAGGGCATTGCCGGACATATGGGTAACCGGATCATCCACTCCCTGGAAGCGGGGGTGGTTCAGGTTGCAGACGGCTGCGATATGACCAAGGGCCGGGCCAGGATTTCCCTGGCCATATCCGGGGGGCCCCGGGCCGGAGACATCCATCAGTATTCGGCCAACTCCATCGAAGAAGTCCATCTTTCACCGGGAAAAGAAAAACCCATCCGCATCGAAATACTCATGTCCAGTGAAGTAGGGCTCTTTCAGGTAGAGGAAGTGCTCCTGGGGAAAATAGCCGCAAGCATCGCAAAGAGTTACATTGAACTCTACGCCCTGGTCAACGGGGGAGATCCAAAGAGGTATCTATGAGCGCCAACAGCACCGAAGCGGTTATCTTCGATATGGACGGGGTCCTTACCAACTCCGAATGGTTTATCGCCGAGGCAGGACGGCTTATGTTTGAGGAAACCCATAAGACCACCGTTACCCATGAGGACTTCCTGCCCTTTACAGGTCTGGGGGAGAACCGCTTCCTCGGCGGAGTTGCCGAAAAATACGGCATCGCCGCCTTTGACATTGAACGGGACAAGGCCCGGACCTACGAAATATACGGGGATCTCATCAAGGGGAAACTCAAAGCCCTGCCGGGGGCGGTAAAATTTGTCCGCGGCTGCCGGGCTTTAAGGTTGAAAACCGCCCTGGCCACCAGTACCGATTATGTTAAGATGATGGCGAGCCTTACCGAGATCGGCCTTGTTAAACCTCAGGTTTCCGCCGCCGAGGTGGGTCTGGCCACGGCAATCGCCATAGCGGCGGAGAACACCGTCTTTGACGCCATGGTTAACGGCCTTGATGTGGAACGCCGCAAGCCCTTTCCGGACATTTTTCTGGAGGCGGCCCGCCGCATCGAAACCGCCCCGGAATGCTGCTGGGTCGTGGAGGATTCCGTGGGCGGGGTCAGTGCAGCGAAGACCGCGGGAATGCGCTGCCTTGCCCTGCTGACCACCTTCCCCGAAGAAGAGATCAAAGCCGCCGGAGCGGATATTGCCGTTAAGGATCTTTCCTGCATAAGCCCCCAGGCCCTGCTGGACTTTTCCTAGGAGTTTGTTGCGCTTTGCGCATAAAACCCGCCAAAATCGCCGGTAAGGCGATTTTTGCCTTGCAAACTCCGTTCGGACCAAAGGTCCGTGGATGCCGGATAATCGTGGTTTTTATGGTTTTTTCAACGAAAAAAGCCATAAAAACCTACAAGTGCAACAGGCTCCTAGATTAACATCAGCGCCGGGCACCCTGCCCGGACAAAACGCCGCGGGGGAACTGCATGGACCATCAAAGACCAAAACGAATTTTATTGATTGTATTCAGCGGAACCGGCAATACCCTGTTAACGGCGGAGATGCTCCGGGATCATTTTGGGGAGAAAGGGGCCGCCGCGGACATACTCCAGATCCCCCCGGAGAATAAGGCGGTTCAACTTGATTCTTATGACATAATAGGCTTGGGCTATCCCGTTTATGCCTTCAACGTACCCTTAATTTTTCTGCGCTTTGTAGAGGGACTGGATCTGCGGAACAGGGAGACCTTTATTTTCAAAACCTCCGGGGAACCGACCACCTTTAACCGGGGATCCTCCTCTTCCCTGCTAAAACTTCTGAAGCGGCAGAATTGTTCCATTCTTGGGGATTATCATTTCCTCATGCCCTACAATATTATCTTCCGTTTCCCCGACGGGCTTGTCAAACAGATGTACCTGTACGCCAGGCGCTACACGGCCTTGGCGGCGGTCAATATTTTGAGGGGCGTCCCTTCCTTTATCAGTTTTAATCTTCTGCACCGCATTTTCTCCTTCGTCTTTAGGATACAGCGTTTCGGCGCGGCGCTGAACGGAAGGTTTTACGGAATACGAAAGAAGCAATGTACGCTCTGCCTTCTCTGCCTCCACAGGTGTCCCTCGAAAAACATCAGCCTAAAAAATAATACGCTGAAGTTCGGCTTTAACTGTCAGATGTGCATGCGCTGTTCCTTCTTCTGTCCTGCCGACGCTGTGACAATCGGTTTCCTCAATCTCTGGCGGGTAAACGGCGCCTTCCCCTTTGAAAAGCTGGCGGCGGATAAAAAAGTAAAAGATAATTTTATCAGTGAGAAGACCAGAGGATTCTACCGTATCTTCATGCCCTACTTTAGAGAGCTGGACCGGCTCCTTTAGAAAATTCGCCGTTCTTATATTTCCCGGCCAAACGGTTTGGGCCTTACCTCAATATTTTTCCTTATTTGACCCATGGCAACTCCCGTTGATTGGAGGGCCGGGTCCATACCCCGTCGAACCTTTGGTTCGCGCTTGCTCCGGAAAATTTACCACCACTGAAAAAATTGTACTCCAATTTTCGGATCGGGGTATGGACCCGGCTTGTATAATAAATTTCCTCTCCAACGAAGAACCCAGGAGCTTGCTCCTGGGTTCTTCATTAGTACAGTTTGCGCTTCGGGACTGAAGCCCTTGACTTCCACAACGGCCAGGTCATTCCATTTCGTGCAGGCCTTCGGCCTAAATATCCCCGCGCTAAAATTCCGCCGCCGGGACGGATAAAAGCCGTATCCCGTTGTTGTCGAAAGGGGGCCCGAAAAGCGGCGGAGGGTCCCTGCGATGCGCCTGCCCTTTTGACATTTTGCCTTCTTTTCGTTATGCTTCATTCGTGAAGAAGCTTAGCGGTATTCCCGCGTCTTCCGGTATCGCCATTGGGAAGGCTTTTCTGTATCTGGAGGATGATTTTCCCGAAATTCCCCGGTACGCCATAGAGGAGACACAGATCGGGGCTGAATGGGGGCGTCTTCTCGAAGCTGTTGCCGGGGCGGCTGAGGAGATTCGGGCCCTCCATGAGCGGGCTTCCCGGGATATGACGAAGGAACAGGCGGATATTTTTGAGGCCCATCTCCTGATGCTGGAGGACCCCGAGTTTCAGAATCAGATTAAGCAGGAACTGGAATCAACCCTGCTGAACATTGAATGGGTGGTCTGGGACATCTCCCGCAGGCAGGTTCAGAAACTTGCCGCTTCGGCGGACGCCTACCTTAGGGAGCGGGCGGCGGATATCTCCGATGTGTCCCGCCGGGTTATGAACAAACTCCTCTCCATAACAAGATTTTCCCTGGCGGATCTTTCCGAAGATGTGATTCTGGTGGCCCACGATCTTTTACCCTCGGATGTGCTTGCCATGAACAAGGACCGGGTCAAGGGGATTGCCATGGATGTAGGCAGCCGGACCTCCCATACGGCTATTCTGGCCCGGGCCTTTGCGATTCCTGCGGTGCTGGGGCTCTCTTCGGTCAGCTCCGAAATTAACGACGGGGAAATACTGGTGGTGAATGGTGATTCCGGCCGGGTTACCCTGGGGCCGGATAAAAAGTCCCTGCAGCAGTACGGAAAGGCCATTGTTCAGTACCGCAAAACCTACGACAAGCTTTTAGCCATGCGGAAACTGCCGGCGGAAACCCTGGACGGGCATCAGGTCAGCCTCAAGGCGAACATTGAGATACCCGAAGAAGCGGAGCAGGTGATGCGCTACGGCGCCGAAGGGATAGGGCTTTACCGTTCGGAATTTCTCTTTCTCACTCCCGGCCAGTCTGCGGAGGAGGAAGAGCAGTACCAGGCCTACAGCCGGGTAATTAGGGCCATGAAGGGGCTGCCGGTAACCATCAGAACCGTGGATGTAGGGGGGGACAAGGTGCTTCCGAACCTGCAGAACGCCAACGAGAAAAACCCCCTTTTGGGCTGGCGGGCGGTGCGTTTCTGTCTGGCCATGCCGGAACTTTTTAAAACTCAGCTCCGGGCCATTCTGCGGGCCAGTGTAGCGGGGCCGGTGAAGATCATGTTCCCCATGATTTCCGGGGTGGAGGAATTGGAGCAGTCTCTGGTCCTTCTGGAAGAGGCCAAGGCCGAATGCAGAAGCCGCGGTCAGGCCTATTCGGATGCCATAGAGGTGGGAACTATGATAGAGATTCCCTCCGCGGCGATGACCGCGGATATTCTGGCGGCCCGTTCCCGTTTTTTTTCAATCGGTACCAACGATCTGGTCCAGTATACCCTGGCGGCGGACCGGGGAAACGAGAAGGTGGGCTACCTGGCCCAGCCCTTCCACCCGGCGGTGCTCCGCCTGCTTAAACAAATCATCGGCGCCGCCCACAAGGAGGGCATTAAGGCGGCCATGTGCGGGGAACTTGCGGGAGACCCCTCCGCCACGGCCCTGCTCCTTGGGATGGGGCTGGATGAATTCAGCATGACCGCCTCTTCCATACCGGTGGTCAAGCAGATCATCCGGGGGGCTGCCCTGGAAAGCTGCCGGTCCTTGACGGAGGCCGCCCTGGGTTGTATCTCCTTCAAACAGATAAGCGATTTGGCCGCTTCCTGGATGGCCGAATATTTCCCCTCCGGCTAGGATTTTCTATGGAATTTGATCCCGATCTTGAATACCGGAATCTGCCGGTGGTGGTTCTGGCGGGGCGGCCCAATGTGGGAAAATCCACCCTCTTTAACCGGCTGGTGCGGAAGCGCCGGGCCATCACGGATCCTGCGCCGGGCGTAACCCGGGATCCGGTGGAGATGAACGCCTTCATCGCCGGGAAACCGGTCCGCCTTGTCGATACGGGAGGCTTCAAACTGGACCGGAGCGGCGGCGATTCGGACCGCCTGGACGGCCTGGTAATGGAACGGACCCTGGAAACCCTGGAAAAGGCGGACAGGATAGTTTTGATCCTTGAGGCGGGGGAACTGACCGCAGAGGACGAAGAATTTATCGGTTTTCTCCGGCCCTATCAGCGGCGGCTCCTGGCGGCGGTAAATAAAACCGAAGGGGGGAGACTGGAGGGGGAGGCCTGGAATTATCTTTCCTATGGGTTCGGCCGGGTCTTTATGATCTCCGCCGAACACGGGGATAATGTCGGAGAGCTTGAAGAAGCTATGGTTGAGGGCCTGGACTTTTCCGGGGTCGAAGCCGCGGACGCCGCGGACCGGCCCATCCGGATCGTCCTGGCGGGGAAGCCCAATACGGGAAAGTCTACCCTGTCGAACCGGCTTACCGCGTCGGCCTCTTCCATCGTCAGCGAAAAGCCCGGTACTACCCGGGATGTGGTGGAGGGGGCCTTCACCTACAAGAAAAAAAATTTCCGTATCCTGGACACCGCCGGGATACGGCGAAAAGCCAAGGTTACCGAAAATATTGAATACTATTCGGTGAACCGGGCCATCAAAGCCATGGACGAGGCGGATATTGTTTTTTTGATGATAGACGCCCAGGAGGGGCTTACGGATCAGGATAAGAAGATTACCGCCCTGGCCCATGACAAGGGCCGGGGAATCATCCTGGTACTCAACAAGTGGGATACCATGCCCAAAGTTAAGAATACCTTTAATGCGGTGCAGGACCGGATACGCTTTCTCTTCGGCCAAATGGAATACGCCCCGGTTATACCGGTGAGCGCCATGGATGGAACCGGGGTGGACAAACTTATGGATACGGCGCTGGGGATCTACGCCCAGCTCAGGCGGCGCATCGACACGGGTCCCCTCAATCAGGCCCTGGGCCGCTGGCTTGAGGAGTATCCGCCCCCCGCCGGACCTCAGACCCGGTTTAAGGTAAAGTACGCTGTACAGGTTTCGGATAATCCCGTTAAGTTTGTGTTCTTTGTTTCCCGGCCCCAGGCGGTAAACGACGCCTATGTGTCCTATCTGCGGAACCGGATACGGAAGGATCTGGGCTACTCGATGATACCGGTGGCCCTTGATATCCGCGCCTCCGGGAGCAGGCCCGCCCCCGGAGGGACCCGCAGGGTACGGTGATGGGCGCCTATACCATCGGGGAGGTGGAACGGCTCCTCGGCCTCAGGGCCCATGTTATCCGGTACTGGGACAAGGAGATTCCCCTGCTCCAGCCAAAGAAGGACAATTCCGGCAGACGGATCTATTCCGGCCGGGACCTGCAGATCCTGTTTCGCCTCAAATATCTGCTGTACGACCGCCGCTTTACCATTGAGGGCGCCCGGGATGAACTTTTCCGGGAACGATCGGGAAACCAGGACCTGCGGGCCCAAATAGACGCCCTGCGTTCAGATCTGGCGGAACTTTACCTTCTGGTAAGCCGCGCCAAAGCATAAACCGCCGGGCATCTTCGTTTTCCGGTTCTATTGAAACTGCGGCCTAAAAATCTTATGATAGATCCCAGAGGCGGCAATTGGGCGCGAGCATGTTGATATTGGTATTTATGGAAGGTACTTGCATTAAATCATGAAAAAAGAATTTCTCCCCTACGACGTGGTGCGCAACAATGCGCTTAAAATGGCTCACCGGATCTATCATGACGGGTTTGTTCCCGATGTTATCTATGTTTCCCTCCGGGGCGGCGCCTATTTGGGTAATGTGATAAGCGAATACTTTAAGATTGTCCGCAGGGAAGGACGGCCGGTCTACTATGCGGCGGCGGTGGCCCGGTCCTATACAGGGGTCCGGGCGGCGGAGCAGATCAAGGTTGAAGGCTGGACCTATGCGCCGGAACACCTGCGCATTGGAGATAAGGTGCTGCTGGTGGACGATATTTTTGATACGGGGAAGACCATCAATCACCTTACCGGGATTATCCTGGAAAAAGGCATTCCCCGGGGAGACATTAAAATTGCGGTCCACGACTATAAGTTTTTTTACGATAAGGCGTCCCAGCTTCCCGTACAGCCCGACTACTGGTGCCGGAAGCACGATCTCTCCGTTAATGATGAGGATACCTGGATTCATTACATGAGCCATGAACTGGTGGGATTAAGCCCGGAGGAACTGGAACGGTACTACTACGCCCAGGATCCGGATCTGCGGAATGTTCTGGGTGCGCTGCCCTAGGCGGGGGAGTCTATGAACAGAAAACGGTTGAGCCTTATATGCGGGCTGGTCTTCCTCTGTTTTTGGGGCGTAGTAAATGCCGCCGGCCAGGACACCATCGGCAAAGATGCCTCCGGCAAGGATACCTCCGGCGTCCCTGCCGGCAGCGTTCTTGCTGATGGGACAGGTACGGGAATCCATACCAACGCCGGATCGGGACTTTCTGTGCCGGGGGCCTTTACCTCGGAAAAGTGGTTCTGGTTTTCGGTACATCCCCGGGGGGCTCTCAGGCTGGTTCTGGACGGCGTTGAAATATACCGCGGTCCCGGACCGGGCATGGTTTTTTTGAATGTAAACCCCGGAGAAGAACGGCGTTTTGAAATTACCGCCGAACGTTATGCCGCCGGGGACGGCGGTTTTGCTTCCGGTCCCCGGGAGACCCGGGTTTTCGCCGTTCATCTGGATAAACGGGCGGCCTTATCCAGAGCGCCGGGTTCTTCCGCCGGGGCGCTGAGGACCAGCGAAACCGGGACGGCGGTCTTTATACCGGAGACCGGTTCCGGCGCGGATGTTTATGTCGCCTCCTCTCCTGCGCCGGATCAGGTTTCCCCGGAAAGTCCCGCCGTAAACACAGGAAGCGGGACCAGGGAAGATCCGTTTATCTACCTTGACGATGCGGTTAACTTTGCCCGGAGGACGGGCCGGACCAGCATCCGTCTGAGGGGCCGTGTCCGTCTAAGGGGGGATCTGGCAATTTTGGGAAACCTTGCCGTTTATGGCGCTCCCGGTCCGGGGGAACACGATGCGGTACTCGAAATTCCCGGTGATTTCAGTATTAGAATTCACCGGGGCATACTCCGGCTTCAGGGACTTGTACTGGACCGGAAGAGCGCCCCTGCGCCGGCGTTTTATCTGGGAACGGGGGCGGGTTTTGAATTGGCGGATTCGGTGTTTAAGGGTGAAGGTCCCCTGGTTTGGGTTGAGGAGAAGGGGGTCTGCCTTATTACCGGTTCCCTCATCGCCTCGCTTATGAAGGAGAACCGCCGGATTCCGGTGTTCAGCGCAGGAAAGGGGGAGATCCATCTGCGTCAAAGCTGCGGAAACCTTGACGGCGTCCATGGGCTGTTCTTCGGGATGAAGGGAGGAATCTTTTCGGCGGAGGACAGTTTCTTCCGCCTGGAAGCGGAGCGGAGCGGGACCCTCCTCAATTTTGAGGGGGTCCGGGCGGATATCGCCAACCTCAACGCCTATGTTTCCGCAGGGGATTACGGTTCTTTGATGGAGATCTCCGGTTCCAGGATGGTAATGACCGGGGGAAGCCTTTCGGTATCCGCCCGGGACGGCCTTATCGTTCTTGCCGAAGCCTCCGAAACCCTCTTCTCCGGAACCGGTTTCTTTCTCTCCTCCGCCTTTGTAGCCCGGGCCATGGAACTTTCCGGCCGTTTTCCCCTGGTGAGCGGCTGTTATTTCAGCTTTACCGGTTTTGCCCGGCAGGCGGAAGTCTTCTCCGTGAGGCTCCCGCAGCCCGCTTCCGGAACCGGCGCTTCCCCTCTCCGGCCTGCTCCGGGGGCGGTGGCGGGTTCCATCTTTAAGGGTTTTACCCGCATCCTGGGCGGCGAATTTCCTGTGAGCGGCCTCTCCGCCTTTAACCGGGCCTTTGCTCCCCCGGACAGGCCCAATACCGCGGAATGATCTGCGGCCTTGACGAAGCGGGCCGGGGCCCCCTGGCGGGTCCGGTCTGCGCCGCTGCGGTAATACTTCCCCGGGACTTCCCCGGGGAGATCCTGGGGGATTCAAAAAAATTAAGCCCCCTCCGGCGGGAAGCGGCCCGGCGGGTACTGTACGAAAGGGCATTTTGGGGCATAGGCTGGGCCTCGGCGGCGGAGATCGACGAGATCAATATACTTCAGGCAAGTCTCTTGGCGATGAAACGGGCCTATGGGGAACTGCTCCGCCTTGCCGCTTTTCCGGGCCTTCCGGCGCTGCAGGACATAGAGGCGGTGGCGGACGGCCTTTATGCGCCGGATCTTTCCGTTGCCTGCCGGGCCATGGTCAAGGCGGACGCCCAGGTCCCGGAGGTAATGGCCGCATCTATTCTGGCAAAGACCGCCAGGGACCGGATGATGGAACGTTATGCCTGGCTTTACCCCGAATACGGCTATGACCGGCACAAGGGTTATCCCACGAGGGATCACCTGGAACGGATTGCCCGCCACGGACCGTCTCCAATACAGCGGAATACCTTTAAGGTGAAGACGGTTTAGCCTGAAGGCCCGGCGGGATTACTCTTCGGCTCCCTCATTCCAGTGGCCGACCTTGCGGATCTTCTGATTCCTGTAACGGACCAGGATATCCGGGTTTCTGCCGCAGAGATCCGCCAATTCCCTGACCAGTATTTCTTTGATGATTTGCGCCGCTTCGGCGGGGTTGGTCTGGGCGCCGCCTGAAGGTTCCGGAATCACGCCGTTAATCACCTTGAATTCCAGAAGGTCCGCGCTGGTGATCCTGAGCATCGCCGCGGCGTCCTTTGCCTTGGCGGCGTCCCGGAGCAGGATGGAGGCGCAGCCTTCGGGACTTATCACCGAGTAAATTGCATTCTCCAGCATGTAGATCTTGTCTCCCACACAGAGTCCAAGGGCGCCGCCGGAACCGCCCTCGCCGATGATGACGCAGACTATGGGGGTTTTAAGCTGGCTGAATTCCCGGAGATTTCTGGCGATAGCTTCACCTATACCCCGCTCCTCCGCCCCCAGTCCCGGATAGGCCCCGGAGGTATCCACAAAGGTAATGATGGGCCTGCGGAATTTTTCGGCTTCCCCGGCCAGGCGCAGGGCCTTCCGGTACCCTTCGGGATTGGCCATGCCGTGATTGCGGAATACATTTTCCTTTAATGTCCGTCCCTTTTGGTTCGCCAGAAGGGTTACGGGCCGGCCGTCCAGAAAGGCAAGGCCCCCCACGATGGAGGGATCGTCCCCGTAGGTCCGGTCGCCGTGGAGTTCGGTAAAGCCGGTAAAGATCCGGTCAATGTAATCCAGGGCGTAGGGCCGGCCCGGATGGCGGGCCAGTTCAACCCGTTTCCAGGTTGTTTCGATCCTGGAGCCGGAACCTATTTTTGCCTCAAGCCTTTCCATCTCTTCCGAAGCGTCGAGCCCCGATTCCCGGATCAGCTTTTTCAATTCCTGCACTTTCTTCTGCAATGCGGTATTCACGATCGTTCCTCCGGGGATTCCGCCGGGATACAGCCCGGCTGATGCAGGTCGATGAGCCGGGCGATGATATGCCGCTGATCCTGGCGGCGGACGATAAGATCCACAAAGCCCCGTTCCTGCTGAAATTCCGCCCGCTGGAAACCTGCGGGCAGGGCCTGTCTGATGGTTCCCTCAATAACCCTGGGGCCGGCAAAACCGATAAGGGCGCCGGGTTCCGCCATGGTTATATCCGCCAGCATGGCGAAGGAAGCGGTTACCCCCCCGGTGGTGGGATCGCAGAGGACGGTGAAAAAGGGAATCCCCGCCTTGTCCAGTTCCGCGGCGGCGCTGGAGGTCTTTGCCATCTGGAGGAGGGAGAAGATCCCCTCCTGCATCCGGGCGCCCCCGGAGGTGGTGTAGATCACCACGGGAAGTTTTTCCTCAAGCCCCCTGAGCATGGCCCTGGAAACCTTCTCTCCCACCACGGAACCCATGGACCCTCCCATGAACTCAAAGGACATCAGGGCCAGGACGGCCTTCCTCCCTTCAATAGAACAGATCCCGGTGATTACCGCATCCTTCATCCGGGCCTTCTCGGCGGCGGCGGAAAGTTTTTCCTCGTAGCCCGCAAGGTCAATGGGATTGAGGGAACTGAGATTCGCCGAGAATTCTTCAAAGCTGCCGGGATCGGCCAGATAGGCAAGCCGTTCCGCCGGTTCCATCCGGTAATGGAAGCCGCAGTGGGGACAGGTTTTAAGGGCCTTCGCTATGGCCCCGGGATCCCGCCGTTCGCCGCATCCGGGACAAAGGCTGGGATTTTCCGGTTTAGCGGCATTCAGCTTGAAGCTTTCGGCGGGCTTTCCCACCACCCTGGCCATTGCTTTGACGGCCGCAGCCTTGGCAGCCGCCGCCAGGGCTGCGGCCCCGGCAGGTATTTCAGACGGCATCTTCGGCCTCCTTGATCATGGTACTATAAAGGGATGTTCCAAAATCGCCGGAACGGAATTGAGGCGAAGCGATGATCCGCTGCTGTTCCGCCTTGTTGGTTGTTACCCCATCAATGACAAGTTCACCCAGGGCCCGCTGCATCCGGGCCAGGGCTCCGCGGCGATCCGGCCCATGGACGATCAACTTTGCCGCCATGGAGTCGTAGTAGGGCGGAATAGTACATCCCGTATAGAGGAAGGAATCGAAACGTACCCCTGGTCCGCCGGGAACTTCAAGCCGGGTAACCCTGCCGGGAGTAAGGGCGTTGATCCGGCATTCCAGCGCCCACCCGGAAAGCTGTACCGCTCCGGGCTCAAGTTCTATGCGTCCCCAGCCCGCGGCAAGGATCTGCTGGCGGACAATATCCGTACCGGTGATAAATTCGCTGACCGGATGTTCCACCTGGAGCCGGGCGTTCACTTCCATGAAGTAGAAGTCCTCCCCCTCCACCAGAAATTCTACGGTTCCCGCCCCCCGGTACTTCAGTTCCCGGAACATCCTCACCGCCCCCTGGGCCATACGTTCCCGCATGGCGGCGGTTACCCCCGGAGAGGGGCTTTCTTCGATAAGTTTTTGATGATTCCTCTGCACCGAACAATCCCGCTCTCCCAGGATCGCCACTTTGCCGCCGCCGTCGGCAAGAATCTGCAACTCCACATGCCGGGGGTTTTCGAGATACCGCTCGATAAAAACCCGGCGGTCGGCGAAGTTTGCCTCCGCCTCGGCCCCTGCGATGGCAAGGTTTTCCGCCAGTTCATCCGCAGACCGGACGATCCGCATGCCCCTGCCGCCCCCTCCGGCGGCGGCCTTGATAATCACCGGGAAACCCAGCTTCTGCGCCGCCGCTTTGGCAGCAGCCGGATCGTCTATCGCTTCCTCTGTTCCGGGAGTAACGGTAAGGCCGAAGGACCGGGCGGTACTCCGGGCCCGGACCTTATCTCCCAGGAGGCTAATCACCTCCGCATCGGGCCCGATAAAGATAAGCCCCTTCTCCCGGACCAGCCGGGCAAATTCGGCATTCTCCGAGAGAAAACCCACGCCGGGATGAATGGCGTCACAGTTCGTATGGGCCGCCGCATGGATGAGGCCGCTCCCGTTAAGGTAGCTCCGGGAGGACGGAGGCGGCCCTATGCACAGCGCCTGATCCGCAAGCCGGACATGGAGGCTTTCCTTGTCGGCGGTGGAATACACCGCCACGGTTTCAATGCCCATTTCCCGGCAGCTTCGGATAATCCGCACCGCAATTTCTCCCCGGTTGGCGATGAGGAGGCGGCGAATAACAGTTCCCTTGATCAATCCGCGCTCCTAGAGCCGTTTAACTTCAAAAAGGGCCTGATCGTATTCTATCAGATCCCCGGTTCCCGCCAGGACGCTGAGAATCTCACAGTCGAATTCCGCTTCCAGGTGATTCATCATCTTCATGGCTTCCAGAATACAGAGGGTATCACCGGCCTTTACCCTGGAACCGGCCCGGACAAAGGGCGGGGCGTCGGGACCGGGAGCGGCGTAGAAGGTAGCCACGATAGGACTGGTGATGATTTCCCCCCCGGCGGCGGGACCCTCCGCAGGAACCTTTACCGCCGGCGGAAGGCCCAGGTGTACTTCGGAGACCGCGGGACCCGCGGCATTTTGAGCTCCGCCGCCGGAACAGCCCCCGGCTTTTTTGAGGATCAGGCGGGTAGTACCGTCGTTCAGATCCAGTTCCGCCGCCCGGCTTGCGTCAAATTTTTCTATTAATGTTAGGATGAATTTTTCGTTCATGGCAGTCCTGTTGTTTTAGATTCCCGATGGATCCACATCGGCTTCGTAATCAATGCCCGGTACGTCAAAACCGTGGGCTTCAAGAAAATCATGCTTGAAACCCGCCGCATCGGTGATTTCAAAGATATTTTCGTCCGTTACCTGTTCCATCAGCTCCACGGTTTTCCGCTGTACGTCCTCCCGCATCTCCCAGTCGTCGATGCGGATCCGGCCTTCGCTGTCCACGGACACCCCGGCGGGATCCTCCGCGCCTTCGGCGGTATAGAGCCGCTCCGCATAGAGCCGGACGATCTGTTCGATGCAGCCTTCGTGAAGCTTCATGTCCTTCATAACTCGAAAGAGGCAGGATACATAGAGGGGGATGATGGGAATCACCGCGCTGGCCCTGGTAACCAGGGCTTTGTTTACTGATATCCACGCCCGCCGCCGGGGAAAACCGGAACGGGAAAAGCGGAGATTGATGTCCCGGGCTGCCCGTTCCAGATCCTGCTTGGCCCGGCCTATGGTCCCGTTTTTATAGACGGCCCAGGACAACTCCGGCCCCAGGTAGGTATAGGCCACGGTCCGGGCGGCGGGAGAAAGGATGCCGTCCTTTTCCAGGGCTTCAATCCAAAGTTCCCAGTCTTCGCCTCCCATAACTTTGATCGTGTGGGCGATCTCCTCCTCCGAGGCGGGTTCCGCGGTAACCACCACGGACTTGCCGGTCATCATGTCGATGGTCCTGCCCGAATAGGCGCTCCCGATAGGCTTAATCACCGACCGGTACATTACGCCGTCCCTGGGATCGATTCGTACCGGCGAAGCCAGGGAATAGACGACAAGGTCCACCTGGGCGTTCAGCCCCGTCTCCGCCGCAAGCTCCCGGATCGCCGTCTTGGCGGCTTCCTTCATTTCAACGGAAAAGGCGTCCCCGTCCAGAGTTTTGGCGGGAAGTCCCGCCCCGGCGGCTTGGGCGCCGAAGGCCCGGTTATTATACCAGCCCGGAGTTCCCGGTTTTGCGGCGGAGGCGGCCTTCTCAAAGGAAACGCCCACCGTGGCGGCGCCGTAACCGAAGGCTGCGGCGATGCGGCTTGCGAGGCCGTAGCCGGTGGAACAGCCAATTATAAGGGCAAAGCCGGGGCTTCCCGCAGGGGCGGCGGCTTTGGCGCCGGCGGGATCTTTCCCCCCCGCAAGGCTGGTTTTTACATAATCAATCTGATTCCTCACCATCCGGGCGCACCCTGCGGGGTGGCTGTTGATGCAGATATTGTTCCGTATCATCGGTTTTATTATCATCGTTTTCTCCAGTGTTATTTGAGGGGACGCCAGTACCGCCCCTCCGGAATATTTTAATCCGGCAAAGCATCAGAGTTGTCCGGAAACCGAAGTGTTCGGATAACTCTATTGGAGTTGTCCGGCGCTCCGCAAATCGACGTTGCTCCGCAGAATGGGATGCCCCTACTGCGGCTCCTGGGGCGGCGCCACAAGGCAGAGCCATTCCGCCTCAGCCGCCAGTTCCTCTCCCACATAGGCCTTGCCGGCCTGCTTTATCATCTTTGCCGAAACCCGGAGGTTTTCAATCTCCGACCGGACCTCTTCCCCGGGCCGGACCTGGCGGCGGAATTTTACCTTATCCACCGAGGCGAGGAAAAAAAGGTCCTTCCCGCCCAGGATACCCAGCTTCCGCAGTCCCGCCCCGCCGGACTGGGCCATGGTTTCCACCAGGATCACTCCGGGTACCACCGGATACCGGGGAAAGTGTCCGGCGAAGAAGAATTCTTTTTCCGTAAAAACATGGCGGGCGGTAACGTGCTTTTCACCGGCGCTTACGATTTCGTCAACAAACAAAAAGGGGAAACGGTGGGGAAGGAGCCCTTCTATTTCATTCATAATACTTCCTAAAAACCACAACTCCATTGTGGCCGCCGAAACCCAGAGACCCCGATGCTGCGGCATTGACGGTACCGTACTGTACCTTGTTGGGAACATAATCCAGATCGCAGGCGGGATCGGGATTTTCCAAATTGATAGTGGGGGGGAAGAAACCCTCCCGTATTGCCAGAATACAGGCGATGGCCTCAATGGCTCCGCCGCCGGCGATGCAATGGCCGGTCATACTTTTGGTACTGGATACCTTGAGCCTATAGGCGTAATCCCCAAAAGCGTATTTAAGCATCTTCGTTTCCGTAGCGTCGTTAAGCTCCGTGGAGGTTCCGTGGGCATTGTAGTACTGAATCTCTTCGGCCCTCATCCCGGCGTCTTTCAGGGCAAGCTTGATCGCCCGGCCGCCTCCTTCACCGGAGGGTTCCGGGGCGGTGATGTGGTATGCATCGGCGGTTCCGCCGTATCCGGCAAATTCCGCCAGAACCGCCGCCCCCCGGCCTTTGGCATACTCTTCGCTTTCCAGGATCAATACTCCCGCCCCTTCTCCCAGGACAAAGCCGTCCCGGTCCGCATCAAAGGGGCGGCTTGCCTTTTCCGGGGCACCGTTCCATTTTGTAGACAGGGCTTTGAGCATCTGGAAACCGCCGATGGCAAAGGGAACTATGCAGGCCTCGGTACCTCCGGCGATCACCACATCGCAGCGGCCGGAACGGATCAGGTCCAGGGCCTGTCCCAGCGCGTCGGTGCCGGAGGCGCAGGCGGTAACCTGGGTATAGGCGGGCCCTTTGGTCCCGTAGATCATGGAGATGTTCCCCGCCGCCTCATTGGGAATCATCAGCGGTATGGTCAGGGGCAGCATGCGCCGGGGACCGTTGTCGAAAAGTTTATGGAAGGATTCGGTAACCGCCTCGAAGCCGCCCATGCCGTTCCCCAGGACAATGCCCGTTCTTTCCGCGGAACCTTTTATGCGCTTCCGGAGACCCTCACCGGTATCGGCCGTTTCCGCCAGTCCCGCCTGTTCCAAAGCCTGGGCCGCGGCGGCGGCGGCAAACTTGGTAAAGCGGCACATCTTTCTTGCATCCTTTTTATCGATCCAGATCAAAGGGTCAAAGTCCTTTACCTCCCCGGCAATCTGCACGTCAAAACCTTCGGGATCAAACCGGGTTATCCTCCCGATGCCGCTCTTTCCCGCCTTGAGGGCTTCCTTAAAGGTTTCCACCGAATTACCGATAGGGGAAATTACTCCCATCCCGGTAACCACTACTCGCTTCATACTATCCTCCGCAGTCTTAGATAAACATGCCGCCGTCTACGGCAAGTACCTGGCCGGTGATATAGGCCGATCCATCGGAGGCCAGAAACAGGGCCGCCTCCGCCACATCCTCTCCCCGTCCTATACGTTTAAGGGGAATGCGCTCGATGATCTTTTCCTTCGCTTCCCCGGGGATGGCGCCGGTCATGTCCGAGGCAATGTAGCCTGGGGCGATGGCGTTAACCCGGATCCCCCGGCCCGCCGTTTCCTGGGCCAGGCTCTTGGTAAGGCCGATGAGCCCCGCCTTGCTGGCGGCGTAATTAGCCTGGCCGCCGTTGCCGTGGATTCCCACTACGCTGGACATATTGATGATCGAACCGTTCCGCCGCCGGATCATATCCCGCCCCACGGCGCGGGCGGCAAGAAAGGCTGCGGTAAGATTCACGTCCAGCACCTTCTGAAAGTCCTCCAGGCTCATCCTGAAGGAAAGGTTATCCCGGGTGATTCCCGCGTTGTTAACCAAAATATCGAAGCCCCCCGCTTCCTTTACCGCCGCCTCGATGAGGGCCTCCAGATCCGTCAGTTTTCCCAGATCCGCGCTGATCCAGTGCAGGCGGCCCGCGGAGGCGGCGATACGGCTCCCGAGGTCTTCCGGCTCTTTGGTTCCCAGACCCCAGACTTCGGCGCCCTCCGCGAGGAAACGGTCCGCAATGGCGCGGCCTATCCCCCGGGAGGCCCCGGTAACCAGGGCCTTCTTGTTTTCCAGTCTCATACCAGCTCCTCTATATCCTTTACGGTTCCCGCGGCGTAACAGGGAATTTCACTGCCCCTGTCCTTCCACAAACCCTGGAGTACCCTGCCGGGACCGGTTTCTAAGACCGCTCCGGTTCCCAGGGCCAAAATCGCATCCTCCTCACTGGTCCAGCGGACCGTCCCGGTGATCTGCCGGAGGGCGAGCTCCTTTACCTCGATTCCGGAGAAGACCCGCTTCCCCGACACGTTGGAAAAGAGGGGAATGGCCGGATCCTTAAAGTGAACTTCCTCCAAAACCGGGGCAAAGGCTTCCGCGGCCTCCGCCATCAGGGGAGAATGGAAGGGGCCCGCCACCGCCAGCGGCAGGACCCGCTTGGCCCCCGCTTCCTTAAACCGTTCCCGGGCCGCCGCCAGGGCTTCCGCAGTACCGGAGATTACCACCTGCCGGGGCGAGTTGAAGTTGGCCGCATAGAGTCCTTCAAGGCCCCCGGCGATCCACTCGGCGATTAGGGTCTCCACCCGTTCCGGGGGAAGTCCCATCACCGCCGCCATGCCGGGGACCGTTCCTGTTCCGGCTTCCCGGATACGATCCGCCGCATGCTGCATGGCCGCTCCCCGCTCCCGTACCAGGGTAAAGCAGTCTTCCGGGGAGATAACCCCGGCGCTTACCATAGCGGCGTATTCCCCCAGGCTGTGCCCCGCGCAGGCTGCGGGCCTGATGCCCCGTTCCCCCAGGAAGGCCGCCGCCGCCAGGTTGGCCAGGGTAACTGCGGGCTGGGCGATGTCGGAACGCCTCAAGGTTTCGGCGTCCGAATCCCGGAGCAGGGCTTCCATGTTCCGGCCCATTGACTTCGAGGCAAGGACAAAGAGTTCCCGTACCCCGGCGCTCCCTGCGGCAAGAAAGTCCAGAGCCATTCCCTGGTATTGGGTTCCCTGTCCGGGAAACAGGAAGGTCCGGTTCTTTTCTACCATATAATTAAATTCCCTCCACAGGTGAGGCCGCCGCCAAAACCTATGGTCATGATCAGATCCCCCCGGCGCAATTTTCCGCTCCGGTTCAACTCGTCCAGAGCGAGGGGGATCGATGCGGAGGAGGTATTGGCGTATTCTTCAATATTAAGGAAAAACTTTTTCTCCGGTATCCCCAGCCGTTTGCCCGCGGCCTGCACAATCCTGGCGTTGGCCTGGTGGGGTACGATCAGGCTTATATCGTCGATGGTGATCTTTTCCTCCCTCAGAAGCTTTTCGATGATCCCGGTTACCGCCTTGACCGCAAAGTTATAAACAGCCTGGCCGTTCATATCAATATGGGGGGGAATGTCCACGGTTTCCCCCGGCTTATAGGGTAAACGGGACCCGCCCCGCCGTATAATAAGATGTTCAGCCCCGGATCCGTCCGCCCCCAGGATGGTCCGCAGGAGCCCCCGTTTTTCCGGACCCTCCGCCGGGGCCGTGGTCTTTTCGAGTAGCGCCGCTCCGGCGCCGTCCCCAAAGAGGACGCAGGTTCCCCGGTCATCCCAGTTGGTAAAGCGGGTCAAGATTTCAGAACCTATCACCAGGGCCCGTTTCCGGGCGCCGGAAATTGCCAGCAGCCCCGCGGCGGCCTCAAGGCCGTAGATAAAGCCGGTACAGCCTGCGGTAATATCCATGGCGGCGGCCTCCGCCGCCCCCAGTCTGCCCTGAATAAGGCAGGCCGTGGAGGGAGTCCCGTAGTGATCCGGGGTAGCGGTGGCAACCAGGATCAAGTCCAGGCTCAGGGCCGCCGCTTCCGGGGTCCGGCCCTCCCGTTCCGCAGCCATAGAAAGGGCCTGTTTTGCCGCCTCCAGGGCCAAATCGCTACATGCCGTATGTTCACCGGCAATATGCCGGCTTCCTATACCCGTATGAGAGCGAATCCATTCATCGCTGGTGTCGATCCGCTTCGCTAAATCATCGTTGGTAACCCTTTGTTCCGGTACAGCCCGTCCCGTAGCGGCAATTTCCATAGCCATCACAATGCCTTACATGACAAAGTATTAATATCTGTCATAATTAATCTAACATATTTCTTGAAAATGTCAAGATCAAGATACTTATTAGACCCATGAAGGATTTGCAGGTTGCATAATTTCCTGACATTGGGGACCGGCCTAAACCAGTCAGGCAAAAAATTTTTCTCAAAATTTTTTTCAAAACCATTGACAAGGCTATGAATATTCTGATTAAATATATGTGTTTTATAGTATATAAATACTATATTTTTAATATGTAATTGGCGGGGTGTTCCAATCCGGTGGATTTGGAAGGCCGCCGCCGTGGAACCGGCTTAATAGGCTGGCGGAACTTGGTTTGGGTCTTAGGCAAACCAAATTTTTGAGAGAGGTATGACGGCGCACGAGAGTTTGGGCCGTCTTCCAAATTAACAGGAGGAGGATTTTATGGCAGATGAACCGGCAGGAAAGAATCCTGTGGCCGAATTGGCGAGAAAGCATTTTATTTATGGATACCATTGCAGTGAATCCGTAGTTAAGGCTGTTAACGAATACTACGATCTAAAGCTCGATGATTCCATAATAAGAATGGTAAGCGCCTTTGCCGCCGGAATGGGCGAAGCTAAATGCGCCTGCGGGTGTATTACGGGCGGCGTTATCGTCCTGGGCTATTTGTACGGACGGGTAGAGTCCCATGAGGATGACGATCTTATCGCCGATCTGGCAAAGGAACTGCACGATAAATTCATAGCCGAATTTAAGGTGGCTTGCTGCAAGGAACTGACTAAGGATGTCAAATGGGGACATCCCGATCACCGGGAGAAGTGCGGCGAGTATGTCTACAGCGCCGCCCGGAATTTAAGCGAGCTATTAGAGGAAACTCAAAGAAACCTGCCGGTCGAACACGGTATCCGGCAGCGGTGACGGCATGTCAGGATATCCGAAGCGGTTTCAGAATGAATACAGCGGATCGAGGGACGGCCGGGCATAATTTCCGGGCAGCCTCTTTGACCCGGGAAGTTTGTGCATGCCGTCATACGAAAAAATCGTCATCGGGGCGGGTAAAAGAACGGCGCGCTTATCCATACCCACGCCATGTATTCCGCCGTATTGGCGGCGGCCCGGCTTGCCTTTCCGGCAATTGCAGGATCGGATACTTTTGGCAGCGATGATTTGAAGAGACGAGGAGAGTGCGGTGGCTGATTATATTCTGGAGATGCGGGGCATTTCAAAGAGCTTTTTTGGCGTAAAAGTATTAAACAATGTCAAATTGGAAGTACGGCCGGGAGAGGTACATGTCTTATTGGGGGAAAATGGCGCCGGGAAATCGACCCTAATAAAAATTTTGTCCGGGGCATATCGAAGAGAAAGCGGCGAAATATTTCTTGATGGGAAATCGTTTATTGCGGCCAATCCAAAGGAAAGCATAGATGCCGGCGTGAGCGTTATCTATCAGGAATTCAATTTGGTTCCGGAGATGCCAATTTATGAAAATATTTTCTTGGGGAAAGAATTTATTAGGAATAAAATAATGGTAGACAAAAATTCTGCCATTAAAGAATCAAAAAAATATCTAGAGGCGCTTGGCATAGACATTGATCCGAGAACTAAAATTTCTCAGCTTTCCGTTGCCGAAAAACAGCTTGTTGAGATTGCCAAGGCGATTTCTTCTAATGTACGTGTTTTAGTGTTGGACGAACCAACGGCGTCTATTACGGAAAAAGAAACGCGCATGCTTTTTAATATCATCCGGGATCTTACTTCGAAAGGTCTTGGGGTCGTATATATCTCTCATCGGCTTGGCGAATTGTTTCAAATAGGGGATCGGTGTACGGTTTTACGGGACGGACAATATGTGGATACGGTTAGATTAGATCAGACCGACGAATCTGCATTGACCCGCATGATGGTGGGAAGGGAGATAATTTTCGAAAAATTACCGGTTCACAATATTGGTAAACCAGTTCTTGAAGTAAGAAATCTTTCTTACAAAAAATTACTGTACAATGTCAGTTTTAATCTGCATAAGGGGGAGATACTTGGCATAGCGGGCTTAATAGGATCCGGCCGAACCGAGCTGGCTAAATGCATTATTGGAGCTTATCTCGCAAATTCGGGCGAGGTATGGTATGGAGGGAAGAAACTTAAATGCCGGCTTTCTGAAACGATAAAGGAGGGTATTGTTTATCTGAGTGAAGATCGTAAGGACGAAGGGTTAATCCTGCCGCATACAGTCATGGAAAACATAGCATTGCCAAGTCTGGCAAGTTATGGGAAATTATTGCTCAACTGGAAAAATATTTTAGCCATGGTAAAGGAAATCATAAAAAAACTGAACATCCATACTCATGGTCACCATAATATTGTCCAAAATCTTTCCGGAGGAAACCAGCAAAAGGTCGTAATTGCCAAATGGTTAAAAACAGATGCGAATATTTATATTTTTGATGAACCCACCAGGGGTATAGATGTGGGAGCCCGGAATGAAATTTACAATATTATGCACGAAATGATTCAGGATGGAGTTTCTGTCATTATGATATCATCTGACATGACGGAAATCATGAAGATGTGTGACCGGATTGTTATTATGAAGGAGGGGCATATTGTTTCTATTGTTGAAAATACCGAAGCCCTGACACAAGAAGACATTTTGACTTATATGCTGCGGGGGAATGAAGAATATGAAAGCGCAAGCTGAAAGATCAGCGAATTTTTCCCCCTCCCGGGAAAGTAATAAAGCCGGCCTGAGTGAAATTTCGCTGTATGTCGGCGCCGTCGCTATTATATTGGTTTTCACGGTGATTTGCCGTATTGTTGGAAGGAATTTTCTCACATTCAACAATATACAAAATATCATCACCCAATCGTCAGTTATAGCTGTCATAGCCATTGGTGCGTCGATAGTGATTCTGACCGGCGGCATAGATCTTAGCGCGGGTTCAATTGTGGGTTTTGTGGGCATTTTTGCGGGGCTCATCATCAAGGCGGGAAATCCAATTTGGGCAGCATGTATTGCGGCCGTAATCGCCGGCATTGCCTTTGGTTTTGCGAGCGGAGTAATTATCAGCGTTGGTAAGGTGCCGGCCTTTATTACAACATTAGGTTTTATGCAGGTAGGACGGGGCTTGGCGCTGCTTATTAATTCCGGCAAGCCCATATCCGGTTTCCCCCCTGAACTAAGGTATATTATGAATGCAAAACTTTTTGGAGTACCCCTGTCTGTCATCTATGTTTTTGTTTTCTATTTTATAATTATCGTGATGATGCGGGGTACGCGTTTTGGCCGTCATATCTATGCGATTGGGGGCAATTCAAATGCGGCAAGGTTGTCCGGAGTACGGGTTCAGCGGGTTGAGATCGCTGCTTATATTATCAGCGGTCTGTTTGCCGCAATCGGAGGGATACTTTTGCTTTCTCGTCTTACCTACGCCGACCCAAACGCCGGTTCAGGATATGAAATGAATGCAATTGCGTCCACCGTTATTGGCGGTATTTCCCTGTCGGGAGGCAAGGGTAAAATTGGAAATACATTAGTGGGATCGCTGATTCTTGGATCCTTAACTTGCGGGTTACAGATTCTCAATGTTGCGACCTACTATCAAACTATTATCACTGGTGTTGTGATAATAGCGGCGGTATTTGCGGATAAGACCAAAGAAAGAAAGAGGGAATGACGCTGTTTTACGGCAGGTATTTTGGGAAAGGGAGGCTGTGTTTTTTCAAAACCCGAAGTTATTGCCGTGAAAGGGTTTTTAATTCCTGTTTCTTTTTAGGATAAAACAATTTCTATATGGAGGGTTAAGTATGAAAAGAGTGTCGTTTTTAGCCGTTGTCATCATTTTGGCTGTATTGACAATGGGCTGTACCAAGAAAGGTGAAAGTTCTGCCGGCGGCGTCAAAGATCTTACAGACATCCGTCTCGGATTTGTAGGGATGACCTTAAACAATGAGTATCACGTTACTTTGGCGAATGGAGCCAAGGAAAAGGCAAAGGAGCTTGGCGTAAACATAGATGTCCAAGCGGGGGATCAACATGCCAGTGCCGATCAGCAATTAACAATTATTGAAAATATGCTGGCAAACAATGTGGATGGAATCATCCTTGTCCCCAGTTCGTCCGAAGGCCTGGAAAGCGCTTTGCGGAAATGTAAGGAACAAGGAATTCCGGTTATTAAC
This sequence comes from Treponema sp., assembly GCA_031276965.1. Classification (GTDB taxonomy): domain Bacteria; phylum Spirochaetota; class Spirochaetia; order Treponematales; family Breznakiellaceae; genus JAISMC01. Next base: position 42,470 of record JAISMC010000167.1, read on the forward strand.
GCTGATACCAGGCTTAATGCTGATATTGTGAAGAGTGTCGGTTTGGAAATACCATTTTATGGTACAAACAACTATGAGGGAGCAAGGTTGGCCGGACAGTATGCCGCGGCAAATCTTCCCGCCGGTCATGTTACCGCTATTCTTACCGGAATCGAAGGTCATCAGAATACATCGGATCGCTTGAATGGGTTCAAAGATGGCGCCGGAAGCGCCATCAAGGTCGTTGCGGAACAGACCGCCAACTGGGAGGTTGATCAGGGGTACACCGCGGCACAGAATATCATTAGCGCACATCCCGATTTGCAGCTGTTTTTCTGTTCTAATGATAACATGGGTATTGGCGCCCTCCGTGCGGTTGAAGAAGCCGGCCTGAAGGAAAAAATCAAAATAATTGGTTTTGATGCGGTAAGTGAGGCGTTGAACCTTGTTGATTCAGGTGATTTTCTGTGTACTGTGGCGCAGTATCCCGCAAAAATGGGGGAGTTATCCGTCGAGAATATAGTAAAAAGAATTCGCGGCGAAGGTTACGAATTGGAAATTGATACTGGGTGCAGGGTCATTTCCAAGGAAAATGTGGCGGAACACAAGGCATACCTGGAAAAGTATGCGGACTAGATTTTTGGTACTTCGACGCGAAGTAACGCCGCATGCGGAATATCTGAAACGGTTTCAGAATTAAGCATAGCGGGTAAAAGGCTGTCCGGGCAATATTCCCGGACAGTTCTTTTCATAACGAGGAGGCTATAACATGCCGTCATACGAAACAATTGTCATTGAGGCGGGTAAGAAAATGTCAAGGTTATCCTTAACCGTATCCACCTGGGGCAATATCAGCGCGAGGGACCCTGAAACGGGCAATGTATATCTTACCCCGAGCGGTATGGATTATGAGAACTGTACGGAAAACGACATTGTGGTTTTTAATGCGATGGGTAAGCGGATCAAGGGGCGCCGGAAACCGAGTATCGAGAAGGATATACACCTTCTTATCTACCAGCGCAACGGACATGTCAACGCCGTCATCCATACCCATGCCATGTATTCCACCATATTGGCGGTGGCCCAGCTTGCCCTTCCGGTAATTACGGAGGAGTTTGCCCAAGCCATAGGCGGCGAGGTAATCTGTTCGGAATATGCTATTCCGGGTACGCCCCTTCTGGCGGAACATATTTCAAAGGTTATTGAAGACGGACACCGGGCGGTATTCCTGCCCAGTCACGGCGCATTGTGCATCGGTGAAAATATGGACGTGGCCTTTAAGGCCTGCGGCGTTCTTGAAAAAGCGGCGGAGGTTTATATTAAAGTTAAAGCCATGGGCCTGGAACCCAGGATTATTCCGGAAGCGGATGTGGGCCACATGTTTAGGTTTTTCAGCAACCAGTATGGACAGGCTGCGAAATGATCCTCTCCACGGCCACGGCAGGACAGTGAGAAACCGCCGTTCTGCGAAGCATGTAAATAGGGGATGTGTTTTTAACGTTGAACGGTATGCCGCCGGGGACGGACCCGGCATACGGACCGTCATTTTTTTGAAAGGCTGCGGCTTGCGGTGTATTTGGTGTTCCAATCCCGAATCTCAAAGGCCGGAAAAGGAGAAACTGTTTTTTAAGAATCTCTGCATCAACTGCGGGATCTGCAGAAAGGCCTGTCCCCGGGGGGCGGTACTGGCGGATGCGGCCTATGGTTTTGTAACGGACCACAAACGCTGTATCCACTGCGGCCTGTGCCTTTCGGGATGCGCTTCCGGGGCGCAGCAGGAGAGCGGTGAGGATAGTTCGGTGGAGGACATAATGGGACTGGTAGAAAGGGACATCCCCTTCTACAAGGCTTCGGGAGGCGGCGTTACCCTGTCGGGGGGAGAACCTTTTCTGCAGGGAGCTTTTACCCGGAATTTGCTGCGGGCGTGCAAATCAAGAGGTATATCCACTGCGGTGGAGAGCTGCGGACATGCGCCTTGGGAGAATATCGAAAGGAGTCTGGATGCCATCGATTATCTTTATTTTGATATCAAGCATGTGGATGAAGACAGGCACCGGCGCTTTACCGGCGCGGGGACCGGTCTTATTCACCGGAATCTGATGAAGATAGACGCCCGGGGCGGACCGAAGGTGGTGCTGAGGATTCCCTTCATACCGGGATTTAACGGCGATGAGAAAAGCATCCGCGGACTCTTTGGTTTTGCGGCGCATTTGAAAAGGCCGGATCATATTGAGATACTGCCCTACCACCGGCTTGGTTTGGGTAAATACGGCGCCCTGGGCAGAGAATATGAGCTGAAGGATCTTCAACCCGTAAAGGCCGGAGATCTTTCGTTTTACGAAACTATCGGAAAAGAGTACGGGCTTGAAGTTACGATAGACGCAAAGTGATCTCCGGACGCAGCATGCGGCGGGGTATTGAATCTGTAAGGCCGTACCGGAAAACGGATGGGCCGGTACGGAAAGGGCAGTGTCTTCGGAACTCTGCTTGGGGCAGTGCCGCCGGGGATGCTGAAAAACGGGCTTACTATGCTTTTATCTACAGCAGGTTATTATAGGCGCGGTTATAATTGCCGCGGTATTTTTAGGCGGCCGCGGGGCCGGAAAAGAAGGAGAGAATTATGAGTCAAAGGACGCAGAATTTAAGGAAAAGGCTGTTTGAAGCAAAGCCGAAGATCAGCGCGCAGCGCGCCAGATACTTTACCGAATCGATGCGCCAATCCGAGGGCGAGTATATCGGCCTCAGAAGGGCCAAGGCTTTCAGGCATGTATTGGAGAACATCGATATCTACCTGCAGGAGGAAGAGCTTATCGCCGGAAGCCAGGCGGAGCATCCGAAGTCGGCGCCCATTTTTCCTGAGTATTCATATAAATGGATAGAAGAGGAATTTGCCGGAAAACCCTATCTGTATCACGAACGGCCCGGCGACAGGTTTTACTATGAGGAGGATGTAAAAAACGAAATTTTGGAAATCCTTAAATACTGGCATGGAAAAACACTCTACGAAAATTTCAGAAAGATCCTTCCGGAAAAATGCAATCAGGCCTGGGATATAGGCGCCATCGACGACACCTGGGTCTCCGCCGCGGGCTTCGGCAATGTGGTTGCGGACTACGGCAAGATTGTTGATTACGGGCTTGAATATTATATTGACAGGATAAATGAGCGCATAAAAACCCTGGATCTGACCGAACCTTTGGCGTACAAGAAACATTGGAATCTGCAGTCCATGCTCATCTCCCTGGAAAGCGTCGCCGCCTATTCCCGCCGTTTTGCCGTAAAGGCGCGGGAACTGGCGGAACAAAGTTCCAATCCCCAGCGAAAGGCGGAGCTGTTTGAGATTGCAAGAATTTGTGATAAGGTTCCGCTGAAACCCGCTTCGACCTTCCACGAGGGGATTCAGGCTGTTTGGATGGTTCTGCTTGCTATTCATCTTGAAACCAACGGCCACGCCATATCCCTGGGAAGGTTCGATCAATTTTTGTGGAAACTCTACGAGGCCGATAAACGCGGCGGACGGATCACCAGGGAGGGAGCCCTGGAATTGGTCGAAGCTTTTTTTATTAAATGTAATGAACTGAATAAGCTGCGTTCCTGGGGAGATTCGGAATTCTTTTTAGGGTATCAGATGTTTATTAATCTTGCCGTGGGAGGACAGGACGAAAACGGACGGGATTCGGTGAATGAATTGTCCTACATCTGCCTTGATGCCTGCGCGTCGATGAAACTCTTCACCCCTTCCATATCGGTCAAATATTTTGACGGAACGCCGGATAAATTTATGGACGCCGCCCTGGCGGCCCTGTCAAAACACAACGGCGGAATGCCCGCGTTTTATAATGACAAGGCCTTTATGCGCACCCTGGAGAATCTTGGCGTCGAGAAGGAGGATCTGCACAACTGGGTTCCCGACGGCTGTATAGAGGCGTCGATCCCCGGCAAGTGGGATTTTGCCGCCAAGGGTCCGTGGATGAGCATCGGTAAGATACTGGAACTTACCCTGAACAACGGAAGGGATCCTAACACGGGTATTACGGTTATACCCGGCAGCGGCAGCCTTTCGGACTTTAAGAGTACCGAAGAAATATTGGAGGCCTTTAAGAAGCAGCTCCGCGGGTATATGGAACTGCAGGTCCTGACGGAGCATATCAACGATTACATGCATGTGGAATACGACCTTAATCCCTTCCGCTCGGCCCTTATAGAGGATTGTATTGAACGGGGCCTTGATTTGGTTGAGGGAGGTTCCAAGTATTCGGTGGACGGCGGTCCGACGGCGGGAAACATAACGGCGGGAGATTCCCTGGCGGCGATTGAGTATGCCGTATTCAAGGAAAAACTCATCACGGCGGAACAGCTTCAGCATGCCCTGGCCACCAACTTTGAGGACAATGCCACCACGCCGACGGGCGGGCAGATTTACTGGATACTCCGCAATAAGGCGCCGAAATATGGCAACGATCTTGACGAAGCGGATAAATGGGCGGCGGCGGTCATAGAGTACATCGGGAAGAGCTACCGTTATGATTTTAAGAGTTCCAAGTTCGGCAAGGGTCCTGTACCGTGCTGCTACGCCATCAGCCAGACGCCGGTAACCGGTAATGTTGCCTTCGGTAAATTCGCCGGAGCCACTCCCGACGGCAGAAAAGCGGGCAAGCCCTTTAACAATGGCATATCCCCGAATAACGGCAGTGAAAAGAACGGGCCCACCGCCACCGTAAATTCGGTGGGCAAAATGCCGAGTCTCTGGTTCCAGAAGGGGGCCATATTAAATATGCGGCTTACCGCAAAGTCCCTGTCCACGGAGACGGAAAGATCGCGGGTCATCGCCCTTATCAAGGTACTTTTTGATAAATACGGTCAGCATGTCCAGTTCAATCTTGTGGACAATGAAACCTATATCCGGGCCCGGCAGCACCCGGAGGATTACGGCGATCTTTTGGTCCGGGTTTCCGGATACAGTACCCTCTTCGTGCCTCTGGCAAAGGAAGTACAGGACGACATAATGGAACGGGCTCAGTTTTCAATGTAAGGAGTTAAAAGGGATATGAAAATCGCGGATGATCTGACCGGTCTTATCGGAAATACGCCCCTGGTACGCCTTAACAGGATCAACCCCTACGGCGCCGAGATTGTGCTCAAGCTTGAATTTTTTAACCCCCTTTCCAGCGTCAAGGACCGGATAGGATTGGCCATGATAGAGGCCGCCGAAAGGGAGGGAAAACTCAAACCCGGGGGCACGCTGATAGAACCCACCAGCGGCAATACCGGCATCGGCCTGGCCTATGTCTGCGCCATAAAGGGGTATCATCTGATCCTGACCATGCCCGAAACCATGAGCGTGGAACGGCGTAAGATCTTAAGCGCCTTCGGCGCCGAGATAGTCCTCACCGAAGCCTATGACGGCATGGAGGGGGCGGTCAAAAAGGCCCTGGAGCTGGCGGCTTCTATTCCCGGCGCCTTCATCCCCCAGCAGTTTTCCAACCCCGCGAACCCGGCGGTACACCGCGCTGTCACCGCGGAGGAGATCTGGAACGATACGGAGGGACAGATTGATATCTTTGTCGCCGGGGTCGGGACCGGCGGTACCCTGACCGGGGTCGGACAGGTGTTAAAGGAGCGGAAGAAGGACATCAAGGTGGTCGCGGTGGAACCCTTCAAGTCCGCGGTCCTTTCCGGGGGAGCGGCCTCGCCCCACCGGATCCAGGGCATAGGCGCGGGCTTTGTTCCCGAGGTACTCGATCTTTCCGTGGTGGACGAGATCATCAAGGCCGTGGATGACGACGCCTCCGGGATCGCCCGGTCCCTGGCCAGGCAGGAGGGACTCTTGGTCGGCATCTCGGGGGCAATCAATGTCTGGGCCGCCCTGGAACTGGCGAAACGTCCCGAGAATACGGGCAAGCGGATCCTGACGATCATCCCCGATTCGGGGGAACGGTATCTGAGTACCTGGCTCTTTGAGGAATTCGCGGCGGACATCAGGGACGACATCAAGCGGCTTGACAGGGAAATCAAAGAAACCCTTGACCGGACCGTCCCCCCGGCGGTGGCTCTCTCCCTGCGTTATTTCAGGAACGGTTCCTATTGCAGCGAATCGGTGCTGCGGGCCTTCAACGAGGTCTACAACCTGGACTATACCGAGGAGGATTACAAAATCACCACCGGCTTCGCCGCCGGTTTTGGCGAATCGGGCTGCGCCTGCGGCGCCCTTACCGGCTGTATCATGGTTATAAGCCTTCTGGCGGGCCGCAGCCGCAATTTTGAATCGGAACGCCTGGCCTTTACCCTGGTCAATCAATTACATGAGCTTTTCCGGGCGAAACATAACGCCGCCTGCTGCCGGATACTGACCAGAGCCTTTAACTGGAATTCGGCGGAACGCAGAGCCCAATGCGAGGAATATGTGGTGACCGCCGCGGGAATAACGGAAACGCTCATTCAAAAAAATTTGGAGGTACCCCATGTAAAAGCGATTTGATCCCGGCGGAACGGCTAAAACCGGTTCCGGTAAAATCATAAGGACATTTAAAAACTTCGGTTTTTTATGTCTTCTTACATCATCATTAAGTTTTTTGGAGGACAAATTGAAAAAACAAATGAGTATCCTGTCTGGGATTTTATCGCTTGCCCTTATATTGACCGGCTGCGATAAATCAGGCGAGCCCGCTTCGTCTTCACCCGCCGCCGCGGATGAAAAATACACCATCGCCGTGGTGGTTAAGATCGTGGGGATACCCTTTTTTAACGTCTTTGAGGATGGGGTTAAACGCGCGTCCTCCGAGCTGGGAGTCAACGGTTATGTAACGGGTCCCACCGAGGCGGACCCCGCCCAGCAGGTTAAAATTGTGGAAGATCTGATCAATTCGGATGTGGACGCCATCGTGGTGGTCCCCAATGACGCGACGGCCCTGGAACCCGTTCTGGGCCGGGCCCGTCAGAAGGGCATTGTGGTGATCGCCAACGAATCACCGGATCAGGAAGGCGCCAACGCCGATGTGGAGATGATCGACAATAAAAAATTCGCCGAGGCCGCCGCGGAATCCCTGGCGAAAGCCTCGGGGGGAAGCGGCGGATATGTGATCTATGTGGGCGGCCTCTCGGTTCCCCTGCATAATACCTGGGCGGATATCGCCCGGGACTATCTGGCGTCCAACTATCCGAATCTAAAGGAAGTAACCGACCGTATCCCCTGCGGGGAGGACGCCGAACTTGCCTATACCAGGACCCGGGAACTGCTTACCACGTATCCGGATCTTGCCGGAATTCTGGGGTTCGGCAGCCTGGGACCCATCGGCGCCGCCCAGGCCCTGAAAGAGAGGAACCTGGCGGGGAAAGTCGCCGTGGTGGGCAACGTAACCCCGGAGATGGCCGCGCCATATCTTAAGGAAGGCTCGATCACCGAAGGGTATCTGTGGAATCCCGCCGATTCAGGGTTCGCGTCGGTTTTCGCCGCGAAGCATCTGCTTGAGAATAAGCCGATAAACGACATCGATATTCCCGGCATCGGGAAACCCGCCATCACGGGGAATACCCTGGCCTTTGACGCCACCCTGGTAATCACCGCGGATAACGCGCTGTCCCTCGGATTTTAAGCGGCCGTACCGGCCTCCCCGCTGGGGGGACCGGTATGTTTTATGGGGGTAGTATGGCCGGTAAATTATTGGAAATGCGGCATGTTAATAAAACCTTCGGCGGTGTCTACGCGCTGAAGGATATGGACTTTGATCTTGATCAGGGGGAGATCCACTGTCTGGTCGGACAAAACGGGTCCGGTAAATCCACGCTGATCAAAATTATCGCCGGTATTATTGACAGCGATGAGGGAAGCGAGATCTTTATCCATGGTAAAAGGCGCCTGAAAGCCGGCGCGAAAAAAAGCATGGGCAACGGTATATGCGTGATCTATCAGGATCTAAGCCTTTTTCCCAGTTTGACCGTGGCGGAGAATATCGCCTTTTACGATACCATAAAAAACAAGCGTCCCTTTGTGGATTGGAAAAAAATCAGGGCCTCGGCCCAAAAGGCCCTGGACAGCATAAAAGAAAGGCTTGATCCCGAGGCGCTGGTGGCGGACCTTTCAATCGCCGGCAGGCAGCTGGTGGCCATCGCGCGGTCCCTTGCCCTGAACGCCCAACTCATCATCATGGACGAACCTACCTCATCCTTGACCCGAAAAGAGGTGAATGTCCTGTTTTCGGTTATCAAGGATCTGCGCAAAAAGGGAATAACCATCCTTTTTGTAAGCC